>CAUZJO010000248.1:0-2607 GCA_963580245.1 Candidatus Sumerlaeia bacterium | reverse complement strand
CGCCGGTCGTCATGAACGGCAACGTTTACGTCTACGGGGCCGGGGTCGAGGGCCGGTTGGCCGCCTACGACGCCCAGACCGGCGCCGAGGTCTTCAACGAGTCGATCGTGACGGGTTTCGTCTTCCGTGACTACATGGCGGCCACGCTCGACGCCATCTATCTTGCCGAAGGCGGCGACCTCCTGATCGTCGACCCGAGCGACGGTTCGGTCATTGACAGGAGGACCGACGAGTATGACGGGGCGGTGGCTCTGGACGGGCGCGGGGGGCTTTACGCGCACAATGGCGACGCTCTGGAAGCATTCGGCATGTTGATCCCGGTCGAGCTGAGCGAGTTCGTTGTAGAATGACGTCCGGTTGGCTGGGGCGATCGGCGGCGATTGGAGATGTGCGGCGTTCGTTGAACGCCCACGGCTAACGGGTGATACGGAGGCGACAAGCATGATCGAACGGTGTTATCGACATCCACGATTGTCGCTGGCGACAATCCTCCTGGCGATTCTGCCCCTCGTGTTCGCACGGGCGCAGCCGCAATTCCAGATGCCCGCGCGCATCACGGAAGGGGACATGCCGGCCGCCAAATGGCGGATGTCACGCAGCACGCAAGGCCAGTTGCTGTGGGGGCCGGGCGAGGGACTTGCGCTGATTTATTGGGAAGGCCGCACCAACGTGCTGGGGCCGTCCAGCCCCAACAGGATTTGGTTCCGCCAATGGACGGCGCCGGAGGGGTGGGGCGCGCGCGAGCGGGTCGATCAATCCATCGCGGCCGGCCAGACCGACATCGGCGGGCGACTGCCGGCCATGGTGATGCGGCCGACCGGTGAAATCTTCGCCGCCTGGCACGACCACCGCCACAGCGACGCCCAGGGCAGTTGGAGCAACAACCTGGAAATCTACGGCGACCGCCGCCCCCTGGGCGGGATGTTTTCCTCGACCGACATCCGCCTGAGCGCGTCCGATGCCGAGCACGGCGGCGACAACGGTTTTGTACCCAAAGCGGCCCTCCTCCCCGATGGGCGCATCGCTGTGGTCTGGTACGATTTCCATTGGAACGACGCCGAGCAGTCTGAAATCGCCCTACGGATCAGTGACGCCAACGGCGACTTCGCGGCCCCGCCGGCGATGGACTCGATCCGGATGACCCACCCCGGCGACCGCGAGGAGGGTGATGAGGGCGCCGGCTTTACGCTCCCGTCGATCGCCGCTGACTCCGCGGGCGTGCTTCATCTCTGCTGGACGATGGGGACCACGGCCGCCGACACAAACCTTTATTACGGGCAGGTCGATCCCGACACGATGGCATTCATCGAAATAGGCCGAGCGCGGACGGGCGTCAGCGGCTTCTTCGATCCGCCAAAGCTGATCGCCGACCCGCAAACCGGAGACGTGTGGCTGCTCTATATCGACCGGACGACCCACGGCAATGAGGAGATTTATGTCGAGCGCCGAGCAAACGGGTCCGAGGGCTTCGACCCACGCATCCGTCTGACCGACAACGCCGATCGACAACGCTATCCCGACGCCCGCATCGACGCGGACGGCTGTATCCATCTGGTTTACGTTGATGAGTCGGGCGCCGCGCCCAACGTTCGCTATAAGATTTACGATCCGAGCGCGGGAAGCATTCAGGTTGAGGCGAACCTGACCGACGCTCTTGAGGGCGACTGGGAACGGCCGGCCATCGCGATGGACGGATCGAATCATGTCTATGTCGTTTGGGAAGAAGACGTCAATCCCCTCAGCGGACATCTTTGGTTCACGTGCTCGCGGGTCACGAACGCCGCCGAGGCGGGGTGGGCCGTCTATGAGTAGGATGGGGTCGAACAATGACTTGATAAAGTCACTCATGGCCGGATCGAGAACCCGATTTTCGGTCCGCCGGTCAGGCCCTCCACGTGCATCAAGAATCTTCGCTTCGGTAGTGGAAACAGTACAGGGTTTGCGTTCATCATACCTCTAGGAAATTGCCTCGGGGCATCTCGTCCCATGTTCGCCCATCCAAGAGTCTACCGTTCCTCTTTTTCTGCACGCCCCCCCTAAGGCACTGACTTTGTATCTCCAATACCCATGCCGAGTCCATCGGTCGAGCACCCGGGCCGCTTTCGCCACCGACGATCACCCAATCGATCCCGGTAAGATCGACAATGCCAAGCGGACCAAGCAGAGGTTCCAACGACAAGAATTTGACAGCGGCCGGAACCTCTCGGAGGTGGTCGGCCCGCCAAAGGAAATTCGAGGTCTCGATCGAGACACCCATCCAAACGTTTGAAGGCCAACTGAGTTTAGGTCCTAGGTCCTGTTAACACTAAACAATTGACTTTCGGGGCGGATGGCGTCATGATCCTTTGATGATGCAGATCACTCCCCAACAATACGAAAAGCTTGCCCCGTGTTTGCCGAAACAGCGGGGAAATGTCAGCCTGTCCAACCTCCAAGTGCTTAACGCGATCCTCTACGTGGCGGAACACGGCTGCAAATGACGCGGCCTGCCGAGCCATTACGGCAACTGGCACACGATTTACACTCGCATGAATCGTTGGGCCAAGCGCGGCGTTTTGGCTCGTGTTTTCGAGCAAATCCAACGCTTGCGGATCGCTCGGATCAAAC
>CAUZJO010000247.1:0-2742 GCA_963580245.1 Candidatus Sumerlaeia bacterium | reverse complement strand
CGAATGTTTCCAGGAATCGGGCCAGGACGGGGACGGTATTGGGGTTTTATGGCATCACGTGATTTGCCACAAAAGCCTTGATTTTATTGGGTTAAACGATGGTGCCGGAGCGCGGAATTGAACCACGGACACAAGGATTTTCAGTCCTCTGCTCTACCAACTGAGCTACTCCGGCGCCCCAAACGAGGAAATTTAGGGTAACGGTTGACCGTTTTCCCGTCAAGTCTCGATGGCGGGCGCGCGATCGAGGACTGGCGCGGGAGGGTGCCGTGGGGCCATTGGAGCGCGGAATCGTTTGAAAACGCGCCCATCGCCGTTAGGATTGAGGATTGCCGAACGGGGCGCATCCGACTTGGAAAGCGGAAGCCGGCCCCGGAGCCAGTTGGTGGAAAGAACTGATCGTGGGATTTGAAGCGTGGTTGACGTTGGCGGTGATTGTGCTGGGCCTGGTTGCGCTGGTCAGGGACGTGGCGCCGCCGGACGCGGTCTTCGTGGGATCGGTCGTCGTATTTCTGTTGTTCGGGATCATCGACCCCGCCGAGGCGTTCAGCGGGTTCTCCAATCCGGGCGTGCTGACGGTCGGGGCCCTGTTCATCGTCGCGGGGGGACTCCAGAGCACCGGCGTGCTGGAGTGGCTCGGCCATCGTCTGCTGGGGGCCGTCAATTCGGAGAAGGGCGTCCTGGGTCGCCTGGCCGTGATGGTCGTGCCGCTGTCGGCCTTTCTCAACAACACGCCGATCGTCGTCATGTTGATCCCGATCGTCGTCGACTGGTGCCGCAAGCGTGGGATTTCGCCCTCCAAGCTGCTGATGCCGTTGTCGCATCTGGCGATCCTGGGGGGCGTCTGCACGCTGATCGGGACCAGCACCAACCTGATCGTCCATGGCAAGATGATCGAGTCGGACCAGGCAGGTATCGATGGCGGCCTGGGCATGTTCGAGCTCAGCAAGATCGGAATTCCCTTCGCCGTGGTCGGGATCTTGTACTTGTTCCTGGTCGGCCGGCGCTTGCTGCCCGAACGCAAGGAGTTGATCGAACAGTTCGGCGAGGCCAAGCGCGAGTACGTCGTCGAGATGCTGGTGCAGCCGGGCTGCAGGCTGGCCGGGCAGCCGGTCGAAGCCGCCGGCTTGCGGAGCCTGACGGGGTTGTTCCTGATTGAAATCGATCGCCAGGACCGGGTCATCACCCCGGTCGGCCCCACCGAGGTGATCCAAGCCGGCGACCGTCTGGTCTTCACCGGCGTGGTCGATACGATCGTGGACCTGGAGAAGATTCCCGGGTTCGTCCCGGCCGCCGATTCGGCCTACGAGGTGGATCCCCGGCTCCGTCACGCGCGCAGGCTGACCGAAGCGGTGATCTCCCCAACCTCGCCGCTGATCGGCAAGACGGTGCGCGACTCCAATTTCCGTTCGCTGTATGACGCGGCGATCGTGGCGGTTCATCGCGGGGGCGTGCGGCTGCCGACCAAGATCGGCGATATCAGCCTGCGCTCGGGCGACACGCTGTTGCTCCAGACCGGCCCCGACTTCATCCGTCTGTATCGCAATCATCCCGACTTTTACCTGGTCAGCGAAGTGGAGGGATTCCTTCCGCTGCGTCACGACCGCGCCCCGATTGCCATTGCGTTGTTCGCGGCGTTGGTTATCTTGATGACGACCGGACTGGTTGAGATCGTGGTGGCGGCCTTTCTGATCGGGGGATTGATGGTCGCGACGCGCTGCCTCGGTGCCGACGGGGCGCGCCGCACCATCCATTGGCAGGTGCTGGTGACGATCGCGGCGGCTTTCGGCGTGGCCAATGCGCTCGACCGGTCGGGCGCGGCGGGGGCGATCTCGGGATTGCTGGTCGACCTGGTGGAGGGGATGGGGATGGGGGCGTTCGGGGCGTTGACGGTGCTCTATGTCATGACCTCGCTGCTGACGGCCATGATCACCAACAACGCCGCGGCCGTCTTGATGTTCCCGATCTTCTTGCAGACGGCGTTGCTCTTCGGGGCCGACGCGCGGCCGTTCATGGTCGGTTTGGCACTGGCGGCATCGACCAGTTTTATGTCCCCCATCGGCTATCAGACCAATATGATGGTCTATGGTCCGGGGGGTTATCGCTTTACGGATTTCGTGCGCGTCGGGTTCCCTCTGCATCTGATCCTGCTGGTCGTGGTGATGGGACTCATCAAGGTTTTCTATCCCCTCTAGCAGGCTGTCGGACAAGGAGTCGCGTGGGGACGGCTGAGAATTGCGCGCATGAACCGGGATTTCAGGCCTCATGCAGTCGTCCCGATAGGACTCTACGGGGACCGACGACTTTTCCCCAGCCATGAATGGCTGGGCTGAAGGCGGTCGTCCCTTTGGGACTGCGACTCATTCTCCAGATGTCTTCATGTCTCGTGTCATCTCACGCATCATGTGTTAAATTGCGGGAATCCTGGAGCCGATTTCCCGAGTTGCCAGGGAACGAACGTATCGAAGGGCGGTTTGAACTCGCCCGCCGACATTTGATCGGTGACGCGACACGAGACAAGGACAAATATGGATCTGGCCGCGATGAAATCAGTCGAAGAAATCCTTGATGGTTTCGACCCGGTGCTGAGCGGGCGCATCGTCAAGGCGCTGGAGCTGTTGCGCATCCAGGCCAGGGGGGCGGAGCGTTTGCGCGAGGGCGTCCGGACCATCATCAAGGCCGACCGATCGCCCGTCACGATCGCCGACCTCCTGCACCAATCCCAACTCCAGCACATGCTGG
>CAUZJO010000246.1:0-2751 GCA_963580245.1 Candidatus Sumerlaeia bacterium | reverse complement strand
AACGATCCCACAATTGCTGCGAACCCCAGCAAGACGGACAGGTTCGTGCCGGCCGCGGTAAATTCGTGCCACATCAGGCCGAACAACAGGATAGAGTCGGCATAACGGTCGAGGACCGCGTCGAACCAGCTGCCAAACTCGCTCTGCAAATTCTTCAGGCGGGCGATCTCGCCATCGCAACCGTCGATGACCGAGGCCAGTTGGGCTAACGCGCCACCGGCAGCCAGAGCAGGATAGCCGCTCATAGCCATCGATCCCGCGGCAACGCACGACAGAATCCAGGAGATCAGAGAGATTTGGTTGGGCGTCACTGTTGTGCGCACCAGATATCGGCTCAACCAACGGGAAATCGGCCGGTTGAGATGGCGCGACACCGGCCCGTCCCGGGTCTTACTGTTTTGGTCACGCATCAGACGTCGTTCGGCTTCACGCAATGCATCGAGCGTGTCCACGTCGAGCCACGGCATTCCAGTCACATCGACGGTTCTCGCCCGGCCTTCGCCCGCCAGATTTCTGAGTCCGTCAGAAAGCCCATGCTTGTTGTTTATCGCCGCGCGCTCGAGGCCCTCGAACAGGCCGGAGGTGCAAAGCATGATCCCGGTGTCGCCGGCGTCCCAATCGTCGAGCGTCTTCCCGATGTCCTGAATATGTCCGTCGTCGATTTTGATGCGGGTAACATCGTCGAGATCGAAGATACCTTCCTTTTCGCGGTCCACGGCAAGGCACATTTCTCCTGGCGCGGGAGGATCGTCGGCCAGTGCCCGTGCGATTGCGGGATCGAAAAGATGATCGATCATGACTAGGAAGAAGGGTGCCTCGCCGGTATGACCCTTGGCCGCCAGGGCACTAGCGCCGTTGCCTTGTTCCCAGTCCTTGGCTTCGATGAAGTCAATCCAGACGCCGCGACGTCGGGCTATATCGGAAATATGGGCCCTGACCGTTTCGGCCTCATGACCTAGGGTGACGAGGAACTTCTGAACACCGGCGTCCAGCAATGTGCAGACGACCCTTTCCGCGAAGGTCAATCCGAGCACCTTGGTCAGAGGTTTAGGTGTATTGGTTTTCTTTCGAAGCCGCGATCCAAATCCGGCGGCCAGGATCAGCGCCATCTCAGGCGTCGCGTTGCTCAAGTCAGTTTTGTTCATCGCCTAAAACTTCCACGATTTTATCGTACAGTTCCCGGCTCGACGCCGCGATTAGGCCGACGCGGTCGGTCAAGCATTCCGGCGCCGCCAGGGGTCCGCCATCGAGGCCGGCAACCCAGCCCCCAGCCTCGATCACCAATCGTGCGGCAGCAAGGTAGCTTTCCGCAGTCAGACGGCCACGCACGTCCACATGGGCGTCGGTCGCGCCCCCGGCAACCAGGGAGAGGGCGCGGGACGCGCAACCGTAGCACCGCACTCCCCTGGCAGCGGCCAATAGTCGGGCAAGGCCCGGTGACGGAGAATGATGGTTGAGTTCGACCGAGATCATGGCCTCGGTAGGGTTGCGCACCTGCGAGGTTTCAAGCCGGTCGTTCCCCTCCCAGCCGCCGGAGTCCTTGAGCGCGATCAGAGGGATCTCCTGATCAAGCGGCCCGACCAGAGCTGCTTCGACCCAATCGGGGTGGAGGGGAGCGTCGACCGGCAGGACAGCGCAAGACAAGACCGAAAACGGCAATCCCCGCGACCAGTTGTCTGACCCGTCCACTGGATCGAGGACCAGGCGATGCCGCGGCGTGCCGGAACCGATTTTCTGACGCCCGCTCTCCTCGGAATCGACGATGAGCGGCTGCCGTAATTCCCGGAGGACATCCAAAGCCGCGCCGTTCGCGGCAAGGTCGAACAACTTGACGTCGTCGCCCTTCGCGTTCCTGGCCCCTACTCCCGCACGCCCCGATATCATGACTGCGTCCCGCACCCGGCGATGAAGCATGAGAAACCGCTCCACCCAGGGCGAGCCCGTAGTCGGAACGATATTTCCACTGGCTGGACCATTGACTACGGGTTGGCTGATGGACCTATTCAGCGACGCCAATTTGAAAGGCCTGCTCACTGACGTCTCCTCTGGTATAGTTCTCTTGAATAAACGAATTAGTCAGTTCGCAAGCCAACGAATCTCGCATCTGTTTGGCCGGACTCTTCATGTAATAGGCGGAGGGCGCCTCCAAAGGACCACCGATGCCGTGCTCCAATCCCAGCTTGGCGCAACGGATCGCATCGATCACCACGCCCGCGCTGTTGGGGGAATCTTGGACCGATAACCTTAGTTCCAGATCCAACGGCACGTCCCCAAAGCCGCGGCCTTCCAGCCGGATGAATGCGACCTTGTTGTCGTCTTGCCACGGCACGTAATCGGACGGCCCGATATGGATGTTCCGGGAATCCAGCCGTTTGTCCAACTGCGACTGCACGGATTCCGTTTTGGAGATCTTTTTGGACTTCAGACGATCGAGAGCGGTCATGTTGAGAAAGTCGGTGTTGCCACCCGTGTTCAACTGATAAGTCCGGTCAAGGGCCACGCCCCTGTCTCCAAACAGGCGGGTCAGGGTTCGGTGCACGATGGTGGCGCCAACCTGGCTCTTGATGTCGTCCCCGATGATGGGCAGGCCGGCGTTGCGGAATTTCCCAGCCCATTTGGGATCGGATGCGATAAACACCGGAACACAGTTGACCATGGCCACGCCGGCCTCCAGACAAGATGCGGCATAGTGCCGAACCGCTTCCTCTGAACCCACCGGCATGTAGCAGATCAGAATTTCGGCCTCGGCGT
>CAUZJO010000245.1:0-2775 GCA_963580245.1 Candidatus Sumerlaeia bacterium | reverse complement strand
GGTTTTGCATTATCTTTTGCTGCGTCTGGCGCAAATCACGAGTCGAAAACGGATGCCTCTGGTTCACCCGAGTTCAGCTCTGATCGGCTGGGCTGCTTGGGCAGGGCTTTTTCAGGATCGACTAAAGTATGGTCCTCTTTTGATCCGTGTAAATCCGTAAAATCCGCGCCATCAGCGTTCTATTAATTCAGCGAGCCATACCAGGTATCAAAGACCTTAAAACAATAACCGTAAACAGGGAGGTCGTGACATCGAATGACACATGAACGAACATTGGTTCTGGTCAAACCAGACGGCGTGCGCCGGGCATTGGTCGGAGAAATCATCGGCCGGTTTGAATGCAAGGGGCTCAGGCTGTCGGCCCTGCGCATGCTGCGGGTTGACGAGGACCTGGCCGATCGGCATTACGAGGAACACGTCAGCAAACCCTTCTTCCCCGACCTCAAGCAATTCATCACCGGCGGGCCGGTGGTGGCGATGGTCATCGAGGGTGACATGGCGATCGAGGTGGTGCGCGCGATGATGGGCAAGACCCGCTTCAACGAGGCCGCGCCCGGGACGATTCGCGGCGACTTCGCGTTCTCGACGACCGAAAACATGGTCCACGGCTCCGACTCGCCCGAATCCGCCGCCCGCGAAATCCCCCTCTATTTCACCGAAGACCAGATTCATTGAGCGAGGCGCCCGCCTCCGCTCAGCGCGTCACGTTTTCGATCCGTTCGACCGCCGCCCGCAGGCGCGAGTTGGACGTGTGGGTATAGATCTGGGTCGAGGCGATGCTGGCGTGGCCCATCAGGGATTTGATCTCGATCAGGTCGACCTCGTGGGCGTGCAGCAGCGTGGCGAACGTGTGGCGCAGCTTGTGGGGACTGACCCCGTCCTTGAACACCCCCGCCTTCAGAGCGTGTTTGCGCACAATGTTCTCGACCGACCGGCCGCTCAGGCGCTTACCGAACCGGTTGAGGAACAGCGCCGGCGAGTCGCTGAGCGCGCGGACGTTGAGGTACTGGTTGATCGCCCCCAGGACGATCTCGTTGAGCGGGATGATCCGTTCCTTGGAGCCTTTGCCGAGCACTCGGACGGTCCGGTTTTCCAGGTCAAGATCGGCGAGATTGATGCCGACGATCTCCGACAAGCGCGTCCCGGTGAAGGCGAGCGTGGCCAGAATCGCCCGGTCGCGCAGGCCCGAGGGCTGCTCGGCGGGGGGGGCCTCGAGCAGGCGCGCCAACTCTTGCTGCACCAGGTAGACGGGCAGTCTTTTGGGCTGCTTGGGCGTACGGATGGTGGCGGCCGGCGAGGCTTTGATGTTCTCACGCTCGACGGCGAAATTGAAAAACGCCCGGATCGAGGAGATCGTGCGCGCCAGCGTGGTGCTCTTGTGCGCGCGGTCCAGTTGAAGATGGTTCAGATACGCGCGGATGGCCTCGGCGTCGATGGCCCCCAACGCGGGCGTGCACCCATAGAGCTGGATCAGGAACTCTTGGAAGCGGGTGAGATCATAGATGTATGCGTCGCGTGTGCGGGGCGAAAGATTACGCTCCACGCGGAGGAACTCCTCGAATTTTCCAAGTAATTGAAAGTAATTGTCGGCCACGGGTCTTTGTCGGCAGCGGCTTGAGCGAGTCGCAACGGGAACGGAACGTCTGAAGGCGACTTGGCCTCGGGGCCCCATGGTATCGTGGGGGCCTCTTATCGAGTCTGGGCCTTGCCACGTCGGCCCAATCTCCAACGGTCAACTATTCCGTAGGCAGGTCGGGCATTCAATCAATTTATGATGTTTTTCAAATGCTCGCCGTGGCTAATCCCAGTCTCTCCCATCGAATTGGGCCTGGCTTGATTCCTTATCCTTCGAGACGGACCGTTATCAGGATTCGCCCCGGCACGGGCGCGCGGGCGCGTCGGGCCGGGAACGCCGACATCCAGCGGGCACGCACTTGGTTGACCCCGCTATGCGCTTCCGTAAACTCCTGCGCCAGCACGAACACATTACGATGGTCCCGAAACCACTCATGGGCTCAATTGATTCGATCGAAACCGACCAGCTCATTCGCAGGCAGCTGGCGAATGACCGAACCTTTGGTGTCGAGAAGTCTAAAGTCACCATTATCGCTCTTAATGACTTGACCGACAAGGCAGCCTTTTGAATCACGCACATCACATCGGTCGTCGTTCATCTTAACAAAGTTGGCCTCATAGAGAATCTCGTTTTCTCGGGATATGGTGAGTATCGCGCCGCGACCGCCAGAATCAGGCAGCAGGCTATAGGTTCTACCCGACGCATCTTGAACACTGCCGATCTGTATAACGTCACCGGTCCAGAATTCAACGAGGTTAAAAACGAGCGCGTCGATGACCATCGATACCCCGTAGACTGGAATAATGATAAGCAACCACATGACGACCGATTGCGCGATATTGTGCTGAGTCTGGTCCTGTCCGACTTGACGACCAATCTGGCCGTTGACGCGATAGATTGTGCGCGTAAGTGGAAAATTCCCGTAACAGCCCGTCAACAATGGCAAAAGGGCAACGCAAAGTACCCCAAGGATCAATCGCTTGACGGATCTGATCTGTAAGAGCTTGAATGGCGAATATGCATCCATGTTGCCGAACCTCCACTCGATTCACGTGGGGAAGGTGACAGACTTGGATCCCTTCCAACATGACTAGGGCCTGTTAACACTAAACAATTGACTTTCGGGGCGGATGGCGTCATGATCCTTTAATGATGCAGATCACTCCCGAACAATACGAAAAGATTGCCCCGTGTTTGCC
>CAUZJO010000244.1:0-2786 GCA_963580245.1 Candidatus Sumerlaeia bacterium | reverse complement strand
GCCACGGATGAATCCGGCGCGCCGGTTTGGTCGGCTGCGGACAGATGAAGGACGCCGCCCGACATGACGAGCGAAAAGCCGAAGGCCAGAGCGAATAAGAGGAATCGTTTAGTGGGCATAATCGGTACCAAACCGGATGGGCGGCGCGGGGATTACGGCAGCACCATCACGGGAAGCTCCTGAACGGGGAATTGGGGACCGAACTGGCCATTGAGCACGGGCCGGCCGGAAAAACGAATGATCTGCGGCATCATCGTAACAGGCCCGTTTGGCTCGGCCACCAAAACCATCGTCAAGCCCGCCGTGCCGAACATGGATTTGACCCCCGGCGGCAAGTCCTCCACCGTAACCGCGAAGTCTCCGTTGTAGCCTTCCTGGCGGGGGGTGTTGATCGTGACCTGCTGGGGGACGCCGCGTATCAGGTTCAGGCGGTCTTCGCCCGCGACGTGAACGTGGCCAAGGTGCGGGAGCTCGGGCCGGACGAGCACGCGGTAGTAATACTCGGACCCACCGTGCACGCTCGTGACGTCGCGGACCGCCAAGTGGTATTCGCCTGCCGTTTCGAATTTCGCAACCACGCGGCCGGCGACGGATGTGATTGTCGCTCCGGAGAACTGGAGATTGGTGATGATTTCCTTCCCCTCGGCGTCGGTCACGTCGATGCGCGGATTAAACAGCGGCGGGGCCGCGCGCGGGGTCTCGATCTCGAAGACCAGTTGCTGACCGGCGCTCGCCGTGAACCGGAAATGGTCGATGTCCCCTCCCTCGCCGATGACGCCTTCCACCAGCGCCGGGACGGCGAACGCCAGGGTGTGCGTGCCGGGCTCGTCGTTGGGCTCGGTCTCTTGGGCGCCGTTGAGCGTCTGGGCCGGGGGGACGGGGGCCGTCTCTTCGATGACGGTGGTCTGGCCCGGGTCGGGGGGCGAGGCGGCGGGGGACGCGCCGGGCTGGGCCGCCTCCGCCTCCGCCGCGCTGACCACCTTGAAATTGGTTGGCCGGAATGCGCGGGCCTGCAAGCCCTGGAGCTTGGCCTGCGCGGCCGCGAGCCCGCCGGCGAGCGGACCCAACGGCTCGGTGCGGGAAATCCGTAGCATATACCAGAAATCGGCCCCGCTACGGGTGAAAATCGAGCCGATATTGATCAGATACCGCCCCGGTTCGCTGAAGTCATACGTGACGACGCGGTTGGGCGGAAACGTTCCGTATGCGATCTCCTCGTTGAACATCAGTCGCTTGTTGCGGTCGGGGTCCAGCAAACTGCCCTTGGTCTCATAAAGCGCCAGCACCGGGTCGAACCCGCTGCCGTTCATCTTGGCCACCTCGAATCTGAGCGTCCGCGGCTCGTCCACCTCAAACACGTAGTGGTCCAACTGGCCGACCGCCGTGATCTGGCCATTGACGGCCGAGGGGACGGGAATCGGCTGGGCCGTGGCGAGGGTGTTGCGTTCCCCATCGGCCTCGCGGATGACCGGATTGGGCGAGACCCGGAAAGACACGGCGCTGCTTAGCCCGTTGGGCGTCACGGCCCTCAGCGCGTGATCGCCCGCCGGGGCGTCCGGGGGGATAACCAGTCGCACGTTGATCTGGGTCGCGGCGGGCTCACCCTTGATCTCGGCCTGCAAGCCGTCACCGGCCTGCGTGATCTTCGCGCCTGCGGGGGTCGGCCCGGCGGGATCGGGCACATAGACCTCGCTCCCCTTGCCGAACCAGATCGCATAGGCGCCTTGCAGGTTCTCGCCTTTGATCAGCACGTCTTGAACGGTCCCCTGGCGGCCGCCGAAGGGAAATAGGTTGTTGAGCTTTGGCAGAGGCCGGGGGTCGCCCGCGCGGTCCTCGAATTCATCCTCGACGATGGCTGAAACACCGTTCGTGAGATCATACAGCCCGATTTTGTCGATCCGGATCGTTCCCAACCCGCCCGTGAGGCTGTTGACGCCGATCATGCCGACCGAGGGATCAAATCCGGAGAGGTTGCCGGCGGGGCTGGAGGCCGGGGTGATGTCGCGCCAGGCTTCGCTCTGGATGTTCTTGTCCCCCCCGTTCTGATAGAAATAGGTCACGCCGCCATCGGGGGCCACCTTGATCATCAAGCCCTGGGGGGTGTCGGGGACGATATCGACCCCGGTGTCCTCGTCGGTGGTGGTGGGGACGAACTCCTGGGCGATGAACAGATTCACGTTTTTGATCTTGAAGAAGCGTTGCTTGGTCGGGCCGGCGCCCTGCCCCCAACCCTGGTCGCGGGCGAATCCCATGACGCTGTTTGTGCCCAAGGCGTTCTTCGAGAAAATCGCGACGAAGGCCAGCGACTTGCCGCTCAGCGGCTCGGGGATGGTCGTGTCGATGTACTGATTGAATTCAGAGTTGACCAGGACTTCGAGCGAGGAGAGGCCGTCCAGGGTCACTTTGTTGCCCATGGTCTCATTCCAGCGCCAGACCGGGCCCGACGAACCGTCATTATTGCCCGTCCCCGGCGGACTCAGAGGCCCCGCAGCGCGTGGGCCGGGAGTCGCTAAGACGCAGAAGGCGAGCGCGAGATGGGTTGCAACTCTGTTTATGATGATCGCGATGTCTGTTTTTCCCATTGGTTCAGCCCTGAGCCTCTTGCAAATGTCTGATCTTTACCGACATTTCCCATTTCGCTAACCAAATCGTTTGATTCTCCTGATCTTTGAGTGGATCATCCCACCGTGCCTGGCCAAAGGCAAGGGATTTGACCATGGATTCTGGCCGAAGAAGCTCTTTTGAGTTCTCACGGCCGGCAATTTCAACATTCACCCCCTTGGATC
>CAUZJO010000243.1:0-2906 GCA_963580245.1 Candidatus Sumerlaeia bacterium | reverse complement strand
CGTCCGAGTCGTCGATGCACATCAGCAACGACTGCGGCTGACCCAGATTGACCGACTGGCCGGTCGCCAGGTCGTTGTCGGCGTTGAACACCCGGTTCGAGAAGGACACCTCGCCGTTGGTGATATTAAGCACCCGAACCACGGCGTCGTTGTGCGCGCCGTTGATCGTCAGCCCGAATGACTCGGATCCCGAGGCGTCGGGCATCGTGAACACGATCACGAAGTCGTAGGTGTGGCCCGCCGTCAGGTCGCCCGAGATGGGCTTCCCGTCCCATCTACGGTTGTCGATGTACTGGTGCCACTGGTCAAGCATCGGCATCAGCAGGTTCGTGTTCCCATCCCATGTGTTGGGGGTGAAGCCTGCGGTCGCGTTAGACCACCAACCGGAGCCGTCGGTGCCGAACGCGACGCCGTTGACAATGTCGTAGTTGCCGAACGGAAACTCCTGGAACCCGAACCCCTGGTCTGAGGCCGCCGGACCCTCGGTCTGCGGCATATCGCGCTGATCGGGGTTGTTGTAACGGAAGTCATCCTCGAGCATGACCCGCCCGGTCGTCTGCAACACCGGCGGCTGCGTGGGGGCGGGGGTGGGCGTCGCGGTGGGAGTGGGCGTGGGGGTGTCAGCCCCCAGGCGCGTTACCCTTACCCCACTGACAGCCATCCGTTGATCCACCGGCCCATCCATTCCTGCGAGACCGCCATGGATATCAATCTCGATAACATAAGGCCCCTCCGACCGACTGTAGTGACTCAGCATGTCGGCCAAATCAGGACCCGAGCCCGAGGTGGTTTGTGGGGAGGGATACGCTCTATTGCCATCAATATACCACTCGAGCGTCCCATCCATCCTGAAGATGATCCCTTGATCATGCGTCGGGCCCGGCATAATATCAACACGCGAACCTCCCTCATCGTAGGGAGCGGTGTCCAAAGTATCGCCCCCAATCCCCGATTCATAGCCGGTCCCATTCTGGTCTGTGTTGTAGCGCATCCAGCCGTAAGGGTGGTAAAAGTCGCCGCGACTGTATTCATGCCCCCCGGCGCCGGTGTTCTGGAAGCCCAGATAGCAAACCGTGTTCAGCTTCGTCCCGGAAGGAGCTGCGACTTGAGCATCCGCAGCTGTCCGAAACACGTTCACACCGAGAAACTCGACCTTAATATCAGCGGAACCGTCGATGACAAAAGACTGCTTCGAGCGCAAAAACGGACTTTGCCATGTTTCATCGCCCGTGCTATCCAACAGAACGGAGCCAGCGCCATCCAGATTTGCGGAAACTCCGGGTGGGATACCGATGACATCCCATTTTGTCCCTTCGACGGCAGAACCCGCGGTACCAGTGAAATCGTCCTGGAACAACACCGTGTCCGCAAGCCCTCTGCTTCGCATGAACAAGAAGCAACAGGGAGCAAGAATCAAGAAACTGATTATGGTTTTTAAGACGCGCAGACATTTGAAACAAACGATCTTCTTCACCGTCATTTCTCCAATCATACGTTGAAATTCAGGATGACAGAAAGAATGGAGTCCGGTCATCCAAGAGCCTATTTTGATTGTTACATCCCCTCCTTTTCACGATACAGGGATTTTCAGTCCTCTGCTCTAGGCTTTTTAAACCCAATGAAATCGACCGTTTGCGATGGCTTCAAGCGGAATGTTTCCCGAATCTTTCCAATTGAAAGCCGCTCGCCAGCCCCCCATCGTGTCCGAAACCGTCCGCAATTCATCCAAGTCGACGCGCCTGTAGTGAACGTCCATGACCGTTCGCCCGGCATGGCCCAGATACCGCTGGACCAGACCGTCCGGGCATCCGAGCCGCAAGGCCATCGTGGTGAAGCTCGCTCTCATTTTGCGCGTCTTCACCGTTGCCAGCCGGGGGTTGTCCAAATCCCGCGCCGCCCGCCGTAGCGTGAACATCAGACGATGCGAGAGGCACAGTGTTTTCCACAAACCGCCGTCCGCATTGGTGAATATCTCACCCGTGGCCGGTCTAACCCGTTGGTTTGAGATTGCCGCCTTCAACGCCTCGATGACTTCCGCGCATACCGGGATGGTTCTGTCGGAGTATTTCGTCTTAACCTTATGGTGGGCAGTGTCCGTGATCGTCACGGTCCCCACCGCCAGGTCAACGTCCATGACCCTGAGCGCCGCCGCTTCGAGCACCCTCAGTCCGCCCAAGGCCATGAGACAGGCCATCAGCCACAGCACCGGGGAATTGGCCTTAAGCCAGTCCAACAGCGCCGCCACTTCCATCGGGCCAAGACATTCGACTTCCAACCGGGGCCTCTCAGGCATCGCGAGCCGGGGCAGAGGTTTAACCAGTTCGGGCCAGTCTTGCGCCATACGCCGCCATGCGGCCTTAACCGCCACAAGCCGATGACGGATTGAACCATGGGCCAGACCCAACCCTTCGCAATGGCGGAGATAGGATTCCGCCATGCCGGGCCGCAAGTCGGCCCATGTCCGCGCCGCCGGATAGTTAGCGCCGATGAATGCCAGGAACGGCTTCGACCGCCTGAGAATATCGGCCTTGACTTCGGACCACGCCCGCGACAACCGGACCGCCTCGACAATGCCCTCCTCGATGGTCGGGCATTTCACCTGATCGGGTAGGTATCCCTTGCCCTGATAGGACCGCGCCATCAGGTGATCGGCCACCGTCCTCGCTTCCTCACGGTCTATGCCGCTCAGCCGCCGCTTCACCTCAAGCCCCGTCGTCCTGTCACGATAGCGAAGCTCGAAATATGGTCGGCCCTTTTTCGGCGTCTTGTGTTCCGTGATTCGATCAGAGCCCGGTGGCGTTCCACTCGCGCCGGCGGGCCGTCTGAATCCTTTCGTGAGGCGCAATGTGGGCCAGATAGGCTCCCGTGATCGCAAGACTGCTGTGCCCCAGGTTATCCTTGGCCTT
>CAUZJO010000242.1:0-3065 GCA_963580245.1 Candidatus Sumerlaeia bacterium | reverse complement strand
CCAAGCAAGAGTCCTCCTCTCGCGGATTGATTCGCGCGCCGGTTCCTTGGGGCGATGTCGGGTTTGTGATTGAAGAAGTGTCACGATAACGAATCCTTTCTCGTTTTGCAGGTTTACGCATTAAGCATTGGAGACGGTGTTGTTGTTTTGATTGATTCTTCGGCGGCTTCGATTAGTTCGGCAGCCACGGCGGCGTCTTCCAAGGTCGAGAGGGGCGGGTGGCCGTGGCCAATGCATTCCTCGATGAAGTAGCGGTCGGTGTTGGTGAAGCTTTCCTCGTAAGGGACGATGGCTTGCGACATGGTTCCGAGCGGGCGCGCGAAGATGGCGCTTTTCCAGGTGACATGGCAGCCACCCTTGGCTCCCAGCACCTTGATCATGAACATCCACGAGTCCGAGGTCTCGTCGTTCATGGCGAAGCTGGCGAACAACGAGACGTGCGCGCCGCCGGGCATTTCGAGTTGCAGCATCACCTGGTCCTCGGTCGTTAGCTTTTCGTAAATAAGGTGAGCGTCGGACGCGTAGAGGCGGTCGGGCCGGCCCAGGAGGTAGAGCAGGGTGTAGAAATGATGCGTCCCCACCTGGCGCAGGATGCCGGGATAGTGCCCGGCGATTTCTTCGGGATGATAGATCATGTAATTGATCCAGGCGGCGCAGATTTTGCCCAGGTCCCCGTTCTCGATCAAGCGCTTGGTCCTGCGCACTTCGGGGTTGTAGATGTAATTGTGAACCGGCATGCAAACGCGACCGCACTGCTTGGCCGTTTGGTCTAATGAGCGAATATCAGAGGGATTGGGTCCTACGGGTTTTTCGACCAGGACGTGCTTACCCATTCGCAAGGCTTGGGTCGCGTGTTCGACGTGTTTCTCGAGCGGAGATAGGACGAAAACGCAGTCAACCGCGGGATCGTTTAACAATGTATCGATATCGGCATAGGGCCGGACGCCCCATTGCCCGGCGCGGCGCTCTGTTTCTTCGGGTCCGCCGCCGACGCAGCCCACCAATTTGGCGCTGCGGAGTTCACGCAGGGCCTGTTCGTGAAGTTCCGAGACCATCCCCGTTCCGATTAAGGCCACGCCGACAGGTTCCATGTCTCAACTTTTCTCCTCTAATGCTAATGACAAACACCCAAACCCCATGGGCGTCGTCAACGACTCGCGCGCCCGCCATCGACCGGTATGACCGCGCCGGTCATAAAAGAAGCGTCCGCACTCGCGAGAAACACGGCCACGGCGGCCACCTCGCGCGCCGTCGCGACTCGCCCGATGGGGTGCAAGCTCGCAAAGGCCTGCTTCATCGCTTCGGGATCCTCCGCCGCGCCGATGGTGTCCTGCGTCATTCTCGTGTCGCCGACGGTGGCCGGACAAATGCAGTTGACGCGGATGCCGCGCTGGGCGCAATCCAAGGCCAACGAGCGCGTCATGGCCACGACGCCCCCCTTGGCGGAGCTGTAGGCGATAAGTTTCCAATTGCCCCGAATCCCGTTGATTGAGGCATTGTTGACAATCACGCCGGACCCGTGCTCGAGCATGTGCGGAATCACCGCGCGGCACCCGAGATATACGCTGTTCAAATTAATGTTAATGGTTTTATCCCACAACTCACGATCGGTCTCGACGATGTCTCCACGGATGGTGGAGCCCGCGTTGTTAAACAGGATGTCGATCCTGCCGAACCGTTCGATGACGCGTTGGATCGCGTTTTCCCACTGCGCCTGATCGGTGACGTCGAGGATGAAGGAGAATATCTCGCCGGGCTGATCGACGAGCCGGTCGAGGTCCTCGGCGCGATGAACCCCGGCGGCCACTCGGCATCCTTCCTGCGCGAACATTCGCGCCGCCTCCAGACCAATGCCGCTGCCCGTTCCGGTCACCAAAGCCACTTCACCGTTAAACCTCATGCTTATCCGTTTCCAGACCAAGTGAGTAATCGCGTGGGATTATTGATCGGCACGGTATCGATACCCTCATCGCCCAGTTTGGCGGACTCAAGGTCGTCGTTGATCATTCGCGCCTTGCCTTCCCATCTCAGTCGATCATCCACCCTCCCGAGATGATTAACGTTTCGCCGGTGATGTAATCGGCGCCGGGAGAAACGAGGAAGGCGACGCTGGCACTTACCTCGTCGGCGCGTCCCATGCGTCCCAGCGGGATATCCTTGGCGCGTTCGCGGATGAATTCTCCCGGTTGCAGGCCGGCCTGCTCGACGCCCAGTTTACGATCAAGCGGCTGATGGAAGGGCGTGTCGATCATGCCCGGAGCGATGGCATTGACCGTGATCCGTCTGCCCGCCATTGCGCGCGCCACGGTCTTGGTCATGGTGATCAGGGCGGCCTTGCTGGCGGCGTAAGGGGGCGAAAGCGTCCGCCCGTCGATACCCGAGACCGATGAAATGTTCACGATCCTGCCACCCTCGGGCATGTGCGGCGCGACCGACTGCATCATGAAATACGCCGCGCGCGCGTTCAGGTTCATGATCGTGTCGTACTCTTCGGCGGGCACGTCGGGAAAGGCTGAAAGCCTGATGATGCCGGCGTTGTTGACCAGAATGTCGATCGGGCCAGCATCGGCGACCAGTCCATCCACGAGACCGGGAAGGGCTTCCACCGCGCAACAGTCGGCGGTCCGGCCTCTTACCCTGATATCCTGTGCCTCTATTTCCCGAACCACCGCCGCGAGTTTATCGCGCTGGATGTCAATCAGGCTCAACCCGCATCCAAGCCGGGCCAGCTCGATCGCGATCGCCTTGCCGTTGCCCTGTGCGGCGCCGGTGATCAGGGCGTGCTTGCCCTCGAGAAATTGGCCTTGAGTGTACAACGACGTTCGTCCCCATTTTCGAATTTTATTGCGCCGCCGACCTCGACTCTCGCGCACCCAAGGCCGCGCGCCCCAACCGTATCCCGACCCTATCCACTCCGTCTCAACCCTTGGACTATGGCGACCGCGACAATTACGTCTGCGAAGATGCAGATGACGAAGGACCTGAGTCCTCCTTTACGACCGTTGCCCCGTCTAGTCCACCAAATAGCCGCTCACCTTGATGGGGACGGCGGCTCCATCGAGTCG
>CAUZJO010000241.1:0-3230 GCA_963580245.1 Candidatus Sumerlaeia bacterium | reverse complement strand
GGCGGTTTTTCATTATCTTTTGCTGCGTCTGGCGCAAATCACGAGTCGAAAACGGATGCCTCTGGTTCACCCGAGTTCAGCTCTGATCGGCTGGGCTGCTTGAGTAGGGCTTTTTCAGGATCGACTAACTCTCATGACATGTCTTAACAAGCCCAGCAGTCTGCTAAACATTATTCTGCTGATACTGATTATGAATCGTCGCGTGTTTCGCGGACTAAGCAAGCAACGGACAGCCGAGCTGGTTGTAACCCGTATTGGGCAAGAAAACCTTTGGCCTGGCCTCCTGGGCGCTCCAATCATCTTTGCCGCGGCTTTGTCCCTGGCCGATGGGGTCGGTTCAAGTGTGACAAAGCTCATCATTCTTGTCCGCGTCCATCCAGTGGGATTCATCAACCATATCAGGCCGTTTAGTTTTGCCGGATCATTGCTGAAGGAGTTGGTCTGGGTGCCCCCGGTTCTCGTTGAGAACTGGCTCACACTCTCGTGCGTTGCGATTGTTACTGTTTGGCTTTCCTTACCCAAGGGTGGACCCCTTCGTGTTCTTGCTTGGGGGGTTTTGGTGGTCAATGCTATGACCATGTTCATTACTATAAAATTCTACAGTATCGTTTTTGGCGTTGTTTTAGAAGAAGAGAATTGGGACCGGTTTGCGCGCTACGCAATATTGTTCCAGGTCATAATGTTTCTCATTTCCTACCTTTGCGCCGCAGCGCTGGCCGCGTTTGCGCTGGCCAGATTGCGCAGTGAGAAAAACTGGATAAAACTCGTGGATTGGGCTGCCTCGGCTTGAGGTCGGCCGTGGCGGGGATTTCCTACTCGTAGTGCTCTTCAACGAATTGCGTCGTGTATTTCCCCTTCAGGAACTGCTCGTTGCGCAGGACTTTGAGGTGGAATGGGATGGTGGTCTTGATGCCTTCGACGACGAACTCGTCGAGGGCGCGGTTGGCGCGGCGGATGGCGTCGCCGCGCGTGGGGGCGTGGACGATCAGTTTGGCGATCAGCGAATCGTAATGGGGCGGGATGACGTATTCGGCGTAGGCGTGCGAATCGACGCGCACGCCGGGGCCGCCGGGCACGTGAAAGGCGCTGATGCGGCCGGGAGTGGGCGCGAACTGGCGGTCGGGGTCCTCGGCGTTGATCCGGAACTCGATGGCGTGGCCGTTGATATGGACGGCTTTCTGGCGGTAACCCAGCCGCTCGCCGGCCGCCAGCCGAATCTGCTCCTTGATCAGGTCGATACCGGTGACCTCCTCGGTGACGGGGTGCTCGACCTGAATGCGCGTGTTCATTTCCATGAAGTAAAAGCGGCGGCCGGACAGGAGGAACTCGACGGTGCCGGCCCCCTCGTATTTGACGGTGCGGGCGGCGCGGATGGCGGCCGCGCCCATGTCGCGCCGCAGCTTCTCATCAATCGCCGGGCAGGGGCTCTCTTCGACCAACTTCTGATGGCGGCGCTGGATCGAGCAGTCGCGCTCGCCCAAGTGGATCACGCGACCGTGACGATCGCCCAGGATCTGGACCTCGACGTGCTTGGGATTCAGGATGACTTTTTCCAGGTAGATCGAGCCGTCGCCGAAGACCGACTTGGCCTCGGCCTGGGCGGTGGTGAGCGCCCCGGCCAGCGCGACGTCGCTGTGGGCCACGCGTATCCCCCGCCCGCCGCCGCCGGCCGTCGCCTTGAGCATGACCGGATAGCCGATGTCGCGCGCGATCTCGAGGACTTCCTCCAGACTGCCGACGGCCCCCTTGCTGCCCGGCGCGACCTGCACCCCCGCCTTGAGCATCGCACGGCGCGCGGCGGCCTTGTCGCCCATCATGCGGATGGCATGTGAGGAAGGGCCGATGAACTTGATGCGGCATTGCTCGCAGACCTCGGCGAAGTCGGGGTTCTCGGCCAGGAACCCATAGCCGGGGTGGATGGCGTCGGCGTCGGTGATCTCGGCGGCCGAGATGATCTGCGGGATGTTGCGATAGGACTGGCCGCCCATCGCCGGGCCAATGCAGACGTCTTCGTCGGCGTAGCGCACGTGGAGCGATTCGCTGTCGGCCTCGGTGTAGACGGCCACCGTCTTGATGCCCAGCTCGCGGCAGGCGCGGACGATCCGCAGGGCAATCTCCCCTCGGTTGGCGATCAGAATCTTCTGGAACATTGGGTATCGGGTGTCTCGGAACGGCAAGGGATTGGGGCGGCTCAGGTGGGTCGGTCGATCACGAATAGGGGCTGGCCATATTCGACCGGCTGGCCGCTCTCCATCAAGACCTTGCCGACGACCCCCACCGCCTCGGCCTTGATCTCGTTCATGACCTTCATCGCTTCGATGATGCACAGGACGGTGTTTTCGTCGACCTCGTCGCCGACCTCGACGAAAGCGGGTTTTTCGGGCGTGGCCGAGCGGTAAAAAACACCCACGATCGGGCTTGTGACCACCGTCCCGTTCTCGATTTCGGCTTCCGGCGGGGCCGGCAGACCGGGATGGGGTGGCTGGACCAGGGCGGGCGGCAAGGGTGTCGACGCGGGCAGCACCGGCGCAACGGGCGGCGGCGGGACCGGTTCGGGCTGGGCGGCCTTGATCCGGATGCGCCGGCCTTCGGCCCCCCAATCCAGTTCGCTGAGCTTATTCTCTTTCATGAGCTGGATCAGCTCACGAATGGCGTCCAAATCCATCCCCAGACCCCTCAGCCGACGTGTGACCATCTCAAAGCATAGACCGCGTCATCATGCCCCCCATGGGGTTGGATGTCAATGGCGGAGAAGTACCGAGCGATCGGGGGGGGGTGGCGAGGCTGCCGGCCAGGTGTTGGCCGAGATTGAAGCGGCTAAATTCGGCGCGTGGGCGAAGTATCGCGCGGAGCATGTTCAACGCTTAGCCGCCTTCGCTGATGATGTTCCCGCGGTTCATATTGCGGTTCCCCCCGAATTTCGGACCACCGGCTTAAGTGGAATCTGCATCCTGAAAAGGACACGAAAGGACGGATACAGATAGGACGAAAAGGAAGAACTTTTACGGACGCATTCAAGGCCAGGGTGGCTTTGGATGCCGGCCGGGGCGTGAAGACTTTGGCCGAGTTGGCAACCCAATATCAGGTGCGCCCCAACCAGATTTCGGAGTGGAAGAAGCAACTCCTGACGAAGGCTCCGGAACTATTTTCGGGCAAAATCAACCGGCTGGCGAAGACCGAGGAGGAGCTGACGGCTCCACTTTACGAAGAAATTGGCCGGCTGAAAATGG
>CAUZJO010000240.1:0-3274 GCA_963580245.1 Candidatus Sumerlaeia bacterium | reverse complement strand
TCAGGAGGTCGCCGCCTTCGGCAAGATAGATGGCGTCGAGCGTGGCCGCCATGTAGTCGCGGAAGACGAAACCCGTCACGATCGACTCGTTGAAGACCTCGGCGCCGGTCTGGGCGTCGTAGGCGGCCAACCGGCCCTCGACCCCGGCCCCGTAGACGTAAACGTTGCCGTTCATGACGACCGGCGGGATTTCGGAGGACGGCGCGGCGACTTCCCACTCCAAGTCGCCGGTCAGGGCGTCGGCGCAGATCAGGCTGGTCGCTTCGCTGAAGTCGGTGCTGACGACGTAGAGCCGGCCGTCCGCGTAGGTCGGGCTACCCCAGATATCGGCCGCCGCCAGCCACGGGATGCCGGCCGTCGCGCTATTCCACACGGGTGCCCCATCAGCGGCTTGGTAACAATTTAGCGCCAGATCGCCCGCCGAGAAGACCAGGTCGTTGCCGCCGATGTTCGCGAAGGCGACGTTCGCTCCGCCTCGCCCCTGATCGTTCTGCTTCCAAGCCACCGATCCGTCGTTCTGATTAAGCGCCACGACCTGTTTGTTGGAGATGGTGAATCCCCCAAAGGTCTCGAGGAATACTTTGCCCGCGCCCAGGATCGGGCTGCCGTTAATCACCTCGTAGCTGCCGAGGCCGGGCGTGGTGTTGGCGGCGGTCAGCTCGGTTTCCCACAAGATCGTCCCGTCGGCGGCGTCGAACTTATAAACCGTGTTGCCCGACGCGAAATAGACCGAACGGTCCGCGGGATCGGCCGCCGCCGCGCTGAGCGAACCAAACGCAACGGTGTTATCAACGTCCAGAGGGGTGCTCTCCCAGAACACGCCCCCCGTCTCGACGTTCAGAGCCAGCAGCGTGACCCGGTCGGCGTCCGAATCATGGGCGGGATGGAACAAGAAAGGCGGCATGAGACTGATCGGGGAGCCGGCGGCCAGATTGAGGCCGGGCACCGTCCAGATGGGCGGCCCGTCCAGGTTCATGAGTTGCGCGCTGATGGGCTGCACGGCGTTATTGGTGCCGTCCAGATGCGGATGGAGCCAATCGGCCCGCGTGTGGGCCGTCGCAATCGCGACGCAGAGTAAAACCAAGCACAGGCGGTGTGTTGCCGGTCGAATCATCATCAAGACCTCTCCTCGAGACAGATTTGGCCAGGCGAGTTTGGCCCGCGCCATCGCCTGAGCATCCGTTTGGGCCGTTTGCCCATTGCGGATTCGTCCCAGAGGCCAGGAACAACAACCCACCGCCACGCGCGGACGAGCCTCAGGGCAGGGGAGCGAATGCCACCCCTGCGCGGGGCCGTCACGCGGTCAGCGATCAGGTCAGTTGGGAGAGGTCAAGCCGCGGCGCAACAGATTACAGCACCACCCGCGCCGTCGCCGAAGCGGCGGCGAGCAAGCCTACATTAGATCAATCGTTGCGGGTTTGGCCGGATGCAAGATGCCTCACCTTCCCAATCACGAAGAAGATCGATGCCAAGAAGTTCGTGGACGGGTCTTCTGACTTCCGGTTCAACCTACCGGCCGCGCCTTCCCAGCCCGAAATGGGGCCAGTGGCAGTGCTGCGGCTTTCGTCACCGGTTACAGCGGCGTGTCCGTGGTGGATTTGCACCACCTTCCAGGCTCTCCCGGAGATCAACTTCGGCAAGGGCCCTTCATCAACGAACTGGACGAATCCTTATGTCATCCAAACTGATAAGCCAACCCCGCGCGAAAATCAAGCGTTTTTTATCAGAATATTTATAGG
Source organism: Candidatus Sumerlaeia bacterium (assembly GCA_963580245.1). Lineage (GTDB taxonomy): Bacteria > Sumerlaeota > Sumerlaeia > MVZB01 > MVZB01 > CAUZJO01. The sequence continues at coordinate 1,535 of CAUZJO010000240.1, read as the reverse complement.
GCCAGTCGGTCCACCTTCGTGTATGATACGCAGCTGGCCTTGCCCGCCCAGGTCGGGGCGTGGCGCAGTTTGGTAGCGCGCACGGTTCGGGACCGTGAGGTCGCTGGTTCAAGTCCAGTCGCCCCGACCATTTCAAGGATTTGATCAGCCCCTGGATCCTCAATGGATTCAGGGGTTTATGTTTACGCCGAACGTTCTTGGCCCGAGTTGAATGTGACGATGCGTGCCATTTCGTGCCATTGTGGCTCCTGGATGCGGCCGATGAGGGCGTCAATCTTGTCGGTGACATGTTCCCGGAAGACTTCGATCATCCGACCTCTTTTGTCACCGAAGTAATGACGCTCGGCCAGGGTTTTGGGGGCATGGCCCACATAGCGATCCACCAAGTAAGTGTTCCACCCTTCGTCGGCTGCGTGTTCTAAAGCGTGGGTCTGGAGCGTTTTGCGCAGAACCTTGGGCGCGATCTCGCAGTCTTGTTTCCACTTGAGCAACGCTCGCTTGAGCAGTTTCCCAAAGGCGATGTAATCACCGTCGTAGGGAACCACCTTCCCGCGTTTGGCCTTCATGCCGCCCAGGTATTCCCAGACGATTTTAGGAAGCGGGATACGACGGATCCGGTATTGGTTTTTTACGCCTTCACCGAACTCGGGGTGGGACTGAACCGTTAACGTGCCCCGCGACAGATCCAAATCGCTGAATCGAAGGCGCAAGGCCTCGAGCAGTTGCAGACCGCACATTCCCTGGAGGATGACGCTGGGGATGAGGGTTTGGGAGTGGGGACAGGTCTCGATCCACTGCAGGAAATCCAGGACTTCGGCAAATGAGAGGTGTGGGATCCCCGCATCATCGCGATAGACGCCTTCCTGGCCAGGTCGATTGGGCAGGCGTAGCGTGCGGCAGATATCACGATATTGCTCGGGCCAGTTGGCCGCGATGAATCTGGACGTGGACCGAAGAGGCTCCAGATAGAGGCTGACCGTCTTTGTTTTCAGCCCTCACTCGAACAGATCCATCATGTATTGACGAATGTGCTCGAAGCGCAGCTGATGCCACTGGGTCAATCCATGATCTTCGGCCCATTGGCAAAAGTAACCAGCGAACTGAATCAGCTGGCGTTGATACTCATCCGATCCGGCCGCTATCGCTACACAGCGATGAAAGGCCGAGGCCAGATCCAACGCCGGACGATCGTTGTCTCCAGAGTGTCCGTAAAGAATGCGCGCGGCCTGTTCAACCGCCTCGGAGAGGTCGGCAGCGATGAACCGTTTACGTTTGCGCGAGCCGCTGGAGTTTGTCCCGTTGACTCTCCACCGACCCACCTTCTCCTGTCTGATGGTGAATTGCCACCCGCTCTGCTCTCCCAATCCCCTTGCTTTCCATTGGTGATCGGAGCGGCTTTCGAGGCCGAATGAGCCGATTACCAAGATTTCTCTCGTCTTGGTTGTCAAAGAACCCATCGGAGGTCTCCTTTCCACGAGAAACCCCACCATGCTGACGGGAGGTATCATAGCAGCAGCGGTCGAGAGCCGTAATCA
>CAUZJO010000239.1:0-3280 GCA_963580245.1 Candidatus Sumerlaeia bacterium | reverse complement strand
GATCCCGAATCTCGCGTATCGATGACGGTCCCGGTCCCTTTTTCGCGGAAGGGGGTCCAGGTGATGTCGTGCTCCATCGCCGAGAGCGCGATGGGAAAACATCGATCGAGCTACTTAAGGTATAGCCCCCCCCTCCTCTCCTCGGACCTGTCAGGACCTTTACATATTGGTCCAGTGAATCCAGCATAACCCAAATCCGTAGGACAAGAGAAATCATGGGGGTCTGGCGTCTTATCAGGGGGCCCCGAAGCCACGCCCTTGCCTAACGCCCCCATGGGGTCTCATCGCAGCTCCTGACGGACATAAATTTAGTAAAACCAATCGTCTACACGATCATCTGGCGCGCCTTTCGCCACGCCATCGAGGCTGCCGGTGGATGAGCCGCAGTGAACCACCCCCATCAGTCGAGCGAGAAGTCCGACAGTTCCACCGCGAACGGAACAGGCACCTGGATGCGATATATCTCGGCCCGGATCAGGGTCGAACCATCCGGCTCGTAGATATTCAGGCGCAGTTCCTTCCGACCGGGTTGGTCGAACGCATGGGTGACCGGGTCAGCATAGGATTGGCCCTCGATCACCCACTCGCGGAGGGCGCCCGGCGGTTCGACCTGAGTGCCTGAGGCGACCACTTCCGACTCCACATCCACGCTTCGGCTCGAAATCTGGGCGGCGGGGCTGGGTAGAGCAAGGGACTGGTCCGCGTCCACGTCGGTCATCAGCGTCGCGTCACCATTGACCCATTCCGCTCGGACCTCGCCGATCGTCTCGTGGGGGCCCAGGCCGAAGTGGGCAATGCGCCCGGGGTTCTGCGAAAGGAAATTCGAGGAGGCATCCAGCTCACGCATCTGGACGGTGGCACCCGTCGTGACATGGACCCGCGACCCGATGCCATGACGGTGCAGGGGCGGCTTGCCGTCGAGCGTCACCTTCAGCCAGTGGTTCGCGCTGACCGTATCGTTGCGCAGCAGGACCGGCAACCCGGGGACGATACCGATCGGTTTGAACTCGTCGTACAGAGTCTCTTCGAAGTTCGCGATGAAGATGTCCAGATCGCCGTCGTTATCGTAATCGAACAGGATGACGCCCCGGCCTTGGCCCTTGTGGTCGGCGCCGGCGGAGGCGGCGACCTCGTCGAACGTTTCGTTGCCGAGGTTCTCGAAAAGCCGCGAGGGCTTGCCGCTCTCCCAGGCGAACGGGAAACCGTTGACGTGGTAAAGGTCGAGGTCCCCGTCGTTGTCCAGGTCGCCGAAGCTCGAGCCCCAACCCCAAAAGCCGTCGACCACGCCGGCGGCCGCCGCGATATCCACGAACGTGCCGTCGCCCTGATTCCGATAGAGCGCGCTGCCGTTCTGCGGACCATTGAAAATACTGCTCACGAACACGTCCAGGGATCCGTCGTTGTTGAAATCCCCGATCGTGTGCCCCATGCCGTGCTGATCGGTGATCGTCACGTTTTCTCCGGTGACGTTGCGAAATTGCCCGTCTCCGTTGTTCAGGTAGAACTGGGTATTCTGGAAATCACAGACGAGCACCAGGTCGGTAAGCCGATCGTTATTGAGGTCCGCGAAACGGGGACTGAAAATCCAAACGTCCTGGTGCGGCTCGGCGCGGAACTCATACGGCTCGAGGTTCCCGTCGCCGAGGTTCTTGTAGAGATAGAAATTCTGGGGCATTTCGTTCCACTGGCCGATCGCGAGTTCCAGGAGGCCGTCATTATCGACGTCGCCCCAGGCGGGGCCCATCACGCTCGAATCGGGCACGGTCAGCGTTTGATTGTCGATCGTGAAATGGCCGGTGCCGTCGTTGATCAACAGCACGTGGGGGGCCGAACAGTAGGTGAAACAGATGTCCACGTCGCCATCGTTATCATAATCGGCGGCGGCCGCGCCCAGCGCGAAACCGGCCAGATTGGCCCCCCGCTGCGCGGCTTCTTCGTGAAACGTCCCGTCGCCTTGGTTGATGTACATCAGATTGGGCGAGGCACCGGCCTGGAGGACGTAGAGGTCGACGGCGCCGTCCCCGTTAAAGTCCTCGGCGACCGCCCCGGCCGGCATCTTTTTGGCGTCGCCGAACGGACTATTGAGGGCGCAGTCATCGGGGATCGGCGAGAATTGATGGGTGATGCCCGCGTCCAGCGTGACGTCGGTGAACTGCATCGGCGAGGCGCAAACCGACTGGGCGGCGGCCAAGCAGATTAAAGCCAAGGCACATCGAAATGAAGGATGACGCGAACGTCGGCGGCGATATCTCAGGGATAAAAAACCCATTCTCGCGTCACGTTGATTTCTAAACCCCGATTGCCCGGATGAGTATTCCGGCAATCGCATAACGGATGGCATTCACGCTCACGGCCTGGGAGGCGCTCCATAACCGGCGCCGAATCCCCACATATCGTGATACCAAATGCCGCCGGAGCTTATGGTGCCGTTAGTGGGATCGTAGAATATCGCATCAAGAATACTATTACCCAAGGCGGGATCACTCCACCACATGAGATTGGGACCGATGCTCTCCAATGACCAGTACCAGCGCCAGGGAGACCACAGCACGAAAGCCGGCAGGTCTCGGGACTTTGAATGCATCATCACGCTGGTCCGCGTTCCCTTGATGCCCATCGAGTTCGTCATCATCCTGCTCATGAAGTAGTCATGAGGAATGCTGCTCAAATATGCGATGGGAGTCGTCAAGTAGTGTCCATAGGTTGGGATCGGTAAAGTGGTGTCAAGCCAGAAGCTCATCGTGGCCCTTCTGGGATCCGTGTCCCTTTGCCACAGGGTTAAGACCCTTCCGTGATCCAATTCATACATCTCTATGCCAAGCACGATGGTTTTCATGTTAGCCTTTGTTTGTGCAATCTTGGATCGCGCTTGGGCCTCCAGAAAATTCGGCACGGCGATCGCCGCCAAGATCGCGATAATCGCGACCACGATCAGCAATTCAATCAGGGTAAACCCCTGCTTCTTACCGACACCGCTCATGACGCTAACACCCCCTTGCATGTAAACAGCCTCCATAATGTATCCTCGCCGAGAAACACTTAGCCTTAAACAAGTCTATACCAGAAACCCATCCACGAAACAAGAATTTTTGAACCGCTTGGATCAATTTTAGGCGGAAGGGGACTCAATCCGGTCGAAGGAGGCTGATTTTAAAAGGCTTATACGTCAACGGACAATTCCGGAATCGGCGGTCGGTCCGACCGTTACGCTCCTGTCCGCCGTTCGTGGCGGCGTCCATGACGCGAATCTGGGCCATCGCAACGTCGCACGACGGGAGGA
>CAUZJO010000238.1:0-3384 GCA_963580245.1 Candidatus Sumerlaeia bacterium | reverse complement strand
CGCGCCCCGTTGCGGGGTCATTTTGCGCAAAAGGGAACTTCCACCACGCCCGATCATGAGATTTCAACCCTTGCCCGATCAAGCATTGGGGTTTTGCTACGGGGACTAATTAGGCCCCATGTGTGTGGGGCCGATTTATGTTGTGCCTCGGAGCAGCCCAGGCGAGAGTTTTACCGCCGTGCGACCCACTCCAGAGTACCGAGAACTGAGCCGTCTGAACCTGGACGAAATCGTCCACCAGGGACGCAAGGCCCTTGATGAGGAGGATTGGGATCAGGCCACGCCGCTGTTGCGCGAGGCAGTCCGCCGCGCCCCCTTTCGCCAGGATTTTCGCGACATGTTGGCCCTGGCCATCGAGGGGTCGATCGCCAACTCCGATAACACCCGCTTCTCGCTGCCGATCACCGAGCCGCCCATGTCCCCTCCCGAGCAGATAGACCTTCAGGCGGAAAAGACTATGATGCTCTCGGCGGACACCCTGAACGTGCGCGAACCGGTCGAGCCCCCCCTATTCCGGTCAGGGCGGCGCGCCTCCCCGACCGTGGCCATCCCGCTGCCCCGAGCCAAGGACATGCGGCGGCGTCATCGGCGCGGCCCGGCCTCGGCGATCCTGTTGGGACTCACGGTGGGGTTGGTCATGATCCTCATTGCCGGCGGAGTCGCGTGGGTTTACCTCGATCAGATCTCTAGAACCTCGGCGCGGGAAGGGACCTCCCCGGGTCTGCCGCCAAGCGAAGTCCAAACCATCTTGATCCAGGCCAACGTCTATCGGCAGAAGGGCGAGTATTCCAAGGCGATCGAACGGTTGCTCAGTCTGCCCCCCTTTACGCGACGCGATCGGATGCTTACCTCGATCTACATGGACCATGGCGACAACTACCTGATGCAGAAGCCCCCGTTGTTCAAACGGGCGATCGAGGCTTACCGGGAGGCGGTCAAGCATCAACCCCAAAACACCGACTATGTCAACGCGCTGGGTCAGACCTTTTTCACCTTGGCCTTGACGGTGATTGATGATAAGGACTCATACGCACGGTATCTGCAGCAAGCCCGCGAGACGTTTGAAGTGGTCCGCAAGCAGGATCCCGAGAACCTGAAGGCGCTCAGTAACCTGGCCAAGGTGGGCACCCATCAACGCGACCAAGAACTCCAGGTAAACAGCTATCGGATGATCGTGGAGATCGACCCCGACGGCGACCTGGGCCGCGACGCCCGCCGCAACCTCGAATCGCTGGGCTTCAAATACTAAACCCCTCGTCAACCTGGACCGAGAAAGGACTTCTTCGTGAACATCGCTTACCTGGGAATGGGCATCATGGGCTCGGCGATGGCCGCCAATTGTCTCAAACACGGCCACCGGGTCGCCGTTTACAATCGGACGGCGTCCAAATGCGCGCCGCTCGCCGAACAGGGCGCCGAGGTCGCCCCGACGCCCGCCGCGGCGGCGGCCGGCAAGGAGGCCGTCCTGATGTGCGTGGATGACGCCCCGGCGGTCGAGCAGGTTTTGTTCGGTGACGACGGCGCGGTCCACGGCCTGACCCAGCATGCCGACCCGCCGGTCCTGGTCATCGACCACTCGACGATCTCCGCCAAATCGACCGACCGGATCGCCCGGCGGCTGAGCGAGGAAGCCGGGGCCGTGATGGTGGACGCGCCGGTCAGCGGCGGCGACGTGGGTGCCCGCGCCGGCGCGCTGTCGATCATGTGCGGCGGCCCGGCCGAGGCCTTCGAGCGCGCCCGGCCCCTGTTCGAGGCGATGGGCAAGACGATCGTCCACGTCGGCGAACGCCACGGCGACGGCCAGCGCGCCAAGATGATCAACCAGATGGTCGTCGCCCTCAACTGCGTGGCCACGACCGAGGCGATGCGGTTTGGCGAGGCGATGGGCGTGGACATGCGAAAGGTCATGGAAGCGATCTCACAAGGCGCGGCGGGCTCCTGGTCGCTCTCCAACCTCGGCCCGCGCCTGCTCGCGCGCGATTTCGCCCCGGGCTTTCGCCTGCGCCACTTGCTCAAGGACGTCGGATTCTGCGAGGAAGTCATCCAAGAACTCCCGCCGCCCCAAAACGAGGCCTTCCCCGGAACGGAGATGGTCATGAACTTGATCAAACGCTCCGTCGTGGCGGGGAACGGTGAACATAACATTCATGCCATGTCTAAGGTGTTCTTGGATGACAGTGATTAAGCATTGCAGCGGACCGTTTCAAGATTGATAAGCGCTCAAACGGAATGGAGGTCTCTCAAATCATCATCTCCTGCGGCTCAACAGGAAACAACGCTCTATTTCTCCTGGGAAATCTCAGATGAGAATGATTGCCATCCTTTTTTCTGCCACCTTATTCTTTCCATATTGGGCGGCTGCTGAATTGATCGACTTCGGTTCTTCGTTTGCGTTGAATTCAAATGCCATATCCGATCTGGGCGATGATACAAATCCCCAGATCGCGACCGACGGTGAAGGACAGTGGGTTGTCGTTTGGGAGTCGGGAGAGTCTCTGGGAGAAGGTATCGGAACGGATAGTGATATCCTAGTGACGTATTCCGATGATAATGGTGACACTTGGGCCAATTCCATTCCACTCAATTCAAATGCAAACGGTGACACCAACGATGACACGGGCCCCAAGTGACAACGGATGGTAAAGGGTTGTGGATAGTGGTATGGTCGGATGGTGATATTCGAGTTGCGCGCTCGACAGATAATGGAATGACATGGTCCACGCTGGCAGATCTCCTTGTTAGCGGCCAATTAGACATTGATCCGCAAATTGTTACGGATGGCTCCGGGCGTTGGATGTGTGTTTGGCAATCGGGGGACGAGGTACTCGCGGCGGTTTCGTTGGATGACGGCATAAGCTGGAATACGCCCATCCAATTGAGTCAACCGCCTGAATCGCCGGAGGATTTCGAAGCGATTGTGAACAGTAAGCCTAGGTTGGCGACCAACGGTCAAGGCCTGTGGATCACAGTTTGGACTCACCTTGCTGAGCCGAAATTCATAAAGCCACCTCCTGATGACCTACCTATATGGCGGGGCACTGTTCATCTCTCTCGCTCAATGGATGATGGGACTTCATGGTCTGATCCCACCGAGCTTTTGGAAGACTTTTCTAGTTCGAATTATCGACCGGACATCGCGAGTGACGGAATGAATGATTGGATTTCAGTCTGGGTTCGGGATCCTCTGCTGAGCCCTAGCCCATTTCCCGCAGTTCAGAGCTTAGAAGTGCCCGTTTTCGAGTAAATTTTCATTTTTTGGGTAAAAGTCTGCACTACATTTTGAATTCTTTTGGATCGGTTCGGCAGTGGAAGCCCCAGACGCTGGAGCAGAATCGCGAGGTGTTTTTCGGGACGGCTGACGGTCCGCAGCCGGATTTCCCGGCC
>CAUZJO010000237.1:0-3444 GCA_963580245.1 Candidatus Sumerlaeia bacterium | reverse complement strand
AACACCTCATCCAGCTCTCGGTAAACAATCAGACCACCATCACTGGTCAGCTTTCGCCGTGGAATTCCATCTTCACACTGGGGTCAAACTGGACCCGCAAGGCCTCTTTTTTGCTCTCACCCATCAGGTCTCTCAACTCTTGCTGCTCGAACATCGACTTCAGCCTTTATTCATCGGCCATTTGAAAAATTATACCATGACTTTCTATTTCTCAAATGGGAAATATGGGGTAGAATCCCAGGTCCTGCTCGTCCAGGTCCAGCGAGAAATGACCAACGCCGAAGGCGGGCGAGACGACTGAATCCACAGTCTGTTCCGCATCGATCAAGGAGACAATGTTGGTGACCTGTCCACGGATCTCGCCGGCCGGATAATTTTCAGAGTGAATATTCACATAGCTCAGACCATTGAGAATACTCTCTTCGTCGGCCTCATCGTAATTGTAAACGCCCTCTTTGAGGTTGCTCATCATCGGTAGCGTGTGGACGGGCGGGGCATTGCGTGTGTGGGCGCCGAAACCATGGATATGGACGGCCGTCTCGTTTGAGGAGAGATTGCCATAGGCAAGATGGTATCTGAGCTCGTTGGTGTCGGTGTTGATAATGAAGTTGCCGATGCCTGTCGTGGTGGAGGGGGTCGAGTCCTGAGGGCCGTCGATTCCGGCCACCATGTTCACGATTTGACCACAAATCTCTCCCGACGGGAACGTCGAACTGTGAATGTTGACATACATCCGACCCCCCAGGATATCGCCCTCATCCGCCTCATTATAGTTCCACACGCCGATCTTCGGGTTGCCCAACGGCAGATCATGCTTGGTCCCGGAATTGACCCCGAAATCGGCCGGACCATGGATGTGCGAAACCGTCTCGGCCGCGCTCAGGCCGGCAAAACGGATGTCGTAACTCAACATGTTTGCAGCGGTGTCGATGGTGAATCTCCCGACCCCGCGGCCGGTCGAGGAGGTCGGGACCTGCGACCCCTCGATCAGCGCAACAAAATCATCAATGGAAGACATCACAGGCACTTGAATCGTGAAGATGGGATCGTTTTCACCAGCGCTATATCCGTTGAAATATATGACATTCCCCACCTCATAAGTAACTTTGATCTTGCACTGGGTAGAATCAACTCTTGGAACAACCCATTCGTAGCTGCCGAATTGATCGGCCGGTCCGGTAAAGACCAAACCATCTACGATCGTCGTATAACTTGCGCCCCCATCGCTCGAGAACTCGATTTTAATCGTGCCGGGGCCGTGAGCGATATAGACGTCCCAGCGGATCTCGACAATTTGATAGGCTTGAAGGATGACGGGGCCGTCTGGATAGGCCAAATCAATGTGGGCCTGGAATTGCCCCGGAACGAGAAACGTGGTCAGAAGTCCGATCAGGAGCGTATAGACGGTTTGCCTGCCAACGGTTATCCCGTCACGGCACTCCATGGCGGAATTGTTTTTGAATACGAGATTACCCATCGAGAGAGATCCTCCTCTTTGAGTGATTGTAGAGATTCAAGTAAAAGATAAAAATACCCAACTGAGATTTCCTATTTACCGAGATCCCCCCCAATAGCTGCCCGATCTCTGCTAACTGATCAGCTTCTCATGTATGCTGAACTCGGGACCGAAATTTCGCATGATGTTTATCCCCACCGCATAAGCCTATCACAACCCCGCTCGGGTAGGCGAGAATACCGTGTTAAAACTCCGCTTGGGCCGCGAGAATCAATTTTATTCCCCCGATCCTTACCCCAAGATCGGGTCCTCATGAGAAAACGGATTCTAAGCCGTTTATCGCCGCCCGTGTGTCGGGTGTCGGCTCGAAACCTGGGCCGGGTACAGTCGTCAAGCGATTCCGGCCCCGTCACGGCCCGATGGGTCGCCAGGGTATGGAACCGTCGGCCCCGGCTTCCGTTTGCCCGTGGCGGCTCTCTATGGCGATCCTTGGCCAACTTCGCGCCATAAAGAACCCCCGGCCAGGGTCAGCCCAGCCGGGGGAGAATGTTCACATCTGAACGGTTCCCGGCATGTTGCCAGGATGTTGCCAGAACGTAGGCGGAATCAAGCCGGAATGAACGGGAATGAAGGGTGAAATCGGGGCCTTGTGGATTCGCGCGATTGCCCACAACCCCTTGATTTTATTGGGTTTTTAGATTGGCAGTGCCAGGGGGAATCGAACCCTTGTTTCCTGACTGAGAGTCGGGAGTCTGAGTTGATCAAAGCCGGTAGGAAGGCACCGTGCGCCGACGAGAAAAGTCAAATCCAGGTGCTGGATCGCACGCAGCCCAGCCTGCCGATGGTCCCGGGCCGCTGCGCCACGCTGACCCGCGATACCAAACGCAACGGCACGACGACGCTGCTGGCCGCGATCGAATTGGCACAAGGCCGGCTGATCGAAACGTGTATGAGCCGCCATCGCCATCAGGAATGGATCAAGTTCCTCAAACTCATCGACGCGCAGACCCCGACCGCGTTGGAGCTGCACATCATCGCCGACAACGATGCGACGCACAAACATCCCAAGGTCAAGAGATGGCTGGCGCGCCACAAGCGCTTTCATATGCACTTCACGCCAACCTCCAGTTCCTAGCTCAACCTGATCGAACGCTGGTTCCGCAACCTGGCCGACAAGTGCATCCGGCGCGGAGCTTTCGCCGATGTGCCCGAACTGATTCAAACCATTACCGATTATATCGACGCTCATAACAAGGACCCCCGATCCATTACTTGGACCGCCAAGGCCGAGACGATTCTCGAAAAAGTCCGCCGCGCCCGCGCCACACTGGATAATCTGCAATCAGCGTGAGACGCTACACTAAAATTCGATCCGCCGTCATGGATAGTCGGGGGCGCCAAAGAATTCTAGTCGGGATCATCAGGGACCGCGCTATCGATATCGAGAAAGGAGAAGTCGCTGGCGCTGTCAATGGGTGGGGGCTCCGACATGAATGAACAAGAATTGGGGAAGCATTTTATGGAATCGGCCTTGTTTTCGTTCCGGTATATGAAAGACCGGGGTGACCGGACGTTTGAGCAGCTTGACGTGGAGGACATGCTGTGGTCGACCGGTCCCGATACCAACAGCATCGCGACCGTGGTCCGGCACCTGCGGGGCAATATGTTGTCGCGCTGGACCGATTGGCTGACGACCGACGAAGAGAAGCCGTGGCGCGATCGGGACGGAAAGTTCGAGCCACCGCCGCAAATCCGCAAGGAAGAACTCATTCAACAATGGGAAGAAGGCTGGGCCCGCTTGCTCGAGGAGTTGGCGAACCTCGAAACCGATCAGCTCCTCGGGAGCGTGATGATCCGCGACCGGCCTCATACGGTCATTGAAGCCATCCACCGCCAGCTCCATCACTGCGCGTATCACGTGGGACAGATCGTGCAACTGGGCAAATTGAGGAAGGGACGCGAGTGGAAGACGTTGTCAATCGCGCGCG
>CAUZJO010000236.1:0-3506 GCA_963580245.1 Candidatus Sumerlaeia bacterium | reverse complement strand
AACTTGAACAGATCGCCTTGCAGGTCTTCGCACGGGGAGGGCTTGGGTTTCATGGCGCCAACTTTGGCAAGGTTTCGGCGGCGACTGACCGCTTTTCTTGCAAAACTATACACCACCCACCAGCGTTCTGATCCCATTGTTGTTGGGCAAGGGGTCTTTTTCAGGATCGACTAATGTATCGTGCCATCGCTATTTGGATGTCCAAAACCCCAACCGCTAAAATACCAGATGTCGCCGGCGCTAATCGTTCCATTAGTTGGGTCGTACCAGATCTTCTCCGAGCCCGTGCCGGGAGCATCATTCCAATATCTAAGATCGGGCCCAAAACTCTGCATATTCCAACTAAATTTCCGATATAACGAAAAGGGCTCTTCTCTCAAGGGCTTTGAGCTCATGTGAAAGGAGACCCTTGTTGTATATCGCTTGATCGTACTTCGTGCAATCGTATTAAAATAATCCCACGGCACTTCGCCTATATAGGCGATTGGAGTGGTCAGGAAATTGCCCATAAATTCCGGACCGCCCTCTTCCCTCAGCCAAAAGGTGATCGGATGAGTCGGTCCTCGATCATAAATGTTGAGCACTTCATTGTTGTCGACGATATAGGCGTTCACCGCGACCACAATGGCGCGCATATCGGCCACGGTTTTTGTAACCTTGCTCCGCATCTGCGCCTCGAGAAAGTTAGGCACGGCAATGGCCGCCAGGGTCGCAATGATCGCCACCACAATCAGCAGCTCGATCAAGGTGAACCCTTTCGTTTTCCTTGCCATTTCACTGATCCCTTTCGGGTTTCAATCGTAAAGCGTCAATCATCCGAACCAACGCTATATCGGCATCACGGATGACCCTAACCAGAGATTGACCAAACCCAATCACGGAGGGTCGCCACACACTTCAAAATATGCCCCGTGGCGTATCGTGACGGCAATTAGGCTTGATGCTGACCATCGGGCAGTCGCTTTTAACGCTACCTAAAGTCCGGTTCCGGCCGTGCCTTCGCGAATAGACAACTCTGGTAAAGACCGCCCTCAGATCTCCCGGTCCACCGCCTCGGCGATCTTGCGCGCTTCGGCGACGAGGTGGGCGAATTTCTCGGGCTTGAGCGATTGGCTGCCGTCGGAGAGGGCCGCGTCGGGGTGGGGGTGGACTTCGATCATGAGGCCGTCGGCGCCGGCGGCGATCGCCGCGCGGGCCATGACCTCGACCATGTTCCAGTGACCCGTCCCGTGGCTGGGGTCGACGATGATGGGGAGGTGCGAGAGCTGTTTGACCGCTGGCACGGCGTTCAGGTCGAGCGTGAAGCGGGTGGCGGTCTCGAACGTGCGGATGCCGCGCTCGCAGAGGACGACGTTGTAGTTGCCGTGCGAGAGGACGTATTCGGCCGCCATCAGCCACTCGTTGATCGTCGTGGACATGCCGCGCTTGAGGACGACCGGTTTCTTGGACTGGCCGACCGCGTTGAGCAGGGCGTAGTTCTGGCAGTTGCGCGCGCCGATCTGGAAGACGTCGGCCACGTCCTGGATCATCGGCAGGTCCTCGATGCTGACGATTTCGGTCACGATGCGCAGGCCGGTCTGTTCGCGCGCCTCGGCGAGGATTTCGAGCCCCTGGCCGCGCAGGCCCTGGAAAGCGTAGGGTGAAGTGCGGGGCTTGAACGCCCCCCCGCGCAGGAATTGGGCGCCGGCCTCCTTGACGGCGTGGGCGATCTCGAGGGTTTGCTCGCGCGACTCGACCGAGCAGGGCCCGGCAATCAGGGCCAGTTGGGTCCCGCCGACCGGGATGCCGGCCACGTCCAGGATCGACGGTTCGGGTTTGAACTCCCGCCCCGCCAATTTGAAGGGCTTGAGGATGGGAATCACAGACTCGACCCCCGACATGCTCTCGAGTTGGCTCAGCGGCGATTTATCCTCGTGCCCGACGCAGCCGATCACGGTGCGCTCGACGCCCACGATCGGGTGGGCCTTGTAGCCGAGTTCCTCGATGCATCGAATCACATCGTCGATTTTTTCCCGCGAGCTGTTTCGTTCCATGACAACAATCATCTTGCGTTTAACCGGCGTCGCCCCCAATCAATCGCCCGGCATCACAGCCGCGTGGGGTTGGGCGCGTCGCCGTAGACCTCCTTGGGATCAAAGACTTTTTCGGTTTCGGTGAATTCAAGTCGCAGGGGCGCGTCCAGGCCCTGCTCGCGCGCCGCCTCGCCGACCGGCGCCCGGCGATAGAAACACGAGTGGTAGCCGACGTGGCAACTGGCCCCGCCGGTGACCTCGACGCGGAGCCAGACCGTATCCTGATCGTCGTCAATGAGCAGCTCACGGACTTTCTGGACCAGGCCGCTGGTTGCGCCCTTGTGCCAAAGCTCCCGGCGGCTGCGGCTCCAATAGACCGCCTCGCCCAGCTCGATCGTCTTGGCCAACGCCTCGGCGTTCATGTAGGCGTGCATCAGCACCTCGCCGCTCGCGTGGTCGGTGGTGATGACCGGGATCAGGCCATCCGCGTCGAACTTGGGGGCCAACCGATCGCCCTCTTCGACCTGTTCCACATTCTCGCGCTCGGCGTATATGTCGTGCCCACTCATCTCCGTTGCCGCTCCATTGGGTTCAATTCGTCGGGGACCCGCTGAACTATCCCCGGACAGCTTTGCCTTGAACAACCATCATGATCATAGACAGCACCGAGGCGCAATATTCTCCAGATAAGCCAGGGCCATGTCAACGGCGCTTTATTCGGCGGCGCGCGGCGGGGTGCATCTCGCGGATCCGCGAGATGGTGGGATGATGTATAGTTGCTGCGGCCAAGATAACGTGGCCCAAAGAGATGTTGCGCATGTTCAAGTTGGAGGTGTTGACCCATGGCCGATCTCAATGCACTCAAGACGCGCCTGGACCAAATGATGATCAAGGTCGAGCAGCTGGAGCCGGGCGGCGATCTGGCCGGCCTGATCGACGCGGAGCTGGCCGGATTCAACCGCGAGCTGGCTGAGGCTATCGTCCAGCAGCGTGAGACGACAACGACCCGCGAGGGGTCGGATTTTCCCCCCTGTGGGATGTGAAAGTTGCCGGCGCCCGATGCGCCCGGCGGGAGTTCAGCCGCGGCGGATCAAGACGCTCCAGGGCGAGCTGGCTTATCGACGCACGGTGCATGAATGCCCGGCCTGCCGCAGCTCGCGGGCGCCGCTGGACGCCGAGATGGGCGTCGGAAGCGGGCAGCAGATCAATCGCTCGCTGCCGCGCAAGGTGGCCTGGAGCGCGGCGCGAATGGGTTTCGCCGATGCGTCGGCAAACTTGGCCGAGATGATCGGCGTCCACGCCGGCGCGGCCGAATGCCAGCGCGTGGCGTTGGATGTGGGCGAGGCGTTCGACGCGCACCAACGCCGTGAGGAAGCGGCGCGCCTGGCGCCGGTCAGCCCCGAACAACCGGCACCCGAGATTCAGGCGACGAACAGCACTGACATTCCTAATGGTTATGACGAAACACCCCGCGCCCGCGCCGGCGCCGGCGCC
>CAUZJO010000235.1:0-3534 GCA_963580245.1 Candidatus Sumerlaeia bacterium | reverse complement strand
ACAAGATCGCCCAGTTACGACTGTTGCCCGGGACTGGGTAGGATGGATGGCACGCTGAAAAACTCGGGAGTCGCAAAATCACAGGGTGAGTCATGTCTTGCCGTCAGAGAAGGAGGTGATCCATGGGGGTGAATGTTGAAATTCCCGGCCGTGAGAACTCAAAATAGCTTCTTCGGCCAGAATCCATGGTCAAATCCCTTGCCTTTGGCCAGGCACGGTGGGATGATCCACTCAAAGATTTGGAGGATCGAACGGTTTGGTTAGCGAAATGGGAAATGTCGGTTCCAAGCTCTGAACTGCGGGAAATGGGCTAAGGTGCGCCCACCGGAACGGCCTCGAAGAAAAAGTGCTTGTGCGAGGGCAGGAGGGGGAACTAAGATTGCGCCCGTGGCAATGATATGAACAGGGTGGATCCGATGCGTGGAAGATCTGTCCGAAACGTCGGGGCGGAGCCGCCGAGCCAATGCCACCGGTCGGACGCGACCCTGAGAGTGGCGGGGAACAGATCGATGCCTACGTCACGACGGTCCCCAACGAGCATTCTGATCGTGATCTGCCTGATCGGCGGGTTAGTTGCCTGCTCGGTATCCGAGGGGCAAGAGGGGGCGAAACCCCACCCGGCCAGTTGCTGAAACTGAAAAACGAGCTTGCGGGGGTCCAAGAAAAAGCGACGGACTTGGAAAATCGCCTGGCCGACATCCAGACCCGGCACCAGGCCGATATCGATAAGGTGATTGCCGCGGGTCGCGAGTTGAGCAAGCAAGTCACGCGGCTTCAAAGTCAGACGAGCGTCATGGGGGGCCAGGAGACGCCGGTGCCGGTGGTCAAGACCCTGGACGACGAAACGACGCCCGTCGAGTTGGCAAACGGCGGGACGGGGGACGGGTTGGGAACGGGAAGCCCCCCCCGGCCATTGGCTCCTCAATGTGCTCGCCTTGCTCGTGGTCGTGATCGCCATCATCGTCATTATCAAGTTCTTCCTGGGCCGCTGGGGCGATCAAGAAAAAGAGGAATTCGAAGCCGAGGAGAGCGTGCTCGAGACCGAAGAGGGGACCATACGGCTCTCGCCCGACGTGCGCGCCATGGCGGGCGAGCCCGCCCATGAGACCGGCCCGGAGGAAAACGGTTTGGCGCCGGACGACCAAGCGGAGGCCGAAGAGGAGACCTCAAGAGACCCCGGCGGCGATAAAAGACCGGACGAGGAGGATGAAAAGACCTGACGCGCGAGGGCGCGCGGCGCAGGCATTTTTCGCATCCCACATTTCCCGTTTTGGGCAGAGAGAATTATGGCTTGACCTTGAAGCGGTCGCTTAGGTATAAGGTAGAGGAATGTGTATCGCCCCGGTTGCGTGCCAATAACGCACGGGGGTATCCCATATGGAGGAGGCGCTCAAGTCGGGGTGGAACCTGGTTCCGCCGATTTCATCATTCACTGTCTCTTGTACCGCCACGCGCTCGCTAACGTCTTCGATGCGCGGGTTGCAAATTGAACATGCGTCCATGCGATCGGGGTGTTATGAATCGGCCTCGAGGGGCACCGATTACCATTCGATCCCCGCTGGATACGCAATACCTAAGGAGATGAAGACACATGACTCGCATCACAAGTCTACTGAGCATGAGTTTGGTTGTCCTGATTTCAGGAATGAGTGTTTGCTTCGCCGGTCCCGGCGGCGACCCCATCGTCTTGGAGTCGATTGATGATGAGGACGGGTTTATCCGGAACGATGACTTCGCGTACCTCGACGTCATCAGACTAGGGGATGACGGCTTCGCCAGAACTTACAACAGCATCCTATCGTTCGATACAACTTCGCTCGCGGGCGTCACGATCACTTCGGCGGAGATCGAATTAACCCGTGCCACCGCTGGATCGGTCTGGGGCGAAAATGAAAACGAGGACCCAGATGGTTTGGGTCCCACGATGGATATCAAAAGCGGTCTGTTCAATGACGATGCAGACATCCTGCTTGCCGACTTTGACGCGCCGGCGGACGCCGAGGACTGCGCCGACGTTGTTAACAATGATTGGGGCATGACCGAAACCGCCCTGGACGAGAAACTTCGCATCCCCATCAAGCCCGAGTGCCTTTCTTTCATTAACACGGCCGGGAGGACTCAGTTTCGACTGAATTCAGGAATGGAAACGGATAGCGATCAAGCGTTGCCTCCCAGGGAAAGCGCGGATGCCGTGGATTGGCATGACGGCGGCAACGATGATAATTCTCCGAAGCTGATCATTAACGCCAACGCCGGCGGTGGCGGTGTTGGCGAGCCCAGTATTTATTTCGTCTCCGCCGGCACCGCCGCCGCGCCGCACGAGTCCGAGGGTCTGCTCATCGACCGTCTGGAAAATGTGCTGGGCTATAGTGTGAACGTCGTCAATCAAGAGGCTCAGAACGTGGCCGATGCGTTGACGCACGACTTGATTTTTGTCAGCGAGAGTGGGAGTTCGGGCACGACCGTGCCGTTTATGGAGGAATACCGCAAGAGCGACGTGCCGTTCATCATGAACGAGCTGGGCGGGCTGACGAGCGCGCTGTTCGGCTCCGACGCGTTCGGCGCCGCGACGTCGGACATTCAGAACATCAAGATCCTGGATAACAACCACTTCATCACCGAGAATTTCAGCGTGGGTGAGATCGTCGAGGTGAGGACATCCGACGTTGGGATCTTCGTCCATATTAATCCCGGGACGAGCGAGGCGACGATCTTGGCCGCGGCCAATGACGGTGACGACACCCAAGGGGCGATCGTCGTGATGGAGGTCGGCGACAAGTTCGAGGACGATGTGGCGACGACGGCCCGCGTGGCCTTCATGTTCCCGCATTCCACTGGCGTTTACTTGGAAGACTACACGGCGGCGGGCGTGGAGTTGATTGACCGGGTGTTCACCTGGGCGCTGGGTCTGGAGGAGCCGGTAGATGTCCCCAACCCGGTGGACCAGCAATTGTGGACGTTCTTTGAATGATGCGACCGGAGGGTCATCCTGAGTCAAGCCCTTGAAAACTGAAAATAAGCGCGGCCGGTCATGAGTTGACCGGCCGCTTCTTATTGTGGCTTGCTCCACATGGTCGCTCAAGGTTGATAGTCGAGTATCAGTTGGCCGCCTCCGCTGCGCGGTGTAGCGCGGTGAAGCCACGCCGATCGCGCGCGTTCACATCGGCCCCACGATCGAGGAAGAAGGCTACCTCCTCAAGGCTCGCACGCTGGACAGCGTTCATCAAGGGTGTGGCGCCCTCGCCGGATTGAACGTCAACCGGAGAACCGCAGTCGAGAAGGAGGGACATGATCGCAGGGTCATCGCACGCCAAAGCCCAGTGAAGGGGCGCGAGGCCATCGCGGGCAAGCAGGTCGATGGGCACTCCGGCCGCCAGCCCTGCCGCGATCATGGACATGTCGCCTGCTGGGCACGCCCAAGTCGATGCTCAAGAAGTTCGAGCATCATCTGTTGGAACAAGCGTGGCCCGAAGCGATTTCGGGCGTGCAGGTCAAGCTTTGCGCGGTTCCCGACGGTGTCGGCGAAACGTTTGT
>CAUZJO010000234.1:0-3639 GCA_963580245.1 Candidatus Sumerlaeia bacterium | reverse complement strand
AATCTGGGAACCATCGAGCCCTTGAATAAGGAGAGAGGTTACAGGAGAATCTTGCGTATAAGAACTCTTTACCCCGGTTCAAGAGGTTCCGTTGGTGACTGATCCTGCTCTTCTTCTCGACCTTTTAGAGAATTCTTCCGGTTCTTTACGCAACTCGGCTTCGCCCGCTTCATCTTGGTTTACGCCACCCTGTGGGGCCCGTCCTACGTCGTCACCCAAACCTCGCGCCCGACGCGCTGTCTTCATGTCAAGCCCTGGACCTCGCCGTATTACTTCATGAAGCGAGATCGCTGGTCCTGCCGTTAGGTCAGCCGCAGTCCGCTGCCCTTGGGCACGATAGTTGGGCCTTGACGGCCCGCAGACCCTGACCATCGACAACGCGTAGGTAGTAAAAATGGGATAAAATTGGACAATTTTTACTACCATGAATGGACTGGTTCCCACGGCGCATTGGGCTATGCTGAATTCAGAGCTATGAGGAGGCATAGAACCAAATGCACGAACTTCTAAAAACAACACGGTTAATCAATGAACATGACGCGGCGGTCCGGCTGGGATTATCCGTGAAGACGCTACGTGGCTGGCGTTCCCGTGGCAGCGGACCATCACGCAACAACAAAATTGATCCCCGTCGTCCGCGGCCACCGCAGGAGCGATGGGATGCGCAATTGGCGCAGCACCGCAGCGATGGACTCTCTCCGGTGCACCTCTTCCAACGACGCGCATCACAGACTCACGGCGTGAAGGCGGGGCTTAAATCATGAAGACCGAACACGTCGACACCGATGCCCTCAAGGCCAAAATCGCCGGACAAGAGGAGTCCATCCTCGCCGCTCTCGGCATCGACCCCTGTGCGGGGCGTCAGCATCAACAATGCCCATACCCCGACCATGATGATCGCCATCCAAGCTGGCGGTGGGACGAGAAGAAGAAATGCGCGTTATGCAGCTGCATCCAAGGATCATGCGACGACATCTTCGAGGTCATCAAGAAGATGCGGGGGTGTGACTTCGTCGAAGCCAAGCTGTTCGCGGCGGGGATTGTCGCGCCGCAGCTCATTTGTGAGCGGGGAGAGGCTTCAGCAGCTCCGCTGCCGCCATGTGACCCTCATCCCCCATCTGATCGCGCTTTAGCCGGAGGGGCGGTTGGGCACTCAACCACCTGCGAAACGCCTCAAAGCAGCTCAGAGACTGCCTCCAGGTCAAAATACGCGTGGTCGGACTGCGAAGCGGCCCTCCGAGACTTCTTCTCCTGGCCCCACGCCTCCGAGGACACCGAAACCCTGAGTGTCCTCGACAAGGAATACGGCATCAACCGGGACACGATCCCGGATACGTGGCGGGTTTACGCCGCCGCCGCCGGGCCCGGCATCGTCTACGTGGGGCAAGGGCCGAAGGGCGAGGTGATGTTCAAGTATCGCTCGCTCTCCAGAGACAGCAGGGGCAAGAGGGCCAACCGGGTTCTATATCGCGAGGGTGGGCACCTGGCCGACGCCGGACCACCTGCAATCTTCTTTGGTCAACCAGATTTCGAGAAGAGCGGACCGAAGCAGACACCCCTCGTCATAGTTGGCGGTGAGGAAAAAGCTGCGGTGGCACATCAGGCGGACTATTCGGCATTCTGCCCGATCTTGGGCGAGTCCGTTCTGCATAAAAATTGGTGCAATTGGGCGGTCAGTCACCAGTTCCCCAAGATCATCATCGCGCATGACAACGACAAAGCGGGAGCGAAAGCGAACCAGGCAACGGCGGAGGCCCTGGAGCAAGCGGGATACCCGGCGGAGCAGATTCGGATCGTCGAGTGGCCGTCCGATGTCAAGTCCGGTTTCGATCTGAATGACCTCGCCAAGCGAGGGGGGACCGAAGCGGTCCGGGCAGCACTTGAAAGCGCGCCGGCTTTCCAGCCGAGAAAGATCGAAAGAGCAGATCAGGGTGATCAATCAGGGTCAGATCTTCTACCTATCTGGACCGCTGAAGGCAAACTGATCCCCCTCAACGTCGCCCGCAACATCCAGCTGGACTGCCGCCTGATCCATACCGGCGGCTTCATCCACGAATACGAAGGCGGCGTATATCGCAGACGAGATGATTTTCGTTACGAACGGACCGTGATTCAGATGATCGGCCCGTCCGTCAGGCGCAACCACCTGGCCGAAGTCGTGAAGCTCTTGGAAGTTGAGACCGCCATCGAACCCGATGCTGTTCAGCGGAGCGGCCGGATCATCAACTTGAAGAACGGCCTGCTCGACTTAGACAAGGACCTCCTCCCTCACTCCCCCGATTTTATATCGACGTCTCAGATTCCCATCACCTTCGATCCCAACGCGGAGTGCCCGACGTGGTTGCGATGCCTGGACGAATGGTTCCCCAACGAGCCGAAGGTGGTCGAGCTGCTCCAGGAGTGGTTCGGATACTGCCTCGTCCCCGACACGCGCCAGCACAAGGCGCTGATCATGCTCGGCGAGGGAGCGAACGGGAAGTCAGTGTGCTGCGACGTGCTCAAGTCGCTGGTCGGCGATGAAAACGTCAGCGCCGTCTCTATCAATTCGCTCTCCCGCACCTTCGCGTTGGCTGAATTGCACGGCAAGCTGCTCAACCTCTCCGTTGAGGCCGAGGTCAAGAGCACCATCGAGGAGGGAAACTTCAAGCAGATTGTGGCTGGCGACCCCATCCAGGCCGAGCGGAAGTTCAAGGACCCGTTCGTCTTCCATCCCTTTGCCCGCTTCACCATCGCAACGAACAACCTTTTCCACGTTGACGACAAATCAGAAGGGTTCTACCGGCGGCTCCTTATCGTCCGATTCGAGCGGACTTTTGCCGAAGGGGAACAGGACCGCGAGCTGTCCGCCAAGCTACAGGCTGAATTGCCGGGCATCTTTAACTGGGCGCACGTGGGCTTGAAACACCTGGAGGAGCGCGGTCGTTTTCAGATTCCCAAGCGGGTGCAGGAGGAGGTCGCCGAATACCGACGGCACAACAACCCGGTGATGAATTGGGCGGATGATTACTGCGAGCTTGACCCGGATGCCTGGACCCCATTCAAGGAGCTTTACCAGTTATACCGTGGATGGGCGGATGACAACGGGCATCGACCGATGGCCAGCAATAAATTTAGCATGGAGTTGAAAAGGCTGCCGGGTGTCGTCCCGGAGCAGAACCCGTCATCCAAGAAACGGACACGCGGCTACCGGGGGATCAGAATAAGCTGGACGATTCCAGACCAGGCGGATCAGGCACGATGAGAAAAGTGAACAGAGTGAACGCAGTGAACAGACTTTCTTTATTAAGTCCAATTGCACGACCCTCCTCAGAATATAGGTATATGTATAAATATGATTTTAATGGGGAAAGTCTGTTCACTGCGTTCACTCTGTTCACTTTTCTCAAGCGAGGGCCCGAATAATGAGATGGTTGGGCAATGCAGTCGCTTGGCATGAAGGGGACAATACCAAACTGACAGATGGAGAAAGGCCCTTCAGGCCGGTCACGGTCCTGACGGCTGGAGAGCTTATGGATATGACCGACGAGATCGACACGTATTTCCAGTTGCCGGGGCGTTTGAGCCGTTGGTTGGATTACCTTGCAGAGGGCGAGCTGGATGCAGCCCTCGCTCCCGAACCGGCGGAACTCGGCGAGGTTG
>CAUZJO010000233.1:0-3647 GCA_963580245.1 Candidatus Sumerlaeia bacterium | reverse complement strand
CAGAGGAAGCCGCCTCAAGAATTTCTGCAGTAAATTATTGAAATGCCGATGTCCGCTTTCGGGGATTAAGCGGACGTAATTTAGGGTGTGGCTGAATGTCCGCTAATAGCCAAAAGCGGACATTTTTTGGATCATTCGGTTAAGCCTATCGGGCGTGGCGTTGCGCGCGAGCCGCGACAAAAGCGCGCCTTGTCTCGCCTGACCAATCATTGGTTTGAGCCAACCCCAAGAAAGCTCCGCGATGGTGGAAAAAAACCCGTTGGCCCATTTATTCGTTTATCCTGCTGCGGATCGGCTGCCGGGAGCGGCCGGCAAATAAACATCTCAATGGGGAGGTATCATGCCAAAAGACACTCCACTTTCCGCCGAAAAGGAAGTCGACCTTTTCGAGCTCTACAACGAGGACCCGAAACTGGCCGACGAGCTGGTATTCGGGCGCGTGTCCCACAAGGACCGGCGCGGGTTCCTGAAAGGGGCCGGCCTGGCGACCATGGGGGCGCTGATCGGCGCCGCCATCCCGTTCCACCGCAACATGCCGTCCGGCTTCATTCCCGAGGCCATCGCCGCGACCGGAATGAAGATCGAGGGCAAGCAGGGGCTGACTGTCCTCAACGACCGCCCGGTCAACGCCGAAACGCCGGCGCATAATCTCGATGACGACGTGACGCCGACCGCGCGGCACTTCATCCGCAACAACGGCATCCCGCCGGAGGACATGAACGCGGACAACTGGACGCTGAGCATCGACGGCTTCGTCAACAATCCGTTGAAGCTGTCGATCGCCGACCTCAAAAGCAAGTTCGAGGTCGTTACCCGCCAGATATGCATCGAGTGCGGCGGCAACGGGCGCTCCTTCTTCGACCCCAAGGCCAAGGGCAACCAATGGTCGCTGGGCGCTGTCGCCAGCGCCAATTGGACCGGGGTCCGCCTGGCCGACGTGCTCAAGGCCGCCGGGGTCAAAAAACAGGCCATCTACACCGCCCATTACGGGGCCGACACCCATCTTTCCGGCAAGGCCGGGAAGCTGCCGATCTCGCGCGGCGTGCCAATCAAGAAGGCGATGGATGCCAACAACCTTATCACCTTCGCCATGAACGGAGAACCGATCCATCCCATGAACGGGGCGCCCTTAAGGCTCCACATCCCGGGCTGGCCGGGCTCGTTCTCGCACAAGTGGTTCAACCGCATGCAGCTCCGCGACGTGGTCCACGACGGAACGAAAATGACCGGCGCCGCCTACCGGCTGCCGCCGCACCCGGTCGCCGCCGGCACCAAGGTGGATAAGAAGACCATGGTGTTCATCGAGTCGATGGTGGTTAAATCGCTGATCACCTCGCCCGAGAGCGGCGTCAAGCTGCCCAAGGGCGAGCGTTCGGTGACGGTGCACGGGCATGCCTGGGCCGGCGACCATAAGGTCAAGGCGCTGGACCTCTCGATCGACTTCGGCGCTACCTGGATCCGGGCGAAACTGGATCCGCCGGCCAATCCCTATGCGTGGCAGAATTTTTCGCAGACGGTGCAACTGCCTCAGGAAGGCTACTACGAGATCTGGGCTCGGGCCACGGACATCCATGGCCGCATGCAGCCCTTCGCCATCGCCTGGAACCCAAAGGGCTACATGAACAACTCCATGCACCGGATTTCGGTATACGCGTCCTGAATCTGCCAAGGCGGTTCCTTCCGGCCGCGATCATCGTGGCCATGTTGGCCGGCTGGGGAGTCCTCTCCCCAGCCACGTTGGCGGCCGAGCGGATCGCGCCGGGGACCGGGGAGGCCGAAGAATACGGTGGCCTTGCCAAGGGCCCGGGCCGCGAAGAGGTCTTCTACGCCTGCCAGGCCTGCCATTCGCTGGCCATCGTCAAGCAGCAGGGCCTGAACCGGGACTCTTGGGACGAGTCCCTGGTGGATATGGTCGAGGAACGGGAGATGGATCCCCTGGACCCGGAGGATCGCAACCTGATCCTCAATTACCTGACCACCCACTACGGCAGGGATTCGTCGAAGCGCCGGCGTAGGATAAGGTAAGGCCGATTATGCCGATCAGGGAAATATTTCTGGATGTGAGGCCGGTCTGTATCGAAAACCAGGGTTTGCCTTCCCTGGCACCCTTCACTTGTATTTCAGCTTGAACACCAGGATGGTGCCGGCGAGGGCAAGCGTCACTGCGTTGGCGAGGATCAGCGGTAGGTCGCCCCGCAAAAGCCCGTAGACCAACCACAGGCAGATGCCCAGGCAGAGAACCAGAAACATGCCGAGTGATATGTCCCGGGTCCTGCGCGTGCGCCACGTCTTGATCACCTGCGGCAAGAACGCCGCCGTGGTCAAAACGGCGGCCACAAGGCCGATGATGGTAGTGGCATCGAAATCCATTTCCCCCAAGGGTACTACCAAAGCGAGGCCCGGTAAGGCGACTAAATGCCTGATGTTCTTCTCGTGAAGGATATCTTGACGTTGCGATTTCCTCGAGTTGTTACTTCGTCAAGAACGTCTTCACTTCCTTAAGTGACACCACATGACAATAAATCATATTAATGATCTCTAGTTCCTTGTCGTGAAGCTCGTCAGTACCCGCAGCACAGCAATCCTCGACAACGATCACATCAAAACTCTCATCGGCTAGGCTGCGGACGGTGGACGAAATGCATTGATCTGTGAAAATACCAGCAACGATTACGTTTCTGATCCCCATGTTGTGGAGAATCAATCGTAAATTCGTACCAGTTACGGCGCTGTCAGTGGTTTTGCAAAGAACAATTTCATCACCCACCGGTGCAAGTTCGGGCACGAGTTGAGATTCTTTGGATTCCCTTGGCATAAGAAGGTAATTCCAACCAGGTTTTTTCTGACTAATTGAGCGATCCCTGCCATCTTCTTTGAGACAAGCAATTCGGGCGAACAGGACTTCTATCTCGCGGCTGCGGCAAGTTTGCAAAAGGGTTGCCGTGTTGGGAATGACTGTTTTGTTCATTCTCTCAAGGAACGGTTTCCAACGCTGTTGCTCTTCCACTTTGCTGGATGGTGCAAGATAGGTTTCCTGAACGTCAATAACCAAGAGCGCAGTCTCATCAACTTTGAGGACGATATTCGCAGGCTCTGGTGCCTCCTTGTAGTAGAAAGATCTATATTTTGTTTTCCAAGTCACAGCTCGCCTCTTACTCTTTTTTGGGAAACACTATGGAAGGATTTATTTCCATTTCAATATCTTATTACAATAGCTTGTATCGTTTCAGAAATGGAAGATTGAAGCCATAATGACTCCAAGATTCGGGCTTAATTCAGAGTAACCGCTTCGAAGGCACGTTGGCAGGGATTGGCACCCCCGGTCATCCAATGTTCGGGTGGGCCGTGAACTACTCCGGGGGCCGCCCGTCCCGGTCCAGGGGGGCCGCCAAGTCCTCGAACTTGACCGTCTCACCCCACGCCGGTCCACTGACCAGCAACGCGACAAGGGCGGGGATGATGAGGCGGGTCATTCGGCGGTGTCCGCTTTAAGGTCAATCTTCCGGCGGCATTAATTCTTGCACACAGATATCATCAGTAAGGTGTCCCCGTCCGATGTCGGCTAGGTGCGCCCGCTTTTCCGAATTTGTCAAACGAGCGCCAATCCCACCTGTCATCGCGTAGACAAGGGTCTGATTACTCATATA
>CAUZJO010000232.1:0-3708 GCA_963580245.1 Candidatus Sumerlaeia bacterium | reverse complement strand
GTGGCAAGGGGGTGGTCTGCACTACATGGGCATGTCAGAGACGGATTTGAACAAAATCAATCCTCCGTATCGTGCGATCACCCGAAAAATCACCCGACTGAAGCAAGTGCTGCGGAAAATGGGTTAACGAGTAAGGGCAATCGGGTAATCTCGGCGCCCTGGAAGCCACCCCATCTCCTTCACTCCCGGGTAACGAGAACTCTAATCGTCGCCCAAGCGAATAGAGGTTGACGTTCGTCAATGGAGAGGTGTGAGCCGACGGTGGCTTCCCGGTTGTGGAGAGGACCTCCTTCCCGTAGATTAGGGATGTCGCTGGCAAGCTCACTCTCAAGGTTCGCGCGATGATGGACATCGACTTGTGTAATAGAGATCACGGAGCGATCAGGTTCTTGGTTCTGGTCTGCCTGATCCTGGCGGGCTTCGCGGCGCGCGGGGAGGAAGGGCGCAAAGATGGGCGGGGCTACCCGGGAGCCTCCAATGAAAAGCCGGCCGATCTCAAGACCGGGCCCGTCCTTCCCGGCCGCGGGGGCCTCACCGGCTCGGGCATCGGGTATGTTCGCGACAGAATTCCCGTTATTGAGTACCCGCCATTCGAGGGCGAATACTACGAGGATGAGGTGCCGGACACGCTGGACCTGGCCGAGCGTTGCGCGCTGGCCGTTCACGGCATGACCGCCTCCCTCGACCCGCTGGCCGACTACGAGTCCTACAACTGGATGGGCAAGCTCAAGGGCGGACGCCTCGTCCTCGAGCATAGCTACAACGACTATAACGGCCTGCAACCGAAATGGATCGAGACCCTACCGCTGCTGCGCACGGCATCGGGGAGCGACGAGAGCCTCCAGATCGACAAGCGGATGATGGAGGTCCTGTTCCACATGCTCAGTCCCGAGGACGGGCTTTACTATATCCCTGTCGAGGGTGCCCCCTGGGATGACTTCCGGCCCGACGGCCCCGCAAAGCAGATTTACAACAGTTGGCCGGCCGGCCGGGCATTGTCGGCGTTGTGCTGCTGGCACAGCCGCCACCCGGACGAGGTCTTCAGAGAGGCCATCGAGCGCATGGTGGACGGCTTCGCCGCGCTCGCCGTCTACGAGGGCGACTATTGCTACTTCTTCGAGCGCAAATCCGACGACGGCGCCCCCTCGCGCGAGAAGCCTCACCCCTTCACCACCTCGATGACGATGTCGACGATCATCAGCGGGTTGGCCAACGCCTGGCGCACCACCGGCTACGCGCCCGCGCGTGATTTGGGTGAGCAGCTCACGCGTTTCCTGGTTCATCACTCGGGTATGTTCGAGCCCGACGGCAGCTTTACTCCGGTCCATTTCCACGGTACGACCCACATGCTGTTCGGTATGCTCGAACTGGGCTTGGCCACCAGCAATCACGAGTTGGTCGAGTTCATCGGCAAGGCCTACGAATTTGGCCGCGCCCAGGGGGTCCCGCGGATGGGATGGTACCCGGAGCTCTACCCGACGCGCCACGCGTGCATGGAGCCGTGCCAGGTGGGCGACATGGCGGCCTTGGCGGTCAAGCTGTCGGTCGCTGGCGTGGGCGACTGGTGGGAGGACGCGGAGCACGCGGTGCGCAATCAGCTCCAGTCCACCCAAATCACCGATGGGTGGTGGCTCGAACGCCTGGCCGAGCAGCATCCCGAAGGCGGCCCGCTGCGCCCGCCCTATGAGAGCGCCGATGACGTCGCCGCGCGGATGATCGGGACATTCAGCGGACTGGCCGCCGCCAGTGGCTTCTTCCAACCAGTCTCGACCGGTTGCTGCACGGGTAATGCCGCCCGTGCACTGTACCACGTCTGGCGCCATGCGCTGACGGAGAGGGACGGTGAGCTGCAGCTGAACCTGCTGCTCAACCGCGCCAGTCAGTGGGCCGACGTCCATAGCTACCTGCCTTACACCGGGCGCGTGGACGTGAAGATGAAGAGGGAAGGGCGGCTGCTGGTGCGCATCCCCTCGTGGGTCGAGGAGGCGACCGGCGCGAGCTGCACGGTGGACGGAAAGAAGCGGGAGTGCGCGATGCAGGGCCGCTATCTGGAAGTTGGACCTGTCCAAGCCGGACGGACCGTCACCGTCCAGTTCCCGCTATGGCGCCGGACGGTGCGCGAGACCATCGAGGTGCGCCTGGCCGGCGACGGACGACCGTTGCCCGACGCTCGCCGCGACAAGACCTACACGCTGGATATTAAGGGCTTCGACATTGTCAACATCTGGCCGCGCGACATGGTCGGCACGACCACGCCGATGGTTACCAACTGGATGTTCGGCCGCGAGGACGAGATCCAAGCCGAGAACTGGATCGTTCACCCCTTCTACACACGCCGCGACTACCGCGAGGACACTCCCCGTTTCGTCCGCCACCGACGCTTCGTCCCGCGCGACGAAATGAACTGGTAAGCGGTCGACGGCCCCACATATTCTTGATCAACTCGCGCCAGCTGCTGTCGACTTGGGAGACCCGTCGCAGATTTGCAGCCCAACAGCTTGGCGATCAACGGCGGCGCGAAGCGCCATCCGCTACGTTGCCTTGTTGGGGGGTTCTCTTCCTGTGTAAGGTTCGTTCCCCAGCCATCGAACTCGGCATCATGTGAGTATCCGAGGCGACACATTTCCCTAGTCCACTCCACCTCTGCCACCGAAGATCCAAGCCAGCCTTCCTGGCGTCAAACCATCTGATGTAGACGGCTGATCGCTTCCTCCTGACCAATAACGAGCATCTGATCGCCGTCTCGGAAAACGTAGTCCGGCCCGGGCACGGCGTTCATCAGTTTTTCTACTCCGTCGCCCTTCTGCCTGATCAACACCACAGTAATCCCATACCGCCCCCGAACTTCGCTTTGAGACAACGTCTCGCCCACAGGTCCTCTAGGAACCTCGATCGTCGCCAGACTAAGGCCATCCGCACCCGGGACCGAACCCATCGCCGACGGACATCATCACGGATTGAGCCATATCACGATTAAACACCTCGGTATTGTAACGCTTGATCACGTCCTCGGGTCAAATGGCACCAACGAGTCGGCCATCTTCCACGACCGGCATCTCCCCCCGATACTGTCCGAGGTTCTTTATCACCTTGTCAAGTGTGTCGTCCGGGCTCACACGCACGATATTGCACGTCGCCATCAAATCGCTGGCGACCAGAAGTGAACCAACCATGGGAGCTTCGTCGATGATCGGTCGAATGTCATAGATCGAGACGATCCCCAACAACAGGTCGTCGCCTTCGACGACGAATAGGGAAGCATGGGAACCGCCCCGAAACTTGGCCAGAATAGCCATCAAGTCCTCACCAGGGCCGGCTGCGATGAACTCGGGCCGCATCACCTCTCTGACCTTCACGTGCTTAAGAACATCAAGCTGCGGTCCCTGACGTATGTCAACACCTCGCCGAAACAATTTGAGCGTATAGATCGAACTCTTCTGTAACCCCGTGCTCAACAAAGTTGAAATGATACAGCTTATCATGAGCGGCAGGATGATCTTGTAATCGTTGGTCAGCTCAAAAATGATCAGAATGGCGGTGATCGGAGCATGAGTGCCCGCGGCCACAATCGCGCCCATCCCGACCAGCGCGTAGGCTCCCGCGCTAGCCCATTTTCCGCAGCACTTGCTTCAGTCGGGTGATTTTTCGGGTGATCGCACGATACGGAGGATTGATTTTGTTCAAATCCGTCTCTGACATGCCCATGTA
>CAUZJO010000231.1:0-3821 GCA_963580245.1 Candidatus Sumerlaeia bacterium | reverse complement strand
TGGCCCACGCGGCGGTTTTTCATTATCTTTTGCTGCGTCTGGCGCAAATCACGAGTCGAAAACGGATGCCTCTGGTTCACCCGAGTTCAGCTCTGATCGGCTGGGCTGCTTGAGTAGGGCTTTTTCAAGATCGACTTTCTACCAGACAAACCGCTCCGCTGAAACGAAACGCGAGACCTCCTTGAGAGGGGCCTTGTCAGCGAGGTACTGCTTGTGATGCGCCAACGGTAGGCCGAGGTCAGGCGTAACCTGAACGATCGTGTTGCCCTTCAATTGCACCTTGCAACGCTCCCCATTGATGACCGCATCGATCGTCCGTAGCCTGATGGGAAACTCCACGACGATTTGGTCCCCCGCGCTTGCCTTTCCGATGTTGATGGCGCCGCCCGACCACGTATATTCCCGTGTTTCCTCATGGACTCTACAATCAACCTTATTCCAATTCGCCCATTCAGGAATGCGGATGAGGACATTGCTCATGGGTTTCTTCATTTCGATCACGACCTTGCCTTCGTAGGGCAGATGACTCTTGATATCGGCCCAAGGCGAGGCCCGGTTCATTAACAAATTCACCTCGAGGACCCCGCCGCTGGACTGAACGATGTTGTCCCAGACATAATAAAGGGCCCGTGAACAATTGCCCCCGCAACATCCGATGGCGGTGTTTCGATTAGGCATGTTCAAGGAGTGGTACCAAGCTCCGAGAACCCGGTCGGCGGCGTCCTCCAATTGAACTTGGCCCGGCTCGAGGTCCTTCTTGTATTCAACGGGCATGGCCTTGATCCGCTCAACGTCGGACTCCTTAAGCTGAAGATTTGCAAGCGTGTTGCGCACCCAGCCATCCACTTCCTCCCAGTAATCGCCCTCGCCCGCTTGAGACAGCATGATGGCGATGTTGATCATATCGGCAACGAAACATGAACACGTCGGATCGCTGATCAAAATTCCGGTGCCCCTCCTGTTATGCCCCGCCTTGAGATACCGATCTTCATCCGGCCCATCTTCCTTGATCAGATACTCGAACCCTCCCTTGACCCACTTGATCATCTCCATGTCTTGCGCGGCGAGGGCATACGCCAGGTTCGAAAGGAGCGAATGGGTGACGTGCGTATCATGATCGGCGAGAACGCGACCCGTATCCTCTTCCAACATCTTGCCATGTTGCGAGAGATAATTCGCCAACCCGGCGCCCAATTCCAAGGCGCTCTTGTCGCCGGTCAGACGATACCAATTGGAAGTGCCTTGAGGAATGAAACCGGCCATGTAAGTCGCCGGCGATCCGGTCATGCCCTCGTCGTAAACGCCGTGATCGGCAATCGCGACGATGGCTCCCCCGGTCCGATCCTCGTCCCACGGCGTGTAGCCCCGGCCTTGCCGGAAGTAGCTGGTCCCTTCCTTGTCAATCGTCATCGCCGAGAGAGAACGAATCTTTCTTTCCGCCAGCTCCTTCCACAAGGGGTTGCCATCATGCTGGTACCACACGGCATAAGCCAGAAGTTGGCGTCCTTCACCGAAGATATCCGCGTTCGGTTTGCCGATTTTCTTCGTGACCTCGTCAATCAAAGCCCAGGGTCGGTTTTCGATGGGCGTGTAGCAAAGCCCATCCTGGCCGGTCACATGAACGATACTGCCCATCAACTTGCCGTCGATGTCGAGATTGGTGGTGCTGCCCGTCATCACCCGCATCCCCGGGAGCGCCTCCAGAAATTTAGGATTGATATTGACCAAGCCATTACCGCCCAGTTTTAACACGGGTGGATTGTTATGGGGACGGATGCCCGTGTATTGCTCGTAGTCCCACTCCGGCGCCACGCAACGCGTCATGGCGTTGATTGCCCGGTCGGCGTATTCCACGAGATCGAAGGTATCGGGGACCACGCTCTCATAGCGCTCACCCTCGTAGGGAGCGACGGGGATATCTCTTGGCAGGGTCTTGTCCAGGTAATCATCCTGCGCGGCCAAACCGATTTGTGGCCCGGCTATCACGCTTAGACCTAATAGAAAACAGGCCCATTTCGTCATCGTTCTCATCGGGTTCCTCCATCAATCGTGGTTACGGCATTTCCCGCCTCTAGCGACGCGGGGCCGGAAAACAAAAGAATCGCGATCCGGTAATAATCCGTTTTGCAGTCGTCCCTACGGTACTCCCATTCGTTATCGGTTTGATTTCCCGCCACTTGCGTGGCGGGCTGAAAGCAATCGTCCCTGCCGGGACTGAATTCTTTGAGGCACCTCTAATAGTCGGCCCGCATCTCCTTTAATGGATTGAATGAGAGGCTAACGTCGCCCCCTTAGGCGAAGAGTTCCGGGATCTCGCCGAACCTCGTGATGCCTTTCGTCGTGAAGTTCTCGATGTATTCAAATGCCCTGCCCGAGGGCGTTTGGGTGATTTTCTTGGTCCAGTCGATTCCCATGACCGAATACAGCGTGGCGAAGACGTCTTCGGGATAAATGGATCGCCCTTTGTGCCACTGCGGATCGACGACCTTGCCCGCCGAGTCATTCGTGACGCCAAGGACCTTGGATTTCACGCCGGCGCCGGCAAACAGGGCCACGTTGGCATAGGGGTGATGATCCCGCCCCTTGCCCGGATTCAGCTTGCCGGGGGTGCGCCCGAACTCGCCCATGGCGGTGATAAAGGTTTTGTCGATCAGCCGCCGCCCTTGGTCGTCGGTTTGCGACTCCAGATCGACCAGCAGATTGGCCAGGGCTCCGTCCAACTCCGCGCACTGTCCATAGACGCCGCTCGATTTATTGTAAATGTCGGCGTGCAGGTCCCAGCCGCCGTGAGCGATGAAGATGAATCGGGTTCCCGCGTTGGCCTGCACCAGGTTGCGCGCCATCACGCAAGCATCGCCCAGTCCGGATGCGCCGTAGCGCTCGTGGTCCTCGGGCTTGATGTTAAAGATCGGGGCGGTCTTGGGATTGTCCAGAATCGGATAAGCGTCCTGGTAAGACCGATGGAGATCGTTGAGCATCGGGCCGCGATGGGGATCCTGGTCGCGCCATGTCCGGTCCATCTGTTTGAGCAGCAGCCGCCTGCGCTCGAAGACCGCTTTTTCCTCCTCGGGAAGCACAAATGGCGGCGGAACATATTTCTCATCCGCCGATCCCAAGGCCATGGGCGAGAATTGAGACGGCAGCAAACCGGAGCCGATCAGAATCGAAGGCATCATATTCATGGAGATGAAGGGGGGTAGGAAATCGCTCTCCTTGCGCCGGCTCGCGGTTTCGTAGGCCACGACCGAGCCGACCGATGGGATCTCCGCGGTCCGGGCGGGGCTCTTCAGCTTGCCCACTTGCACGTAATACGCCCCTCGGCCGTGTTCGCGCTCCCAAGATTCCAGCGAGCGAACCATGGCGTATTTGTCGGTCTGTTTAGAAAGCTTTGGCAGCAACCCCACCGGCATGCGGAGCCCCGGTTTGACCGTTTGGATGTCCAAGTCCTCGGGTGTCCAAGCTCCCTCCTTGACGTCAAAGGTGTCCATCTGGGGCGGGCCCCCGAACAGGAACAGCACAATGGCGATCTCGGCCCCGCCGCGTGGTTCGACCTTTTCCGTGGCCTCGACGTTGCGCGGTTGAAGCAGCGGCATCAGGAAATAGCCCCCGACCGTCACGCCCCCAACCCGCATAAAGTCCCTGCGGGTCAATCTGGGGATATGCACGGCCGACTGCTTGCCATCAACCGGGAGTCCCGAACGATCAGATCTTCCCAGCCACGTCTCCAGATAGTCCGAACAACACGTTAGCGAATGCAAGCTTTCCCGTTTCATGGCGACGTTTCTCCTTCGCGAGTCTCTCCGATTTTTTCGTTATCCGCC
>CAUZJO010000230.1:0-3835 GCA_963580245.1 Candidatus Sumerlaeia bacterium | reverse complement strand
AAGAGCTTCTTCGGCCAGAATCCATGGTCAAATCCCTTGCCTTTGGCCAGGCACGGTGGGCTGATCCACTCAAAGATTTGGAGGATCGAACGGTTTGGTTAGCAAAATGGGAAATGTCGGTGGATACACGATCGGCCCATTCCGGGTCAAGCGCCGCCGAGTCTTTCGGGGGATTTGGCCGGCAATCATATCCCCGGGCGGTTTTGAGTCGGCCGGCCGATTCCCAGGGGCGTTATCCTGAACAAGCCGCCCAACAGGCCCTGGCATGAGAGAGATTTTGACACCGAGATCGGCGGCCTGGATGGCTGAATCCCAAAATTTAAGTTGATGTCGGTCCTGGAATCGAGCGACCATGGAGTCTTTATCACGGACGACGAATTCGCGGCGAAAGGATGAGGTAATGACCATGCGGCGAACCAAATCAGGGTTTACGTTGATCGAACTGCTCATCGTGGTCGCCATCATCGCGATCTTGGCGGCGATCGCGGTGCCCAATTTTCTTGAGGCTCAGACGCGCAGCAGAGTCTCCCACCTGATGGCCAACATGAAGACCGTCGGCAATGCCATCATCGCCTATACGGTTGACAACAATCAGCCGATCCCCTGCGCCTACTACACGCATTACTTTTCCGAGTTCTATCCGGACCTGTCTTATCCGGGATCGTATTGGTACATCTGGCTGGAGCCGACGCACGACGGCGCCGGCAAGTTCCTGACTTCGCCCATCTCCTACTTAACGACGATCCCCGAAGACATTTTCCACCACGCGGATATCGATGAGGGCAGCAGCTTCAACTGGCTCTACGTCGGTCCCGTGCCGCTTCCGGGCCGAACGACCAGCGGCGTTTCGATCGGCGAGTGGTGGGGCGGCGGGCGTGTGTGGCGCAATTACCCGCAATACGCATTCCGTCAGACCCGCTGGGCCATCTATTCTTACGGGCCCGACCGCCAAAACTGGGGCCTGACCAAATCACGCGAAACGATTTACGACCCGACCAACGGGACCATCAGCGAGGGCGACATCTGGTTCTTCGAAACGCTCGGCTTCGTGGGCGGGTCCCGCTGAGCTCGAAGCTCGGGCTGATCCGAATGGTGGCGCGCTTCCCCGCCTACAACGCTGATGGGTCGCGGTGCACCCACGGTCAAGTTCCGAATCGGCGAGTTTAGAATTTCAGATACGCCCGAACTGCCGGTCCAGTTGGTCGCGGGTGAGCAGCAGGACGGTGGGGCGGCCGTGGGGGCAGCGTAGGGCGTCTTCAGTGTGGAGCAGGTCCTCGAGCAGGTGCTGCATCTCGTCCAGGCCGAGCCGGTCGCCCGACTTGACGGCGGCGCGGCAGGCGGCGCGGGCCTGGATGCGTTCGCGCAGCCGCCGCATCTCGCGCGGCAAGTCGCCCTGGCCGATCTCATCGATCAGGTCGCGCACGAACGCCGCCGGATCAATCCGATCGAAAAGCACCGGCACCGCCTGAACAACGAACGTCTGACCGCCGAACGGCGCGACGTCAAACCCCGCTTCGCCCAGCGCCGGGATGAGCGACTGGAGGATGTGCCCCTCGTCCGCGGAGAGTTCGAGCGAATGGGGGACCAGCAGCGGCTGCACCTCGACGCCGCCCCGCGCCGCCTCAACCTGGTGATTGTATTCGAGATAGAGGATCTTCTCGTGGGCGGCGTGCTGATCGATGACGAGCATCCCGTCGGCCCCCGCCTCGGCCAGGATGTAAGTCTCGGCGAGCTGGGCGACCGCGCGCGGCGGTTGAGACGCTTGGCGCAGACGCTGGATGAGGGCCGCCTCGTCTTGCGCGGCCGGCTCGGCGGTTTGCGTGGAATCAGCGGCGGCGGCGGGCTGAGTATCGACCCCGGCGTTCTTCTCACCACCCCCCAGGCCGAAACCCGGAACGAAATCCAGTTGGCTGCCTGGCACCGGCGGCGCGCTGGCCGCGACGGTCGGCGAGTCCATCCGCATCACCCGCTGGTCGACCCCTGCTTGCTGATATAACGGCGGCGCGTCGGCTTGGGTTTGATGCGCGCCCTGATCGGCCGCCGGTTCGGGGGTCTGCCGCCGCGCGGCCGCCCCTTGCGCCGGGGGCTTGAGAGGCCCTTGCAGGGCGGCGCCGGGCATCGCGAGTTGCAGACGCGGGACCAGGTTGGCCGCGCGCAATCCCTCGAGCACCGCCCGGTGGACCGCCCCCGAGATGAGCGCCTCGTTCTGAAACCGCACCTGCTCCTTGGTGGGATGGACGTTGACGTCGACCATCTCGCCGGGGACATCGATGAGGATCGCCGCCATCGGATAGCGTTGGGTCATGATCAGGCCCTTGTAGGCCTCTTCCATCGCGAACGTCAGCGGACGAAAGAGGATCGGACGGCGGTTGCAGAAGAAATATTGATGCCGCCGGTCGCGTCGCGTGGCGCCCGGGCCGCCGGCGGCCCCCGTGACGCGCACCCCGTGCAGTTCCGCCTCGATCTCGAGCAGCTCACCGGCGGCCTCGCCGGGCAGGATCTGCGCCAATCGGTCGCGAAGCGATTGGCCCGCCGGCAGGTCCAGATAGGGTCGCCCCCGCCAGCGAACGGCAAAGGCCACGTCGGACCGGGTCAGGGCCTGACGCACGACCGCCTGCAGGATATGCCCCCATTCCGCGACGCTACGCTTGAGGAACTTGAGCCGCACCGGTGTGTTGAAGAACAAATCGCGGACGGTGACGCTCGTGCCGACGTTTGCCGCGCGGGGCCCGAGTTTGGGCTCCTTGCCGCCACTGACGCGCAGGCGCAGGCCGGTGTCGGTGTCGGCCGTGCGCGTGACGACCTCCATGCGCGAGACGGCCGAGATCGCCGCGAGCGCCTCGCCGCGAAACCCCCGCGTGCCCAGCCGCGTCAGGTCGTCCAGCTCGCGGATTTTGCTGGTCGCGTAGCGCTCGATCGACAACGCCAAGTCGGCCTCGCCCATCCCGCGTCCGTCGTCGCGCACCGAGAAGCTGAGCGCGTCATCCTCGACGCTGATCTCGACGCGCGCGGCCCCGGCGTCCAGGCTGTTCTCGATCAGTTCCTTGACCGCCGCCGCCGGCCGCGTCACCACCTCTCCCGCCGCGATCTGATTGATCAGCCGCGTGGGCAGACGCTCGATCCGGGCCTCGGGAGGCACTACGGGGGCCGACAGGGCTGCTTGGGGAGACGTCATCTTACGAGCCTAAACCAAACCGCCGAGTTGGACAAGGAGCAAGGGGACCGAGGGCGATGCACGACCGGCCCGGTCGGCTTTCAAGATAAGCCACGCGTTGACATTAGGGTTACCAAAATGGTATACAAGTCCGTGGAGGAATCCGTCACGGTGCCGACTCAGACAGTCAGAATCGACCAGAAGACCCATGCGACGCTGGAACGGATCGCCAAGCGGCAAGCCCGCAGCATGCAGGCCATCCTCGCCGACGCCGTCGAGTCCTACCGCCGACACCTGATCCTGAAAAAAACCAATGAGGCCTACGCCAAACTGAAGGCCGATCCGGGTGCGTGGTTTGGTGAGCAGCGAGAGCGGGAGCGGTGGGACCATACGCTGGCTGACGGCGATGTCTGATCGTGATGGCAAAGATGGTGGGGCCGTGCCGTGGGAATGTGTGCTACGCCGGTCTCTCGCCAGCCAGGGGTCACTGGGGCGGGAGAGATTATGGCCGGTCCTGGTCAATTCAAACGACACGTTATCCAGAGAGAATAACACCCATATTTCCCATTTGAGAAATAGAAAGTCATGGTATAATTTTTCAAATGGCCGATGAATAAAGGCTGAAGTCGATGTTCGAGCAGCAAGAGTTGAGAGATCTGATGGGTGAGAGCAAAAAAGAGG
>CAUZJO010000229.1:0-3836 GCA_963580245.1 Candidatus Sumerlaeia bacterium | reverse complement strand
CCTTCCAATCCTGAGAGGATCTTCTCACCGTGAGGAGCCGCATGCAAAGGAATTCAACCAGGCGATACCGGGGCAGCGACGACCCTCAAGTCTGCCATGTCGGACCGACGGCGCAGGACTTCATGGCGGCATTCGGGCTTGGCGCTTCGGAACGCCACATCGGCACAGTCGATGCCGACGGCGTAGTGCTGGCGGCCATCCAGGGGCTTTATCAGGTGGTCCAAGAGAAAGATGCGAAGATCGAGGCGCTGGAAGCTCGGTTGTCTATGCTCGAAGAGGCTCTGCAAGCGGAGAGGCATCGCTGGGACAAGCTCGCCGGACCTTTAAACTCTAAAAATACGGTTTCCAGTCGTCCCTACCGGGACTAAATTTTTAGAGGCGCCCACAAGTCTGCTTTACCAATCGACCTCGTGGTCGGGGCGGCCGGCCCGTGAACCTGGCTCTATTATTCGACACGAAAGATCCCGTCGAAGACTACGGTTACCGCCTGCCGGACGGAAGTTTAATGGCCGCCTTATGGCTCCCTGGGGATTCGGGACCACCCGGGACGGAAGATCACGGTCACCATCGAAAACATTGAAGCTCAGGAGTTATCGGGCGTTGACCTCCTCAATGGCTACGAGCAATCCTTGAAGTTTGAGCTCCACGACGGACGCACGATTGTTCCCGATCTGATCATTCGAGATTACCCACTGGTGTTGAAAATAGGTCAGTAGGAAACAGGCAAGAATGAGGGAGCGTTGGACCAGATATCCCCCTTCGCTCCTACCCCCACCCCCAGACGCCGTCAACTTCCGTCAACCCCTGCAACGTATTTGAGCCGCGCTAGGCGGGTCAGCACCGACTGCCAAGTGCTGGAGAGTCCGGTCCGCGTCGTAAATTCTCAAACCACAGACGCGATTGGGCCGTGCGCTCCCCGCTCGATTGTGCGTTTTTTGCCCGTTCAAACTTGACCCCGGATATGGTTCCCTATCTTCCTTCATTCAAAGAACGTCCACAGTTGTTGGTCCACCGGGTTGGGTGACGGAGGCTCCATCAGCGCCCACTGGAACACCCGGTCAACCAACTCCACGCCCGCCAACGTGTAGTTCTCCAGGTAAATGTGCGAGGCGTGCAGGAAGAAGAAGGCCCGGCGGGCCGTCGTCGGAACTCCATCTTCGAACTCGTCGCCAACCTCCATCGCGACGATCGTCCCCTGCGTGTCATTCCCGTCGTTGGCTGCGGCCAGGATCGTCGCCTCGCTCATTCCGGGATTAATCTGCACGAGGAGTCCATCGCTGGAGGTCCTGACCTCGACGATCTCACCCACGCTGAAATTCTCGGTGATAAAGTGGTTGTTATCCAATACCTTCATATTCTGAACGTCCGATGTCCCGGCGCCGACCGCGTCGGGACCGAACAGCCCGGTCACCAGCACGCCCAGCTCACTCATAAGGAACGGCACGTCGCTCTTGCGGTACTCTTCGATAAACGGTGCGGTGTTGCTAGAGCTCCCACTCGCGCTGATAAAAATCAAGTCGTGCGTCAACGCGTCGGCCACGTTCTGATCCAGTTCATTGACCACGTTCACGTTATAGCCCAGCACAGATTGCAAACGGTCGATGAGAAGAACCTCGGACTCGTGGGGCGCGGCAGCGGTGCCGGCTGAGACGAAATAAATACTGGGACCTGTCGGCCCCTGGGTATTATTGTCGTCCTCCACGACGATGTCGTCGAAGAAGACCGTACCGGCCGCTCTAGTGGTCGGTGCGGTGCCGAACGCGATGAACAGCGGGGACTCGGTGCCGGGCACTTGCTTATAGCCCAGGCCGTCCCCGTCACTATCCTGGTCGTTCTGAGGGGGATCATACCCGGGCGGCCGGGAATCGAGAAGGACCCCGGCTTCACCATCGACCTGTCCGCCAGTATTGCCTCCCCGTGAGGTGATGTCGTTCCAGGTCAGCCCATTAGTGGACCACTCGAGTTTTCCCCTTGCGCGTCACCGAGCCAAACGCGAATCCAGATGCAGTTTTCCTTTCCATCGGCGGTGAAAAAGGCGTCCGTAAACGCCGTGTCGACGATCGGCCCGGTCAGCGTGCCACAGCCGCCACACACGGTCCCGCTGTTCACGTCCGGGCCCTCCGTCAGTCCCCCTTCTTCCCAGCGGGCGTCGCCGAAGATCCCATTCCACCAATTCACGCCCGCACCGACGTCGTCATTCATTTTGCGGAACGGCGGACTATCGCTATCGATATGCCAGGGGCCAACAATCCCAGCGCCCGTGGGAAACATTGCCCCATCCCATGATTGGCTGCTGTCGCCCCAGACTTTGAAGGTGACGCGCACATTGTTCCCCCGCTCGAACGGGATGGTAAGCTGGACCCTGTGTTGGCGGTCGGGCTCGTTGGCGCCGGTCATGATGGCGAAGTCACCCCCGCCGCTGTCCATGACGTCAACCACTGCATCGCCGACGACCTGAGGGGGCTCATCGTGCTGGCCGCCGAGGTCCCAATCCGGATAGTTGTCGAATCCCGCCCCATTCTCGAAGTGCTCCTCATACAGCGGAGCCGCCCACGCAACACCGCCAAGAACCGTTATGAGCACTACCGCCCCCAGCAAAATATGTGAGATATTTCTTGTCAACATGATGATCCTCCTTAACCTTTCAGTTTATTATAAAATCAGAGAGGCCCGAACATGAGGGAATCCGTCCCACTTCACCCCCAGCGACCATCCGGTTTCATGAGTTTTACAGACATAAATTCGGTTCACAAGCGGTTTTTCATTATTGATTTTTGCGCCTGGCTCAAATCACGGGTCGAAAACGGATGCCTCTGCTTCACCCGGGCTCATCTATAATCGGCTGGGCTGCTTGAGCAGGGCTTTTTCAGGATCGGCTATCCAGCTTAAAGCGCGATTTGTCTGGCCACGGCTAGTCTACAGATACATTGAAGCACTCTCTGATCACGAAATCAGGCCGGCCCCCTAATAATAGGCGTAATAAACCGGTTCGAAAAACTCATTGATTCAACCACCCGCGAGGTCAGTTATGCCTCCAGCTTGATGGAGACGCATCGGTTTGCCTCCAGGCTTTGAGTGAATCCGGCCCTCCGGGTTGACCGTTGGCGAGATTCTTACTAGACGGGAGACGAAGATGAATTACCACATCACCGGGTTAAACGGAAGCGGCAGACTCACGGTCGCGTTGATGGTTATGGCGCTCTGCCAGCTTCAGGCGCAAGACACTCGCGCCATTGAGAAAGGGGCCTCCCAGCAAAGTTCCAACACGCTCAACCTGGAGCCGCGGCAAGTCGAAGCGATGGCCTTGAACGAACTGATCGGCCTTGACGACGCGATTGAACTGAACCATCCGAACCATAGCGCCAGATTCAGCGCCGGCGGGATGCAATTTACGCCGCGCCATGGCCCCCAGTGGCAATGGACATTGACACGGGTTGCGACCACTGAAGGCCCCGTTACCGGAGTCGTGACGGGGGAGATAGCCCCTCGCGAGACCGCGAACAGAACCATCGATTATCCGCGCGGGGGAATTATCGAGCGTTACATCCCCAAGGCGAACACCGTCGAACATCAATTCGTCATCCTCGAGTCGCTCGGACTCGTCGCGGACCTTGTCATTGCGGGAGAAGTCTCCTGCGCGGGTGAATTCAGCGCCACGCGCCAGGGATGGACGTGGCGGGATGCGCAAGGCGAGGTGGCGCTGGGCGATGTCACCGTCTACGACGCCCAGGGCCGCACGCTGGAGGCGCGGATGGAGGTCGCCGCCGCCCGGACGCGCATCATCGTGAGCGCCGCCGATCTGATGGCCGCCGATTATCCCGTCACGATCGACCCGG
>CAUZJO010000228.1:0-3847 GCA_963580245.1 Candidatus Sumerlaeia bacterium | reverse complement strand
TAAAGAGCGTGCCCAGGTCGGTCCCACCTACCCCGTGATACTCCCGAACACTGATAAGACCCATCGGCGCGGCCGGCACACCACCCGAACGAACGTACAATCCCGGCACCGCAAAGCTCCAGTCGGTCCCGCGTATCGCCCCGTTGGATTCCTCAAACGACAAAGAAGCCGTGTGCGCTCCCACTGGAAGCGAATCCGGCGAGTAGCTGATCGTCACGATGTCTCCACTCTTGGACACATTCGCGTCCACCGCTTCGCCGTTCAGGCTCAACACCACCGTGTCCTGCTTCACCGTGGTGTCCTCATTCTGGATCACCACAGAAATCTCAGAACTCTTGACCATCGTGTCTCCGGGGGCCGGCGATACCGACAACACCTTCGCACGCCCGGTCGTCACACGCACCGCCGTGCTCTCATCCACCACCGCTCCATTGATCGTGTAGGCCTTGATCGAGCCTTCCACATCCGGGTCGTTGATCAGCGTCTTCTCGCCCGCGACAATTGAGAAAATCTCAATGTTGGCTCCGCCGCCGCCTTCCCACCACAAAACGCGGAAGGGATACAGACCCGGCGTCTCCACAAAGATCTCAAAGGTCGTGTCCGACGCTCCCCGGCCGCCATTGAACAGGCCTAGCTGCTGTGCCAGCAGGTCGCCGAAGTTGGCGCCTATCGTCGCGCTGAACCCGTCATCCGAGTTCACGCCCAGCTTGTACGCTCCACGCTCCAGTTCCAGCAGCGCAAGGTATTCAGAGGCGATGCCGTCGGTCGAGTCGCCCCAGCCCGGGATGCCGGTCAACGGCTCGTCCTCGTAACCGTTGTTCGCGTTGAAGTTGCCCACCGCCGCCGGCGCGTCCTGGTTCTGGTTCACCACCTCAACGATCTCCGGGTAGTAGCTCCACCCCTCGAACGAATCGATGTCCGCCTCGTTCAGGTACTGCTCCTCGGTGTCCGGGTCAATATACTCCCCAGCAATCTGTTTCTCCGCATTGACCAAGAGGTTCCCGTGCAGGGTGCCCACGCCCTGGCCCGACGATACCTGCGTCGCGTACACCAGGAACCCGGACTCGCCCTTCAACGACGCGTCCGCCATCGAGGCGGCATCAACCATAGTATATGGCTTTACCTTGAATGCCTTCTCCAGCTTCACTCTGTTTCCGTTGGTGTCCTCCAACGCCACACTCAGCGTGTGCTCCGAATCGGAGGCCAGCAGTTCAGGGGAGTCATACGAGACGCTCGTCACCCCGTCTGCCTTCGAGGTTGCCACCTCGACCACCGCCCCGTCATAGGTCACCACCACACTGTCCGGATCCGCAGCGGCACCCTCGACATCCTTTATCAGGAAACTAAATCCCCCGGCATTGGACACCAGACTGGCCAACCTGGGTTTCGGGACCTGCACACCAGCACTAATGAGAGGGGCACCCGCCCCTCCATTGTAGATGGTGGCGATTTCATCCTCGGAAATGGGCCGGGCCCAGATCCCGATATCGTCGATGATGCCCGACCACGTGCGGTTCCGCGCATCGGGATTCTCCCCGATCATCATCGGGTTCTCGTTACTCTGAATGGCAGGAGCGCCGCCGGTTGACACCAGCTCGCCGTCACTGTAAAGGCGCACTTCGCCGTTTTCCGGGTCGCTGACCAGAACAATGTGATGTAGTTCCCCGTCGGTGATGTCTCCGGTACCACCGGGAACATCTGCGTTACCTCCGTTACCGGTGAGTTGAGTCTCGCCGCCGCGACGGTGAATACGCCACCGGTTGCCCTCTCCCTTGGCAATCAGGGCCTGCCAGTTCTTGG
The DNA here is from genome assembly GCA_963580245.1 of Candidatus Sumerlaeia bacterium. Lineage (GTDB taxonomy): Bacteria > Sumerlaeota > Sumerlaeia > MVZB01 > MVZB01 > CAUZJO01. The sequence continues at coordinate 2,047 of CAUZJO010000228.1, read as the reverse complement.
AAAATTCGTTGACACTGAACCAGGCGGAGATCGAAAAGCCGGTGTCGTCCTGGAAGTCAAACAACTCCTCGTTTTCCGCAGGTGTCTGAACAAACTGATCGACGCCATCCAAGTCGATTCCCTGACCAAATTGTCCCTCGGTAAACTCGATGGGATCGCCTCCCATGCCGGTGCCGTGACTGTCGCCGACAGCGTCATCAAGATCCCCGTCGAAAGGCCAATAGGCAATCAAGCCAGGCACAACCTGGACCGGTATACCTCCGGTGGTTTGGCGAATTATCATGCCACTAATGCCGCCGCTGTTGTCTTCCAGGTGCTTGTACAAGAGGGGTTCACCCGCGATCACAGTCACCTCGACCGTGGAGCCGCCCTGGTTGTAATTTCCCGTGTTCTCTAACTCCGGCTCTTCGCCGGTCCAGATCTTGCCGAACTGACCATTGGCATCCGTCGTCCGGCCTTCGAAGACCGTGACGTTGTAGATACCCGCAGGAAGGCCATCGATCTGCAGGATCGCTTCGGATCCTGCCGTGTCGGGCACCCTGTAGAGGTAGTCGTCGCGAGCCTCCATCGGCACGATTATCCCATCGTATTCAGCGTCCTCGCCTGGCCCTGCAGGATTGTTTGCGGTGAAGTCATTGTCCGATGTCAGGGTGACGTCGCCACCCAGCTCTACTTCTTCACCATTAGTAAGGGCCTCGAGCGAGATCCACGGCTCGGGAGAGGCGCCAGCCATGGTTGCGAAGTCGATGAGAATGGTTAAGAGCGGATTTTGTCCGCCGCCAGCCCCCAGGCCCGCGATGCTGTTCTCGGCCAGCCAGGCAGCGTTGTCCGCGGTCAGCGTCGACGTCCAAACCGCGACTTCATCAATATATCCATCCCAATAAGCCTTGGCGCCGTCACCGAGGACGAACCGATCCATCAGGGCCGTGGTGCCCCCGGTGGTAACCATGGCCAAGGTGGGCTCATCCAACTCCCCATCAATATAAAGGTTGAATCCTTCGCCATCCTCCCAGGTCATGACGATATTCTGCCATTCGGTCGTCTGGGTGCCCTCATGTGACTCCTGCTGGTCCGCACCGCGGTTGGTGTTGCCCCCACTCTCGCTGGTGGTGATACCCAACTTGATCACATCACTACCCCCTGCAGTCGCGCCGGTGCTGTCGTAGCGCAGCCCCCAAAGATCCCCGCCGCCGCTGTCGACCGCCTCCCAGAATCCCCTGTCAATGCCTGTGTCGTTGGCCTTGATCCAGATTGAGAGTGAGAAGTTGGCCAAGTCATTGAAGGCCTCGGCCAGGTCTTCCATGACCACCGTGCCGTCGCTGCCATCGAAACTGACCGATCCAGCGCCACCAAAAGGATCCTCACCGTCCCATTCGACCCCGCCGGACAAGGTGCCCGCAGCGTCGCCAAAGGTCGGTTCGGCCGTTTCGCCGTCCTGTTCACTAAATATCCAGCCGTTGTCCGGCGCTGGAGGGGCCTGTGCATTCACGCTGGCGATGCCAACGAACATGAATGCAGTGAACACTCCCGCGGCAATGAAACGACGGGCCATCTTTAGTTTCTTGGTCATATTATTAGTTTTGGTTTGGGGGTTGTCTTACAAGTTAACTACTTTAACTACTATAAAAAATTCACAGGTTGGCCGTTATGACTCGACCAAAAAAACAGCTTCACAGTTAACGGTTGATTTGGTTTTCAACACAGATAACAATCAAACTAGGGGCCATTCATCCCCCGATAAATTCTTTTCTCGGATCAACGAGGGCAAGAAAAAACGAGAATTCCGTCCATGACAACCCTTTTTTTGCGTTTTTTTAAGAATAATTGAAGGAGCACTAGTGTCCGGTTTAAAACCCCGGTAAATAGGGCTCATTATTGATGTTGGGGTTCATGGTCTGTAGGGGGTATTGCGAAAATGCCTGTAAAATGGGGGTTTTCTCGAAAAGTGTCACACTTAGAACCTGTAGAATTGTGTAGAGGCTGGCGGGCAACCGATGACGTTTTTTGAAAATAGCCACGAGCAGGTAAACGGTGATGGCGATCCACA
>CAUZJO010000227.1:0-3898 GCA_963580245.1 Candidatus Sumerlaeia bacterium | reverse complement strand
TGTATGGCCCCCAGCTTCCAGGGTGGCTCATTGATGCACCTGCCGCCGGTGAACCATCGTTAACGTGGCTCGCTGTTACTGATAGCCGTTTTGAACCGCCGGCTTGCCTAGAGTGAACCACCTCTCTTCGAGTCGGGGGATACCCGCTGGCTTGAGAGTGCCGGCCGTTAGTCAAACGCCGAGGCGATGACATTGGAGAGCTTGACCAGTCGCCAGGGCGCGCGCGAACGGATAGCGGTCGTGAGCAGGATACAGAAACCATCCCGCTTCCGATCCATCCATACGGTAGTGCCCGTCGCCCCGGTATGCCCAAAGACATGCCGCCCCAGGCCGTCCCCCCAGCTGTCGGTATTTCCCGGGTGGTTCATCCTCCATCCCAGCCCCCAGGGCTGGGAACGACGAATTCCCTCGGGCAAGAGCGGGTAATCATCCAGGCGGTTGGTGGTCGCCATCTGGACAGTGTCCGGACCAAGCAGCCGTATACCCTCGAGCTCCCCCCGGTTGAGCATCCACTGGCAGATCACAGCCAGGTCCTCCGGGGCACAGAACATGCCACCCCAGGGCACCCCCAGGTCTTGCCAGTAGGGGCTATTCCAGCCGAAATCAGAACCGATCTGGTAGTCCGGCACCTCGACTCGAACCAGCCGTTCACGTGGAAATGTCCCGGCACCCAGGCTGGAGGATGTCAATCCAAGGGGCTCGAAGATCTCGCTCGCCAGGAAGTCAGCAATTGTCTGACCGCTGAGTCGCTGCACCAGTTCGGCGACCACCAGCGTCCCCATGCTCTGGTAGCTGAGATCGGTCCCCGGGTCAAACAGCGGCACGGTATCCCGGATCGCCCCCTGGATAAAGGTCTTCAGTGGTGCGTGGCTTCGCCGCAGCTCGGCGTTGTTTGCAAGCATGTCCGGCATACCGGACGTGTGCGTGAAGAGGTGGTGAACCAGTGTCTCTTCCTTGTGATGGGCGGCAAAGTCCTTGATATAACGGACCACCGGATCGGTCAGGTTCAGCTCCCCCCGTTCCATCAGCATCAGTGCCCCCATGTAGGCAATCGGCTTGGTGATCGAGGCCAAAAGGAACATCCCGTCACGACGTATTTTCTCAGCACCTTTCTCGGGCCCCTGCCGGCCGGAAAAATGCGGTTCCACAATCTTCCCATGTCGTCCCACCAGGATCGCACCCCCTGGAACAGGCGGATCATCGCCAGAGGTCCATTCGTCCAGCAGGTCGTAGGCGTGCTGCAGACGGCCCTCGTCCATCCCCAGGCGGGCCGCTTTCTCATATTTCAGGTGCGCCATTCGCGACCCCCTTTCACCCGGCTCTCAAGCCGGGATGCTTATCGTCCCCGCCTTCCGATCGGCGGGGCCGGAAACCCCATCGTCCTCTGCAGCCCATCCTGATCGGTAACCACAGCGGGATGGAGCATCCCGCCATGGCCGGTTGTTTCATCATACAGGCCGGTGGTCACCATGTACCTCTTTCCCCGCAGATGAAGCAGCCCATAGCCGTAATCAAGTTCCCAGCGGCCGGTCATCTGGTAATCATCGCTCACCCGCAGGAGGGCATTTCCATAACATCCACACCAGAGCACCTTGCCACTGGAGGTGATAGCCTGGATACCAAGTCGGCTATAGCCACTCTGGACCACCTTGCGGCCGAGAAATCGAAAATCACTGTCGTACTCGTAAAAGTAATTTTCCTCGTATCCCTCGGGCAGGCCCCCGATGACGATAAACCGTCCCCTCTACTGATAGCCGTTTTGAACCGCCGGCTTGTCTAGAGTGACGCGCGGGCGCGAAAAAAACCACGGATCGACCGCGCGGACGCGATAGGTTCGTGGTTTTTCTGCAGTGAGTGCGAATCACTTGAGCAGAACATGGGCCGTGTAAGTAGCGTTTCCTTTCGGGTTAATGCGGCTGTGGCCCGATTTTCATTCATACCACGACGATAAAGTTCCAGTGCTTTATTACAGCTAGAAATTAGGATTGGCCGTGGGTTCGCCGCGTAACCCTGAATCTAGGTCGTGACAAAGCGGTAGGACGTGAAGCAAAAAAGAATGGGCCTGAGAGGATTCGAACCGGATGATAAAACGCGGGAAAAAGCAGCATCCGCCGATCGGCGCGCCCGATGCGCTACCATCCAGCCCCCCATCGCCCCCGGTTTTCGCTTCATCGTCGATCGGTGGCAAGGCCTAACTGAACCGGTCAAGGCGGCTATCCTGGCGATCGTCCGAGCGGCCGGCGGATAGGTTCGTCCCGGCCAGAGCTCCGCGGAGCGATTTCTGGGAACACCGTCGCCAGGTAGGACGCCGAACGGCGAAATCTGACCTGTCATGCCATTGGCGTCCCCCGACCCTGGGTGGTGGAGAAGTCACCGTTTCTCAAGGGTGACGTCCTCCCCTAAAATTGGTCCGGGAAAGGTGAGACAATCCAGTCGGGCCGGAGGCCCGGAAAGAATTCATTCAGATGAAGCAGAAACGACATTCAGTGGATTAGTTTATCTCGAAGATGCACAAGGCCGACGTGGAACCGAGTATCATGACCGAGCGGCTATCGACTGATAGTGATTTCAATCACCGTCACCCCTTAAGCTTGCACGTCCGTTCCTGTAACCCAACGAATCAGGCACGACCTGCACGACCGCCCTGGATCGCCTAGAATGACAGCTCACTGGTCGAAGGGAATGTGCGAACATGGCCGAGACATTTGATCCGTACCGCCGCTGGCTGGGAATACCGCCGGAAGAGCAACCGCCCCACCTGTATCGGCTGCTGGGGATCGGGTTGTTTGAAAGCGATCCCGACGTGATCGAAGGGGGAGCTGACCGTCAGATGGCTCACCTGCAGAAGCATCAGACTGGAAAGCATTCCGCCCTAACCCAAAAACTGCTCAACGAATTGGCGACGGCGAAACTTCGGTTACTCGACAGCGAAAAGAAAGCGGTCTACGACAAAGGGCTCAAGCAGCGCATCGCCGCGAAGCAGTTGAAAGTCCCCACCGCCACGGCAGTCCCCCGGCGCACCAAATCCGTCTCCGCCGGAAAGCCGGCCACTGCGCCGGATAAGGCCGACTCGACGATCGTTGTCGTCGCTCCCAAAATTCGGCAGCATAAACGCGGTCCAAACTGGCCGGTGTACGCGTTGCTGGGTGGCCTCGCCGCGGCATCCATTGCGGCGATCGTCGTCCTCGGTAACCTGCTATCGGAGGAAAGTGTCGTGCAATCGGGTGGCAGCAACCCCAGCGTGCTCCAACCCAAGAAGTCGCGCCAGGAAGATACCGATCCTGTCAGGACGACCAAACCAAGCCTTCAGCTCAGCGACAGGAACACGAGCGAGAAACCCACCTCACTTGTTCAACCGCAAGATCCAGAGTTGCCCGAATCAATAGCGGTTCCCTCGGTTGGCGCACCGGTCGATATACCGGTTCCCGAACGTCCGCCTGTCGAAGAAACTCCCGCAACTGAGAACGTTCCCCTCGAGTCCCCCGCAGTGCCGTCAGTCAACCGACCGCGCAGTCCGTTTCGCGGCCGGGTGGATTTGAGCGACCTGTTGGACCAGCCGGGCACTGACTCGCGCGACGTAATTAAGGAAACGGGCGCGAAAGTCGCGCCGCCCAGTCAGGAAGAGGAAGACCAGGCGAGCCAGCTGGTGCGAGAGGTTTTTCAAGCCCAATTTGACAATGCGAATTCGCCAGCGTTGCAGATCTCTCTCGCAGAACAGTTGTATGAGAAGGCGGTCGAGGGAGCCGATGAGAGTAGTACGCGCTTCGTTCTCCTACGTGATGCACGCGATTTAGCATCCGACGCGGGTAGCGCGGAATTGGCATTACGGATGATTGATTCGCTAGGCAGCCTGTTCACGATCGATACGACGCGGATGAAGGCTGATGTGCTCGAAAAG
>CAUZJO010000226.1:0-3912 GCA_963580245.1 Candidatus Sumerlaeia bacterium | reverse complement strand
CTCGCTGTGGACCACAGAATCTTCAGGGTCGTGAGGTTTGGGCCCCCACTTCCGTGGGTTGGTACCCACGGCTAATCACATTGCTCCCCTTCAGGGAGCCAGAGAACTGATGTGTGCTCCCGGCCCGAGGGTGCATTTCGCGGATCCGCGAGATGCACCCGAACGGATCGATGACATTTTCTGGACAACGGCGAGGGTGGGCGTCATAAAAACTTAACGCACCCTGACGAGTGCCACGGAAGGGAAGGACCGCATGGATACGCCGCTGGTGATGGGGTTGATTGGTTTTGGCAACATCGGCTCGGGCCTGGCGCGGACGCTGGCCGAGCGCGAGGCCGAGATCCGGGCGCGGTCGCCGCGACCGCTCGTCCTCAAGACGATCGCCGATCGCGATACCGAAACACGTCGAGACGCCCCCTACGATCACGCCCAACTCCAGTCCGATGCCGACGCCGTCCTTTATGACCCCGAGATTCAGGTCGTCATCGAACTGATCGGCGGAATCGAGCCGGCCCACGCGTTCGTGCGGAAGGCTCTCGAGTCCGGCAAGCACGTGGTGACCGCCAACAAAGCCCTGCTCGCCGAGCACGGGGCCGAATTGCTGGAATTGGCCGCCCGTAATGGGGTCGGGCTGCTTTTCGAGGCCGCAGTCGGCGGTGGCATCCCGATCATCCGCGCGCTGCAACAGGGCCTGGCGGCCAACGAAATGACCGCCGTCCAGGGCATCCTGAACGGCACGTGCAATTACATCCTGACGCGCATGAGCGAACGGGGCCTCCCGTTCGACGAAGCACTGGGTGAAGCCCAGGACCTAGGCTATGCCGAGCCGGACCCCACGTTTGACATCGAAGGCCACGACACGGCCCACAAGACGGCCATCCTCGCCTCGCTGGCGTTCGGGATGGACATCCGGCCTGGCGACGTCTTCGTCGAGGGCATCACGCGCATCCAGCCGGTTGATATCCAGTATGCGCGGGAGTTGGGCTTCAGGATCAAGTTGCTCGGGATCGCCAAACGCGCCGAAACGGGCGGGCCGGTCGAGGTGCGGGTCCATCCGACGCTGACCCCGGCGGCCTCGCCGTTGGGTGGGGTCGGCGGCGTCTACAACGCCATCATGGTCGACGGGCGGCCGATCGGTCCGACGATGTATTACGGCCAGGGGGCCGGCCCGGCGGCGACCAGTTCGGCGCTGATCAGCGACCTGCTGGCGCTGGCGGCCGACGTGGGCGGTTTTAACGCCGCTCGCGATGCCCGGCTGCGCATCCCCTCGGGCCAGCGGCGGATCAAACCGATGGACGAGCTGCGGACCCACTACTACATCCGCTTCACGATGGCCGACCGCTCCGGGGTCATGGCGCTGATCGGCGCCGCCCTGGCCGGCCATAACGTCTCGATCGAATCGATGATCCAGCACCGCACAATGACGCCCGACGGCGCGGCCACGATCTCGATCGTCACCCACCAGGCCGTCGAAGCCGACGTTCAGGCGGCCGCGCGCGAGGTCGAGGCCAGCAACACCTCGGCCGGCCCCGCATTTGTGCTCAGGGTCGAGGAATAATCCCCGCCAACCGAGCCGGCCGCGGTCGCCATGCGTCATCCGCCAAAGCTATCGGTTGATACTCTTGAGCAGGCGCCGGATTTGGGCGGTATCGACCGTCTGGGGAGCGCACTGCAGATAGCGTTCCAGATCGGGTCGGGCGCGAGCGAGCTCGCCAAGCTGGCAGAGGATAACACCTCGATTGCGCAGGAAAGCCGGCTGGTCGGGGTTGAGCACGAGCATGCGGTCCAGGATCGCCACGGCTTTGCGCAACTGACCGGTCCGGTGATAGGTCAGCAGCAGATTGGTCAACATGCGCGAGAGGATCGAGGCGTTGCTGACAATTTCGAGCATATCGGGGCGAAAAGGCCAGCGGCCGCCTGACATCTGCTTGAGCATGCGCGCACAATCCAGCCGACTGAGCAACCGGCCGCTATCGAAACAGTCAATCATCAAAGGCTCGGGCAGACCCAGCACGCGCACCAGGAAGTGGATCGGCATGTCGATGCCGCCCAGGGGAATCCCCGCGCGCGCGCCAACGCTCATCAGGACCACCGAGAGCGAAATGGGGATGCCTATGCGGCGGTCGAGCACATGGTTGAGGAACGAGTTGCGCGGATCGTAGTACTCCTCCTGGCAGTCCGCCCGGACGCCGCGCAGGCCCAGCTCGCGGTGCACGACGTCGATGAGCGCGCGGACCTGACGACGAGTGGTCGTCCGCGGCCCTGCCCGCTTGACCACCTTGCCCGCCAACGCCCGCAAGCTCTCCAGGTAGCCCTCGACATCCAGGTCGGGCTGCTCGGCCTGGGCGATCACCAGTGCCGCGCGCGCCAGATCGATCTCCTCGTCGGGGACCGAAACGGCCGAAACGAAGGCATCGAGCGCGGGGTCTGGTCTCTGGGTGATCATGTTGGTCCGGGCCTCTATATCTAGAGTATATAACGAGTGGCCGACGATAATCAATTCAGGCATCGAAATTCGGTGGATTCGCCGACCCTCGGCGGCCTTGATTTTGACGCACGGCAATGGGCTTAATGAGGACCCTTGATCGGTCAATTCACGCTTGAACGATTGACGCGCGTCCCGCTCCGGCGCGCAACTCGCAATGGATAGAGTATGAACCCCCGACTCCTGATCGCGACCGCTAATTCACACAAGATCGAAGAGATCCGGCAAATCTTGCGTGGGGCGCTGCCGGGCGAGGCGCTTGAGGTCTTGTCTGCGGCGGACTTCCCGCGCATCGAGCCGCCCGAGGAGACCGGCGAGACTTTCGAGGCCAACGCGCTGATCAAGGCGCGGGCCTACGCCGACCAGACAGGTCTGCTCACGCTGGCCGATGACTCGGGCCTGGTGGTCGACGCTCTGGGCGGACGGCCCGGCGTCCGGTCGGCCCGCTACGCGGCCACGGTCCCCGCTTGCATCGAGCGCGTCCTGCGTGAGATGCGCGACGTGGAACCCCCGCGCCGAACGGCCCGGTTCGAATGCCACCTGGCACTGGTGGACGGCCACGGGGCATACGGCGTGCGGCGCGGGCTGGTTCATGGAATCCTAACACCGGCCCCGCGCGGCTCGGCCGGATTCGGCTACGACCCAATTTTTGAGCTCACCGAGCCCGAGTATCAGGGCCGGACGATGGCCGAATTGAGCGCGGCCGAAAAAAACTCGCTCAGCCACCGCGGCCGGGCCCTGCGGGCGATGGCCCCGGTGCTTACCGCCAGCCTGCGGGCCGGGCGCCTAACCGAACAGCCGGAATCCCCTGCCACGGGTCGATGAAGCGCCCGCGCCGCGCGCCAGAGCTTTGGCATGAAATGTGTTGAACGCAGCGAGCAAGTCCCGCGGGAGAACACCCTGGCGATACGCTTTCGTGGGATCGGCGTGCCTGAGATGGTCCGATATGTGCAATCCATTGCAACATTACGAATCAAACATGTGCTCCTGAGTCGTGTAAATATGCCCTCCATACCTACATTATCGTCCTTAAGTCGGCTCATCAGGCCTCAAACGCCGTCCAGGAATGGGAATGCCTCACCGTGTCATTTGGACTGTTTTTTGCTTGTCCCATCAGCGGAATGATGTATACTAGAGCCTGTTAACACAAACGGAGCATGTCGACGGCAAAGGCGAAACAGATAAAACCGACAAACATAACATCCAACTTCTCAAAACGGGAAAAGATCCGACGAAAGCCTTTCAAACGACGGAAAAACCGCTCCACTTCATTGCATTTTTTATACATTTCCCGCTCATGTTCCCAAGGATACATCCGGTTGCGCTTTGGAGGAACGATTGGTTCCATCCCCAAATCCACGACCATTTGGCGCATGACATTACCTTCGTAGGCGCGATCCATGAGCATATAGCGGATCTGGGGCGGA
>CAUZJO010000225.1:0-3931 GCA_963580245.1 Candidatus Sumerlaeia bacterium | reverse complement strand
CACGCCCCGGCCGGCATCCAATGCCACCCTGGCCTTGAATGCGTCCGTAAAAGTTCTTCCTTTTCGTCCCATCTGTATCCGTCCCTTCGTGTCCTTTTCAGGGTACAGATTCCACTTAAGCCGGTGGTCCGAAATTCGGGGGGAACCGCACGCAACGGATATCATAAGAATTAATGCAATGTTTAATGAGGCATGGAGAAGGGAATATGGGGCTGATATCTGGCGAATCAATGACCTAAAACAAACGTCGGATTTGGGATTTATAGGAGCGATCCGGGGGGCAAATTTCCTTGCGACATTGTTGCGCCTTGTGTATTGATGGAGAGACCGAGTGGGGAATAAATCTCTCCGATCTCGCTGGCCTGGGCTTTCCAGTCACAGTTTATGAAACGATGGCTGGCGGATATTTCGTAGGAGGGGTCACCGCCGCCGGCCGGGGAATCGCCAGCAATCTAGTGACAACGGATTCGCAGGGGGGGGCGAGTGGTCACTGCTGCTGAACATAACTTCAATTGAACACGTTACCGAAATTCGTTCGGCCGTTGAAGAATCAAAGGATTCCTATTTCGTCACGGGGCTGGAAGGGCACTCCACATTGGGGGACCCAAATGGTAGCACTGTAGGATATATGGCCAAGATCGAAGTAAAAGCAAGAAACTCCACCGACCTTATTGGGTTTCTATACGAGTAAGTTCTCGTTTAATCGGCATGAATTTGGACTGGTACGAGAACGACGGCGAGCAACCGCCGACATTCACCAAACGAATCGCCATTTCCAATGCCACCGCGCTGAAGCGATTTCATCCTCGCCGCGAGCTGTGTTCACCTACATTGATTCTCTCTCATGAGCCCCGTCCTTGCGTCCATGCGCAACGGTAGGGTAATAGTATCGAGGCTCGCGCCTGAGTTTGTTTCGCGGCCGGGGGGGCGGATGAAAGTTCTGCTGATTTCAAAGGCCTTCCCGTACCCTCCCATCGACGGGGAAGTTTTGCCCACGTATCACATCCTGCGTGGCCTGGCGCCGAAGATCGAATTTCACCTGGCCACCTTGAGGCCGACGTCCGATGCCGCCTTCGAGGAAGGGCGGCGGGTCTTTGAGCAGTGGGGGGTCAGGACACACGCCGTTCGCCGGGTCGACGTGGGGAAACTGGCCCAGGCCTGGCGTTGCCTGCGGGGTGGGCGGTTTTGGGTCAATCGGTTTTATTCGCCCGAGCTCGGGGCGTTGGTCGAAGACCTGTTGCGTCGTGAAAATTTCGACGTGGTTCAGGGCGAGAGTATTTTCGGGGCGCAACACCTGCCGCGCCGGACGTCCTGTCCCCACCTGTTGATGATCCGCGATTGTATTTCGATGAGCCACCGGCGTCGGTTTCGGCTGGAACGGTCTCTGAGGCAATGGATCCAGTGGCGCAAGATCCAGTGGATGGAATCGACGCTGCTGGGCCATTGCGACTTGGCGCTGGCGATCTCGCCGGTCGATCAGGCCAGGTTGCGCCGCATTCGGCCGGGGGTCGAGATCGAGGTCCTGCCCAATGGGGTGGATATTGAAGCGCTGAAACCGGCGCCGGATAAGGAGAAGCCCGACACGGTCGTGTTCAGCGGGGCGATGAGCGCGCCGGCCAACTTTGATGCGGCTATCTATATGGCGCGCGAGGTCTGGCCGGCGGTGCGGCGGCGGGTTCGGGGCGCGCGGTTGCTGCTGGTCGGGCGCGATCCGACCGATGAAGTGCGCGCCCTGGCCGGGGACGCGTCGATTACCGTGACCGGAACGGTGGTCGACATGGGCGATTGGCTGGCGCGGGCGGCGGTGATCGTTTCGCCGTTGCGTTTCGGCTCGGGCCTCAAGAACAAGGTGCTGGAGGGGGCCGCGATGGGCAAGGCGATGGTCGTGACGCCGCTCAGCCTGGAGGGGATCGACCTGGAACCCGGACGCGAGATCGAAGTGGTCGATGCGACCGGGGCGTTCGCCGATCGCGTCGCGGAACTGTTGCTCGATCGGGACCGGCGCGAGCGTTTGGGTCGGGCCGCGCGACGGGCGGTCGAGCAGTGCTACACCTGGGGCGCGATGACCGAGCGGCTCTATCAGTTTTACGAAAAGCTCGCGAGCGGGGGCTAGCGGATGCGGGTCTTGGTCGTCACCAACATGTATCCGTACGAAGCGGCGCCCTATTACGGCATCTTCGTGAAGGAACAGGTCGAGGCGCTGTGGCGATTGGGCGTCGAGATCGACGTCGAGGCGCATCTGGGGCGGATTTCGAAGTGGCGCTACTTGACGGGTCTTCGGTCGCTGGTGGGGCGGCTGCGCGGCGGGCGTTACGATTTGATCCACAGCCATCACACCTACTCGACGATCATGGCCCTTGCGGCGCGCCGGTTGAGCGGCAAGTGCCTACCCATCGTGCAGACGTTTCACGAAGGCGAAGTCCTGGATCCCCAACGCGGGCGGCGGCGGCATTTGCGCAGCTCGATGCGGCTCAAGGCTTTCGCGCTGCGCCGCGTCGACGCCGTGATTCCCGTCGAGCGACGGATGCTCGGGGCGGTCTTGGGCGCGGAGGCCGAACGGATCCCCTCCCAGGTGATCCCGCCGGGCGTTGATTTGGACAGGTTCAACGTCGAAGACCCCCGCGAGGCGCGTCGGCGGCTGGGCTGGAGTGGGGAGGGTCCGTTCATTTTCTTCCCCTACGCCCCCGGCAAGCCCGCCAAGCGCCACGACCTGGCCCAGGCGGCGTTCGAGCGCTTTCGAGCGGGCCATCCCGAAGCAAAATTGATCATCGGCGGCCAAATCCCCCACGACCAGATGCCCGCGACGATCCGCGCCAGCGACGTGTTGCTGATCCTGACCGACTACGAGGCCTCGCCGATGATCGTCAAGGAGGCGCTCGCGAGCGAACGACCGATCGTCGCCACCGACGTCGGCGATATCCGCGAGTACTTCGGCGACTTGTCGGGCGTGTTACTGACCGACGGAAGGGCCGACAACACCGCCGCGAAACTCGATCAAGCCATCGAGATCGTCGCGCGGGACGCCTTCGGTGGGCGCGAACGATTAAGGGAACTCGAACTGGGGGTCGATCAATCCGCCGGGCGGGTATTCGCCGTGTACGAGGGACTCCTTCGCGGCTCCAGCGGCCTTTAGGGGCGGCGATTCGTCGCGTGGCCGGGAGCGGTTGTGGTAGGGTCGAGTGTGAGGGGAAGGATCGCTGAAGCGGGTGGCTGTGGCGAGGCACTGGGAGGATGGGTTAGCGGACTAATCATGGCCGGCGCCGGTTCTTTCACGAGGTTCTTGCGCTTTCCACGAATTCCTCATAGCACCGATAGGATTCGCTTTCCAATTTCCCGAAACGGATGCCGATGTAGCATGTACCATAAGGCTCTGACGGCGCGGGCTTGTGGTAATCCACCCATATCAGTTGGCCGGCGAGTTCGATTTCCTCTCCGCTCAGGGGACTCTCGAAGATGACTCGGACCTGGCGAAGTCGCTGAAGGAGCCGGTGAAAAAGATTGGTCGGAAACTTCTCCAGAAACAGCTTCATCCCCTCCGGCGACACATTGATCGACTTGCCAATCAACCAATCGGGCTCCCAAGTATCTTCGGGGAGAACAACCTGAAGCGAGAAAGACGAATCAAGTTCGTGGCGATGATCCCTGCGGCGGTTACGCCCCGAGAACTGATCGGACTTGTCCATGACGGTGTTATCTAGTCGATCCTGAAAAAGACCCCTTGCCCAACAACAATGGGATCAAAACGCTGGTGGGTAGTGTATAGTTTTGCAACAAAAGCGGTCAGTCGCCGCCGAAACCTTGCGGAAGTTGGCGCCATGAAACCCAAGCCCTCCCCGTGCGAAGACCTGCAAGGCGATCTGTTCAAGTTTGAACTGCAAGCCATCGTGGATGAGAATCACGCGATGGTTAAACTGGCCCGGCGCGTGGATTG
>CAUZJO010000224.1:0-4089 GCA_963580245.1 Candidatus Sumerlaeia bacterium | reverse complement strand
GGCCTTGAATGCGTCCGTAAAAGTTATTCCCTTTCGTCCCATCTGTATCCGTCCTTTCGTGTCCTTTTCAGGATACAGATTCCACTTAAGCCGGTGGTCCGAAATTCGGGGAGAACCGCACTAATCAGCATGAAAATTTGAATCGAGAAGATATGCACGTCGACTTTAATCTTCAATGGGTGCCAAGGCTCTAAGAATGATAATACGGTGGACGGTGTAGTATCGTGCATCTTCAACGTCCACGTCCAAGTCGCCTTGAAGTATACGCCAACCCCCCTAGAACGCATCGGGCGGAAATGTGAAATTCGTGGCGACTTGGTTCCTGTATTACTCGTGGTATCGGGCGATTTGGTTAAGTTTTTCGACCGGCTTGTTTTCGACGTATGTCCCGCCGACTTGAAAACACGCCGCGCCGCCAGCGCAGATCGCCACCGCGACCGCCTGCGGAAGGTTCAGCTCTCCGCGCGCGCGTGAGGTCGATTGCAGCGCGAGCGAATGCAGCATGCCGCCTACGAAATTATCGCCGCAGCCGGTCGTGTCGCCCCTGCGTTCGGGGTGGGCACGCAGGTCGTCGCGGACGGCGTCCGAGACCGGCATCGCCTCCGGAACCAGTGGCGCGAAGAGGCTTCCATTCGAAAAGAGATGAACGGGTTCCGGTCCGTTCGTGAGGGCGCCCGCCTAGACGCCATGGGTGGTGAGGAACCGGCAGGCCTGATCGATATCGTTTGCGCCGCTGATTCGGAGGACTTCTTCTCGATTGGTGATGAGCAAATCGATGAACCGCAAGTCTTCGTTGGCCCGCGCCAGCGGCCAGCGACCGCCCGGGTCGGCCTGCTCGTGATTAAAATCGTAAACTGTGCCCACGACGTTCAGGCAACCGCGACGCCTCCCTTTTTCCAGCAATTCGGCCAGACTTGCGTGGAGACGAGGGACCAGGGACGTGGCACCGAAGAGCAAGACTTCCGAGTCAAAGAACGACTCCGGTAAATACTCGCTTGAAAAATCCACGGCCACGCCGATGTCATGAATAAACGAACGCTCGCCCCGGCCCTCGTTATAGTTGGGGTCAGAAAGGACATAAGTGGAGGGCGACGCGCCGGGGACCGAACGGTAATGCTCGGTGAGCAGCGGCTGCGAGTCACGACTTGCCGTATCAGCTCGGCCGCCGGATCGTCGCCAATGAATCCGTGGAATTCGACCTCGACGGCGTGCAGCGCGAGCAATTGCGCGGCGAGAATCAGCACGACGATGGAAGGCCCGCCGACGTTGCTCGCCGCCGGCGGGCCCTCGCCCACGATGTCGCGTAGAACGGCATCCAACCCTCGGCCGGCGAAGGCCTCGAACCGGTTCGGCGAGCACCAGCCCGCCCGGCGTCAAGCCCCCATCACCCGCCGTCTTCGACCGAACCTTGAGGAATCCCGGGCCCGTGAAGTCGACGTCGGTGTAAAGGAAATCGATCAATCCGGAACCGGTTCCCGCGATGCGCATCGTTCGGCCCTCGATCAGCTAGAGATACTTCGAGTAGTCATTGACGAACAGATGGAACTGATGGCTTGCCATTTTAAAAAAGGGCCCTCTTGCAATCAAGAGGGCCCTTCAATCATTGTTCAAACAACCGTGCGTGAATTCTCACACGCTTGTGAAGGTCGGCTATTCGAGCGTGAAATCGCTCAGCTCGACCGGAATCATGTTGGCATCCTCGACCCAGGCCAGGTAATCCACGACGCACAGGTCGGTTTCCAGGGTCGTGGCGGCCTCGATAGTATGGAGCGACAATGACACGGTATCATGAGTATAGGTGGCCCCTGCTGGCGTGATATCCACCCAGCCTGGCCCGTTTGTCTCTTTCGAGACCCCGCCGTGCTGCCACACTTCGACGTCACCGGCGACGCTGATGGAGAACATGACGGAGAACTGCTCGCCAGCCGTGTAGGTTCCGCCGGTATCAAGGTCCTGGGCGGTCGGGCTGGCGTTCCAGATGTCTCCACTTCCGTCATCATCGTGGGCCCAATAGATCGATCCGCCGACCACCTTGATGCCTTTATTGAACGTGCCGGGGGGATTGCTGAATCCAACAAACATCCCGCCGCTATCGGGCATCGTTAGGCTGGCGATTACCGTATTGGAATGCGAGCCGTCGGTCGTCACGCTGTTGTTGCGCGCATCGATATAGGACTGCCAGGGTGCAACGAACATCTCCATCACGAGATTGCCGGCCCCGTCGGCTCTGGCGGAGGCACCACTGGCGGCTTTTGGCCAGTGTTCCCATCGCCCTAAGTCATCTCCGAGTTCGCCGCCTCGGACGTATCCGATGGCCTCTTTGACCCCACTCCCGGAGCCTCCCCAGGTGTCCGTGGACTGAGTAACAAAGTCATCCTGAATAATGAAGGAGCCACCGCCGGCGTTGACCGGAGCAGGCGGGCCGATATCCGTGGCATCCTCGACCCAGGCCAGGTAATCCACGACGCACAGGTCGGTTTCCAGGGTTGTGGAGGCCTCGACAGTATGGAGCGACAATGACACGGTATCATGAGTATAAGCGGCCCCTGCTGGAGTGATATCCACCCAGCCTGCCGAACTCGAGGACTCCTGCGACCCAGCGTGCTGCCACACTGAAACTGTGCCGTCGGTGGCGATACTGTACATTATGGAGAACTGCTCGCCAGCCGTGTAGGTTCCGCCAGTATCAAGGTCCTGGGCGGTCGGGCTGGCGTTCCAGATGTCTCCACTTCCGTCATCATCGTGGGCCCAATAGATCGATCCGCCGACACACTTGATGCCTTTGTTGAACGTGCCGGGGGGATTGCTGAATCCAACAAACATCCCGCCACTGCCGGGCATCGTTAGGCTGGAGATCACCGTATGGGAATGCGAGCCGTCGGTCGTCACGCTGTTGTAGCGCGCATCGATATAGGCCTGCCAGGGTGCAACGAACATCTCCAGCAGGAGATTGCCGGCCCCGTCGGCTCTGGCGGAGGCACCACTGGCGGCTTTTGGCCAGTGTTCATATCGCCCGACGGTGTCTGAGAGATCGCCGTCTCGGAAGTATCCGATGGCCTCTTTGTCCCCAGCCCCGGAGCCTGCCCAGGTGTCCGTGGACTGGGTGCTAAAGCCATCCTCGATAATGAAAGAGCCACCGCCGCCGGGGACCGGCTGCGCCGTGGCCATGCTGCCCATGAACGCAAACGCCACGAGCAAGGTTAGTGCTTTTCTCATCTTAGATCATCCTCCTCTTGAATGAGTCTATAATCAGAAGTGTGTCGATTCGCCCGGGATCGGCCATCGCCGCCGGTTGCTTCCGATCGGCGTCGCGCATCCGGGTTTCCACGCATACTACTCAAACGATGCATCCTGGGGTTCCAGGCTCGGCTCCAGCGGCTTCGCCTTCGTCAGGACCCTCATCGCAGCTTTCACACCACCCCCCTTCGTTCAAGTTCTGCTTTTCTGTTGTCCAATATATACAAACCGCCGCCAAGCATTCAACCATTTTATGCTTCGCACTGCCAACAACCGCTGCGGCATTTCAAGCGTACTCGCCACTTCCGCGGCCTGAACAAGTCAATCTATCTGGCCTGGTGATCGGCTCGACTGACTCAAGACGCGGACCCACCTGCCGAACGCCTACTATGCGTCTACTAGATGACGGCAGCACAACTTGGCGGGTATTCTAGGGCCATCATCACCAAGCGTCAAGCGGTTTCTGACGAAAAAATCGCCCCAAAGCATAAGGCTAATGGCGACCATAATTCTTGGAAGTTCAATATATTCAGTGGTCTACGTTTTCACGGGAGATTGCTCACCCGAGATCGCTTTATTTCTTTCTCCCCTACCCCACTAGCGCCCTTTCGGCTTGAGGGAATCGGTTCAAATGGCCCCCGGTGGGAGAATGCGTGGTGGTGATCGGGGTAAAATAATAGCCATTGGTGGAATAGATTTATCAGGTGTTCATGGGACGGAAAGCACCATCCCGCTCAGCCGCGACCATTTGGCGCATGACATTACCTTCGTAGGCGCGATCCATGAGCATATAGCGGATCTGGGGCGGACGCCGATGCCCCCAAGCTTTCAGCAATTTGCGCCCTTCGGGAT
>CAUZJO010000223.1:0-4136 GCA_963580245.1 Candidatus Sumerlaeia bacterium | reverse complement strand
CGGAGCCTTCGTCAGGAGTTGCTTCTTCCACTCCGAGATCTGGTTGGGGCGCACCTGATATTGGGTTGCCAACTCGGCCAAAGTCTTCACGCCCCGGCCGGCATCCAAAGCCACCCTGGCTTTGAATGCCGGCCGTAAAAGTTCTTCCTTGTCGTCCCATCTGTATCCGTCCTTTCGTGTCCTTTTCAGGATAAAGATTCCACTTAAGCCGGTGGTCCGAAATTCGGGGGGAACCGCAGATGTCGTTCTCTTCTGTAGGGGTCAGAGAGTCTTTTATCGCCCAGTCTTGAGACATCGCACCTTGTCCCTTCACTGTTTAAGCCTATCATCTAAGGCCCCTTATCGCAATAGTGGTCCTTGCTCCGATGCATCCTCAACACGCATTGACACCGATGGCGGCACGCCCGGCGCAGGCGGGTGGCGGGGGCGCCGGCCTTGCGGTTGTCCCCCAGAATATGTTGATAGATGTGCTTGTAATTAGGCGAGAACCAGCGCGCATTGCCCAGAGCTACGCGGCCAGGGCGATCCAAGATGGACAATCCGCTCGCGATCCGTCAATCTCGGACCCGGATTGAGGCGCTGTCCACGAAGAACATCAATCAAGATACCTTCATCGGAGCGGGGACATGGGTGAGCTGTTTACGGCTAACAACCTGATCGCGTTGCTGACGCTGACGGGGCTGGAGGTTGTGTTGGGGATCGATAATATTATCGTCATCACGATCGTGGCGGGCAAGCTGAAGCCGTCGCAGCAGGGGATCGCGCGCAAGATGGGGCTTAGCCTGGCGATGATCTTGCGTATCCTGTTGCTGTTGTGCATCACCTGGATCATGCGGCTGACCGCGCCGTTGTTCGTGGTGGCGGGGGTCGAGATCTCGGGGCGCGACCTGATTTTGCTTGGCGGCGGGTTGTTCTTGATCGCCAAGGCCACGTTCGAGGTCCATCACACTCTCGAAGGGGCGCAAGAGGGGCCGGGCGGAGTGCGGCAGGCGAGTTCGTTCGGCGGGGCGATTGCGACGATCCTGGCGTTGGACCTGGTTTTCTCACTCGACTCGGTCATCACGGCGGTCGGCATGGCCGAGGAAGTGTGGGTCATGGTTGTTGCCGTCGTCGTCGCCGTTTGCGTGATGCTCGTCTTTATCAGCTCGTTGGCCGATTTCATCCAGGAGCACCCGACCATCAAGATGCTGGCACTGTCGTTCATGCTCCTGATCGGCGTGATGTTGGTGGCCGAAGGGCTCGGCCAGCACGTCAACAAGGGCTACATCTACTTCGCCATGGGATTCTCGTTGACGGTCGAGCTGCTCAACCTTAAGTTGATGAAGAAACGGTCTCACGCAACTCGTTCGCCGGTTTGAACGCGGAAGGCGCGAATCGACAGCGGAGAGGACCGCCCTGGGAATCGGGAATGGTTAATCGACGGAAGTTTCAAAAGCGTTCGCCGTGGAAAGAAGTGACCCGCACCGTGCCTGACCAGCAATTCGATTGGTGGTGATCGAACCGCGATGGAGAGCATGTGATGCAAAAGGATCCGAGGATAGTTACGGGTCGAAAGGGATGAACCGAATGAAACTGATCACTGGAATGTACGCCTTGTGTTTCATATTGGGGCTTGTTGTTCAATCGCAGGTTTCGGCGAAGACGGACTGGTCGTTTTATCCTTCGGATGAATTCAATGATGAGGCGTTGCGGCCGCGCTGGACGGCGTCGGGCGTGACGGCGCTTGTATCCGGCGGCCGGTTGCGTCTTTTTCATGAGGGCGATGGAGACGGTCAATTACTCCTGCGCAGCGTCTGGGCGCCGGGCACGAAGGTCCCGCTGCTGTGGCCGTGGGCGATCGAGGCGAGTTTCTGGGGCCCCATCGAGGGCTGGGGAACCGATCAATCATCCGGCTTGTTGGTGCGATGGAGCACCGCTGACGGGGACGTCGAGTTAAGGGCTGGGCTGAACGGCGGCAGAGTAGTCTACTGCCGGATCGGGGATCAGGTTTATGACGAACTGGCCGAAGCTTTCTCTCCACGGGTTGGCGGGGAACTCTTCATCCGGCTTGAAGGGGTTGATGGCGACGGACGAAGTGTTCGCGCCGGGTTTAGAACGCAGCAATCCGACCCCTGGCGATGGACGCCGGTCACGACGATCGAGCGGGAAATCGGGTCGGCGGCCGAAATCGGTTTCAGCGTTGAATCGCGCAACGAATCGGACGACGGCGAAAAGGGCGCGAACAAATTTGATTACATCCGATTCGAAGGCGAATGTTTTCGATTCGATGAATCCGACGAGATCAACTACGTGCGTCCGGTCGTTCCCGATACGGCCGTCCCGCCGATCGAAGGCGAATACTATGACGCGATCGTGCCCGAGACGATCGACTATTCACGGCGCGCGGCGTTGGCGTTGAACGCCTGCACGGCGGTCGCCGACCCGCTCCACGATTACGAACCCTATTCGCATATCTATTTCAATCCCGACGGTTGGCAAGGGCCCAACGGGGCCTACAATCCCGACGTGGAACGCGGCGCGCCGGTGCTCGTCCATGACTACCACGGATACAACACCGGCATCGGCGAGGGAATTATTGAAAGCGTCCCCCTGCTCGCGCTCGCCACGGGGAATCCCGAAGCCCTCGAGATCGGTCACAAGATGTTCGAGACCATGCGCAAGATGACCGACGAACAGGGGCAGACGCATGCGCCGTTGAAGGGGCGTCCGTGGGCGCTGTTTTTGACGTGGTGGCTCGATAATCATCTGACGGGTCCCTGGGTCGAGACGGGTCAATACACCACCGGTGAACCCTGGCGGGCGCGGGCCATCGGGACGCTCGCGGCCTGGCACGCCGTGCATCCTGATCCGGTCATCGCCGAGGAGATCCGGCTGATGGTGGATAACATCGCGCGGACCGACGACCTCGCGCCGACTTCGGCGCGGGGGCTGCTGCGGGCCTACCAGGCCATCGGGTATCAACCGGCGTTGAACGTGGCGAGGCAATACGCGGATACCGCGTCGGAGATGTTTGGCGAGGACGGGAGCTGGTCCGGCCATTTCCACGTCCACACCCAGACGCTGCTCTCGTTGATCGATTTGGCCGTCGCGACCGACGACAAGGCGCTCCTCGAACACGCGCGCAAGGCCTATGAATTCGCGAAGACCAAGGGTTGGCCGATCGTGGGCGTCTTTCCCGAAGGGACCGACAGCCCGCCTTACCCCAGCGAGACGTGCGAGCTTGCCGAGATGGTCCAGTTGGCGGTCCTGCTTTCCCACGCCGGGGCGGGCGACTATTGGGATGACGTCGATCGCTGGGCCCGAAACCAGTTGGCCGAGCAACAGCTTGTCGATACGGACTGGATCGACGATGTCACGCGACGTATCCCGCGATTCTCAACGCCGACTCCCCCGGGTTATCCCGGGACCACGGACGTCAAAGAGAAAATCAGAGGGAGCTTCTCGTCGTACGGGTGCATCAACGAATGGTCGATGTTCCTGGCCCATTCGCCGGGCGGCGCGGTCGGCTGTTGCACGGGCAATGGGGCCCTCGCCGTTTACATTGTTTGGCGCAATATTCTGAGTCACGGCGCCGAAGGGCTGCGGGTTAATTTGCTCATGAACCGAGCCTCGAAGTGGGCGGATATCGACAGCCACGTTCCATACGAAGGGAAGGTTGAAATCCACATGAAGCGGACATTGCCGCTGTGGGTTCGCATGCCCGAATGGGTGGAGCGAGAGGAGTTCATTTGCGGCGCGGGCGGCGATGCGAAGTCGCTTCGCTGGGATGGACGCCACGCTTCGCCCGGGACGGTCGCCGCCGGCGAAACGGTGACGTTTACGTTTCCCATGCCGGTTCGTGAAGAGATGACAACGATCGGCGAAATTGATTGTACCTTAACCATTAAGGGGAACACCGTGATCAAGGTCGATCCGCCCGGGAAGGTATGCCCCATCTACCGGCGCGATCGTTACGCCGCCGACAAGGCCCCCCTGAAAAAGGTCAGACGATTTGCGCCGGCGCGCGAAGTGGAGTGGTGAAACGGTCCGGAGCGCTCCATGCGTTTTCGAAGCGTCACGCTAATTTCTCAACGTATCGATAAGGCTTCGCTCGTCGGGACGACCTTGGCATAGCCCCAACCCAAGGCCGACATGAA
>CAUZJO010000222.1:0-4171 GCA_963580245.1 Candidatus Sumerlaeia bacterium | reverse complement strand
ACAGCTCGGAGAGCCCGACACACGGACAACAAGAGGGTTCGGCATACAATGGACACTTTGAGTGCACCTGCTATCATCCGCTCTTTTGTTTCAATCAGTATGGCGATCTGGAGGGGGCGATGCTGCGTGAGGGTAACGTGCACAGCGCCGACAACTGGCGGGCGGTGCTGGAACCGGTGGTGCAGCGTTATCGGGAGTTGTTGCTGGACCGTTACTTCCGGGGTGATGCGGCGTTTGCCCAATGTAAGCTTTGACGGGACGCTACGCCGGTAAACCGAGTATCCCTCACCACGGGCAGCGGTGAAGAATTCTGAATTCCACAATCCGGTGGACACCGGCTTCACGTCTTTTCTCACGGTTTTTTGCGAGAACCAGGCATCGTTTAGAGAGGGTGTGCGACCGTATTTGTTTAGTACAGAAGATTGAAAATAATAGACTTAAGGATGTAATGTGCATAATCCTTGTTAATGCGTATAGGTGTTGATATAAGACCGGTCGACGGAGGGAGCGTAGGGCGATTTCCTATACCAGTTTTTCGACGAAGCCGGGCATTGGATCGCCTCGCCAACCCAGGAAGATCGATCGGTGCCCTCGGAAGAAAAGTTGCGCACGCTGTCGCGGCGGGACGATGCGCGGGTCGTCGTCGTCGCCGGCGGACCTGAAAGACTCAGGCCGCTTCGCATTTTACTCGACGCGGGCGGGTGCAATGTCTTGATTACCGATCCGCAAACCGCCCATAATTCTGTTAGACCGTGACGAAATCGGAAGGATGGGTTGAGTGGCTGCCGCGGACATCCCATCAACGAGTATTCGCGGGGATCAAGAAGGATGAAAGACACGATCGCGGTCATCGACCTGGGTGGGCAGTACTGCCATCTGATCAAGAGAAGCCTGCGCGATATCGGTGTCCAGGCGACCATCTACACGGACGCTCCCAGTCTCGGAGTGCTTGCCGAGCATGCCGGGATCATCCTTTCGGGCGGGCCGCGCAGCGTGTATGAAGAGGGTGCCCCAAGGGTCGATCCGGCCATCATCGAGCTGGGGTTGCCGATCCTCGGCATCTGTTACGGTCATCAGCTCCTGGCCCAGATGCTCGGCGCCAAGATTGAACGCGGCCAGGGCGAATACGGTCACAACACGATCACGCTGCGAACCGAGAACACGATCTTCAAGGGCACGCCGCCGACCCAAAGCGTCTGGATGAGCCATGGCGATTCGATCACCGAATTGCCCGACGGGCTCAAGGTGCTGGCTTCGACCGAGGGGTGCGAGACGGCGGCGATCGGGGACGAGGCGCGGAGGTTCTACGGCGTGCAGTTCCACCCCGAAGTCATCCACAGCGACTATGGCGAACAGATCCTGAAAAACTTCAGCCGCCTGGTCTGCGGGCTGGAGCAAGAGGCGCGGCTCGAAGACCAGGTGCCCCTGGTTCTCGATGACATCCGCGCCCGCGCGGGCGAGAAATCGGTTTTCTTCCTGGTCAGCGGGGGCGTGGATTCGACCGTGGCGTTTTCGCTGTGCGCCCAGGCGCTCTCGAAGGAACGCGTCGTGGGCCTTTACGTCGACACGGGCCTGATGCGCAAGGGCGAGACCGGGGAGTTGCGGGCCAACCTGGAGGCCCTCGGGTTCATCGACCGGTTCCACGTGCGGGAGGAATCGGAGCGTTTCATTCGCGCGCTCGACGGCGTCATCGATCCGGAGAAAAAACGCCACATCATCGGGCGCCTGTTCGTCGAGGTGCAGGCCGAGGCGATGCGGGATTACGGGATCGACGAGGAGCACTGGCTCTTGGGCCAGGGAACGATATATCCCGACACGATCGAATCGGGCGGGTCGAGCGGCCGGGCGGCCGTGATCAAGACGCACCACAACCGCTGCGCCGAGATCATGGAATTGATCGAGAAGGGCCGCGTTATTGAACCGTTGACCGAATTCTACAAAGACGAGGTGCGCAAGCTGGGTCGGGCGATCGGCCTGGACGCCGAGCTGACCAACCGCTGGCCGTTCCCCGGCCCGGGCCTGGCGATCCGCTGCCTGTGCAGTGCCGAGGAGGAGGCGGCCGAGCGTCTATCCGAGCATTTGGATGGCGTTGTGCGGGAGCGGGGTTTCGACGGCATTCTACTGCCGATCCGCAGCGTGGGCGTGCAGGGCGACGTGCGGACGTATCGCAACGTGGCGGCGATCCGCGGACCGTTGGACTGCGAGGCGCTCCAGTCGCTCGGCACGACCCTGTGCAACCTCGAATCGGCACCCAACCGCGTCATCTACCTCGTCGCCGGCGATGAGGACCGGTTGGCGGACGCGCGCGTCAAGAAGGCCGAAATCCACGAAGAGCGCCTCGCCCTGTTGCGCGAGGCCGACTTCATCGCCAGGTCCATGATGGCCGAACGCGGCCTGACCGACAGCGTATGGCAATTCCCCGTGGTCCTTATCCCCATCGCGCTCGGCGAAGGCGAATCGGTTGTCCTTAGACCGGTCAACTCGCGCGACGGCATGACGGCAAACTTCGCCCGTCTCCCCCGGCCGGTCCTGAAACAAATGGCCGACCGCATCCGAGACCTGCGCGGCGTGGACGCCGTCTTCCTCGACGTCACCGACAAGCCCCCCGCCACCATCGAATGGGAGTAAACCACCGCAGGTAAGTGAGCGGACGGTCCGAAACCGGATGAATTGCGTCTTGCCGTGGGGTCGCCCCTCAAATACAAATATGCGAGTCGGGGACGCTCGTACATCGTTAATCGGGGCGTTTTGAGGATGCGGATTTGTCCCAACAGGTCGCATGCAGCGATTTGGCGTGGCCGGGGCACAGGAGTAAGAAGCGGGGGGGCACGGCCGAGTCGGTTCGGTCATGGAGCAGAAAATCCTGAACGACACCGCGGCATGGGGCCGGGCGCGGGCGCGGCTTCGCGGGCGCAATGCCGAATGGGCGGCGCGCGCCGTGACCGATAGCATCTCGGCGACCGCGTCGGAGGCACTCGACTTGAAGGTCGTCGACATGATCGCCAAGGACGTGCGAAGTCTGCGGGGACGGATCGACGGGCGGGAAGTGACGCTTCAGGCCGAAAGCGAGCGTGAACGGCGTGCCAAGGTGATTCACGCCAACGGCGAGTTCCAGGCCTCCGAACGCCTGCGCGACGCCGCCGAGAAGCTCAAGGGCCACCCCAAAGCGATGCTGATGCGGTTCCTGCAAACGCTTGTCGAGGTGGGCGCCGAGAACAATACGACGATCGTCTTCCCCATCCCGATCAACTTGCTCTCGACGTTCGCCCCCAATGCCAGCCGGCCCGACGAAGAGAAGCAGAAATAGGCCGTCATCAGGATTCGCGTTCGAGAACCCAGGTAAAGTGTCTCATACCTGCATGAGTCATTGGATTATACGTATCGATGCGGATAACTGTGCGGTCAAGGGAAAAACTCGGTCGAGCTGCCGTGCTGAGCGCTCGCCGATAGTATTTGAAACTTCAAGACCGCGGCGGCCAGAACCCGATCCCGAACGCGTCGGGGTGTTTGAAGCGCTAATGGACGCGCAGCCCTGACCTCCACCCCACTCCCCTCCCCCACCGAATTTCCAGTTCCGAGTCACACTCCATGCACCTGCGGATTTTGCTTTCAACTTGACCCTCGTGAAACGCTTGATAATACTGAATCCGGCTTGCAAGGAGACGTAGCCAAGTGGTTTAAGGCGACGGACTGCAAATCCGTTATTCGGGGGTTCGAATCCCCCCGTCTCCTCCATGTAAACTCAATGAATTCAGGGTCTTTGTGAAGGTTCGAGTGACGACCTAAATCCTTCGTTCCGGCCCCGTTCCAGCTCGATTCCGGCCCCGTTCCCGGAAACATTCCGGAAACATTCTTGCCCCGGCTGAGGACCTCCTCACCGGGGCCTTTCTTCGTCCGCCCTTCGGTGTGTGCCGGCGGTGGCGCGGGGCTCGGCTCGGCGGTCAGGTGAAGTTGTTCGCCACCGAGACCCCCTCCATCCCTAGAAATCCAAGTAGGGGGGGCGGGCCGATGGGACTCCTGCCCCTCATAACTTTTATTTCCGTGGGCGAATTCGAACATAGGCGCACGGCGGTAAACGCCGCTATGGGCGTTTATGGGCGGTTGGGACGCGAATTCCTTCGCGATCAGCCCAAGTCGTGATAGGCCCAAGCGGTGACAATAGCCATCATGC
>CAUZJO010000221.1:0-4343 GCA_963580245.1 Candidatus Sumerlaeia bacterium | reverse complement strand
CTTCGTCTCGGGGACAACGGCTTACGTCACCTCCTCCATCGACGCTTCGCTCACGATCATCGACGTGAGCGATCCGATGAATCCGGCGCTGCTGTCCGAGGTCTACGATGGCGACGGGACGTTCAGCCGACTCCACGGGGCCTACTCGGTCTTCGTCTCGGGGACAACGGCCTACGTCGCTTCCTTCTACGACAATTCGCTCACGATCATCGACGTGAGCGATCCGACGAACCCGGTGTTGCTGGCGGAGGTTTATGACGGAGACGGAACGTTCAGTCGCCTTAACGCGACTGCATCGGTCGCCGTCTCGGGGACAACGGCTTACGTCGCCTCTTCTCACCATGCCATATCAGATCAACTGATGAAGGATCTGAGGCTGTCCTGAAAAGGGCATAAATATGATCGTCATCATCTTTGCCAGCGCTGGCTTCCCATACAGCAATGCCTTGGCCTTTGGCATGTTGATGAAGTTCAAGCCGTAATTGAGCCCTTGTGAATATTCGGAATCCAACTTCTCGAAGATTTAACCAGGCGCGGGCAACGATACCACCATGAGTTCGCAATGCAATATGACGAACTCTTGCGAGATTTGGATGCACATGAAGAGAACCTTGTCTCCTGCCTAGCCGGACATAAATAAAACCTTCGCTATCCTGGGCGAGGGCAAGTTGCGCATCGTTCTCATACCATGCTACCAGCACCATATCTTCTGCAGGTGGCAATGCCCGATAGTCAGTTCCGTTTCTCCCAGCGATTGATGGCGGGGAATGTTACTCCAAGCTTCGCCGCGAATTTTTCCTGAGTGAGGCCTGTCCGATCCCGGAGTTCGCGCACCAAGCGAGGCATGTTTGTGCCTGACGAACAGTTGGCATATTTAAAAAATACATCTAGAGGGGTTTACTCCACGTATAGTACCCAATCGTTCACGGTATTCGGCGGCCCCTGAACCTGCGCTTCATAAATACTCATGTGGTTCACCAACACTTCTTCATGATTCGCGCCCCCGCATTCGGAGTTGGCCACTCGCACGCTCAACCTATTAAAAAACTGGACGCCCACGCCATCGTTAATCTCATGATTAGGATGGCCGGCGCTGTCCGCGCAGCTTTGCCCCGTCAGGGTCGCCGCATTGTCTCCTGATGGCGTTACCGCGGTCCATGATCCGGTGCCGGGCCCGGTCCCCGTCAGGTTATACTCATAGCGCAACGACGCCACGCACGAGGGTGATACCGAGTCCGTTGTTGGAATCAGGATGATGCGTGTTCCGATATCCTGACCATCGGTAAAGGTAACGCCCGAGAAGAACTCCGCCAAGGAACTTTCATAGGCGCCCTCCTCGCCCATGGGGACGGGGAAAAGGGAGACCCCGAGCGTATTCGTATGGGTCCCGCCTCCGAGGACCGACCCTGTCCCGAATGCCCATCCATGAGTTCTTAAACCATGATCAGGGCCCTCCTGTACAAAATCGGTTAAACCCCACCAAGCGCGGGGATACAAGGGATTAGCTTGCGAGAGAGTATTAAATCGGAGCCAACACTCCCAGACCAAAACATCGCTTGCGTCCGGGGCGGCGCCGGCGCCGACTTCCGGTTCCGTAAAGTAGTTCGGAGCCATAATTATGTTCGCGCAGTCCATGTTTCCACAACAGTCCGCGCCAACTCCGGGACCGCTCGCGTCGAGAAGTCGGAGGTATCCGTTACCATCGGTCAAGGCCGCGAAATCGTCCGGGTTGGGCGGGCCGCTGCCGTTCCAAAGAGTGGTCAAGTCCGGCTCCCCCTGAGCAGGGCCGGGAAAGAACGGCCCTGTCGGGTCCAGCGCGGGGGCAGTGTAAATTGCAGCGATATCCTGCCTGAGTGTGTCGGCAACATCATCAAAATCGGCTCTAATCAGAATGTTTTGCGTTGCAGGATCCGGGTCAACGATTGATTGGGCCTGGGCCGTCATTGATCCGGGAAACATAAGGACGAGAGTCAATAATAGGACTGTCGATTTCGTTTTCATGCACCATTTCTCCTCATCAGCTTTGAATCATGTTTTCTTCGAACGGCAGAGTTCGGACAGACGCAACACCTGCCCCGGTTCTGAAAGAGCGCCTCTAAAAATTCAGTCCCGGCAGGGACGACTGCTTTCAGCCCGCCACGCAAGTGGCGGGAAATCAAACCGATAACAAATTGGAGCCCCGTAGGGACGAATAAAAACTGGATTTGTATAAGTTGCCTTAACTGTATATTACTTCTTGCAACCACCTCCTTTACGAACAATTACAGTAGCTTCCCCTTTACCCCGCTCGCGCCAAGGCCGCACCTCGGCGCCATACTCTCTTCAGAGGGGTATTCCGATTCGGGTCGGCAGGCAGAGGGGTAAAACCCCCCAGATGGGAGCCGAGCCGGAATTAACCGACATTTCCCATTTCGCTAACCAAACCGTTCGATCCTCCAAATCCCTGAGCGGATTATCCCACCGTGCCTGGCCAAAGGCAAGGGATTTGACCATGGATTCTGGCCGAAGAAGCTCTTTTGATCTCTCACGGCGGGAAATTTCAACCATTTCCCATTTCGCTAACCAAACCGTTCGATCCTCCAAATCCCTGAGCGGATTATCCCACCGTGCCTGGCCAAAGGCAAAGGATTTGACCATGGATTCTGGCCGAAGAAGCTCTTTTGATCTCTCACGGCGGGAAATTTCAACTTTCGCTCAAATGGATCACCTCCTTTGCCAACGACCGGACGTGCCTCCATCTGCGATTTTACGGCTCCCAATTTTTTCAGTGTGCCCTTCACCTTACCGGTCCCTGAGGATACCCGTCATCGATCGATCTTCTTCAAAATCGCGGCAACCAAATCCCCTGGGACCGCCACCTCGCCATCTGGAAGGCGACATAACCGACATGCTGGACAACCTTGGCGCCGATCTTGATCAGCTCCTCGCGTATGCTAAACCCGGGACCCACAAAGCGCAGCCAGTGGGGGGCGTCGCCAGTCTGCAGATTGACGATCAGCAGCCCGCAACGGGTCTCGCCCTCGCGACGCACCATAGCGGCGAATGCGGCATCGAGAGACCTTCGGCGATCACTTCATTCGAACCCACGTTGTCAGCGTCCATCGCGCTGTCCGACAGCTCGATCCCCGCCGCCGTCTGCGTCCAGCCTCCCATCACCGCCCCGACCACCAATGCCGCGAATCACGCATCTCGCGCCAAGCGCAAGAGGAATCCCAGCCGCCACCGATAGGGCTTCAAGAACCGGCAGATGAGCCGCCTCAGAGTTCCTCTCGTTCCTCGCCATCGGCCCGCCAGATGCTGATACAGCGTCAGCCAGCCCCGCCGGTAAAGCCGGCGGGGCGTCAAACACTGCCCGCGAAAGCTGGAATCTCTACTCACCCGTCCCAGAGTAGGGGTTGGCACTTTCGCCGCTCCTGAGCGTTCTGAGTGCCAAGAGAACCGTCTCCGAGGTCTGTTGGGCATCGTTGGGGCGTGATATCCCTCGGAGGCCTTGGCTCATCGTCTGCTGAATGTCGTTGGTGCAGCGCCGGGGCGGCTGTGGGGGCCGTGGATTCGAGCGTGATCACCCCGTGGTTTGTGTGAGTTGGAAAGACGCCAAGGCCTATTGTGCGTGGGCGGGTCTGCGGCTGCCCAGCGAACTGGAATGGGAGAAAGGGGCGCGCGGGAGCGATGGCCGCGAGTTTCCGTGGGGCAACGACTTGGATCTGGACAAGTTTCCGT
This sequence comes from Candidatus Sumerlaeia bacterium, assembly GCA_963580245.1. Taxonomy (GTDB): domain Bacteria; phylum Sumerlaeota; class Sumerlaeia; order MVZB01; family MVZB01; genus CAUZJO01. The sequence continues at coordinate 623 of CAUZJO010000221.1, read as the reverse complement.
ATAGGGACAATAGAGGCGACGAGCAGACCTGCGGCGTGTGGGATCATCCGGAGGGGTGCAGCCCGTGGGGGCTGTATCAGATGGGGGAGAACGTGTTGGAGTGGTGCCAGGACTGGTATGATTGGAGTACGGAGGCGTATGATCGGTATAAGCAGGGTGATCTGACGGTGCCTTCGAGTGGCGGCTTGCGTGTGGTGCGGGGCGGCTTCTTTCGGTGCGCCCGTCGCGACCGCAGCGGGCCGGAGGACCGCAGCGATAGCCGCGGTTTTCGGTGCGCCAAGACTATGTAACGCTTTGTGCTTTGACTCTTTTACACTCTACATCGCGAGCGGAATGTGGGGCTACAACGCCGACTGACAGCAGATGCTGAACATACCACAACGTATCGCGGATTCGCGTCACGGTCTGGTTCGCGTGCACGACATTGCCTCCCGTTTCGAGACGTCCCGCCAGGCGATGTGGGTCGGAGAGACCTCGGTGGCTGGCGTAGCGAGCGGTTCCTCGCCTAACGGTCGGGTCGAGCCGCGATGGGGAACGGGGAAACGTCGGTTGCCCCTCATCGGGCTACACAATATCTCCCGCTACGACCCTAGCGCGGATTTGATCAACCACGTCTCGAACGT
>CAUZJO010000220.1:0-4346 GCA_963580245.1 Candidatus Sumerlaeia bacterium | reverse complement strand
CCGAAAGGTTTGTTGACATTTCCCAGATGCTATATAAAGTGAGATTTTGGTGGAAGTTGGAAGTCCCAGCACAAACGGATGCGGTTATCACGTCAGGAGGGCAGATCGAGGGAATTGGCCACAGTCGGCCCAGTTCCCGATCTCATCGGGCGTCAAGCTCGGGCCGGGCAGATCGCCGGGGTCATCGAGGGGCAGCTTATCTGCAACGAACTGCCGTCGGTCGGTGTCTGCGGCCCGAGGGAAAGCGGGCCGATCTAACGTCTTGTTTTCCCTGAGAGAAAGGACAAAATCGCCATGGATCAGAAGTTTTTGATTGGGATGTTGGCACTCACGTTTGGGGTTCTGACCGGTTTGACCCGGGCCCAAATTCCTTACCCGTCGACGCATGACTTCGAAACCGACCCGTTCGCCGGGGACTGGTCGAGGGTCATCGGCGACGGCACGGCCGAATGGTCGACGGCCCAGGCCGCCAGCGGTTCGCGCTCGATCCGCATGGTGGCGACGGGCTCGGCTCCCTGGGGCGAGGATCCGCGTGTCTTTGCTGATCTGTCCAACGTCCCCCAGACGGGGATCGTCCAGGTCCAGTTCAAGGTGTATACGGTCGGAACCGGTTCAAATTTCGTTTCCATCGCCCACTTCGGCGCCAACACCACGCAACTGGACGGCCTTGCCAGCCACCAGATCATGTCGGTTGCCTTCGGCCCCGGCGGGGGCAACAGCCTTCAAGTACACGATGCTCGATCCTGGGTCCCTCAAGCCTCAGCCAATGTCGACCATCTGAATAAATGGGTCACCCACCGCTTGCTGTTCGACCAGGATAACCTCACCTATGATTATTTTATTGATCTGGGCGACGGCGAACAACTCATGGTTGTCGGCGGACCCACCCGGGGAACAAAATTGGGCGATCCATCTTTCCCGTATTACACGAGCCAGCCCTTCGCGCGAGACACCGAATACTTTTTCGACGACTTCGAAATCGGACCGGCGGTCGGGCCGACCCCGACCCCGACGCCAACCCCGGTGCCCCTGACACCCCTGGCATTTCCGTTATTGAATGACTTCGAAACGGATCCCTTTGCGGCCAACCACTGGAGGGCGGAAGGCGATACGGTTGAATGGTCGATGGACGAAGCCGCAAGTGGATCGCGCTCCATCCATCTGCTGAATGTCGATCCGGGTATTGACGAAGACCCACGTGTCTTTGCCGATCTCACGAACGCGCCACAGACGGGCGTTGTTCAGGTCCAGTTCAAGATATACCTGCTCGGAGTCGGCGGGAATTTCGTGATGATTGGCCACTTTGGCGCCAACACCACGCAGCAAGGCGGCCTTAACAGCTATCAGATCATGAGCGTTGCGTTCGGGCCTGGGGGCGGCAATAATCTTCATGTGCACGATGCGAACAGTTGGAATGACACGGGCATTCCCAATGCCGACCACCTGGAGGTCTGGGTGACGCACCGATTATTGTTCGATCAGGATAACCTCACCTATGACTATTTCGTGGATTTGGGCGGCGGCGAAATGCAAGTGATGAATGACGCGCCGACCCGAGGAACGAGGGTCGGCGACCCAGCCTCTCCGTTCTTCACAAGCCAACCGTTCCCGGAGGGGACCAATTACTACCTCGACGACTTCCAGATCAGCCTGGAGGGTGACGTGCCGACCCCCACCCCGACGCCGACGCCGGTCAACAGTGTTGAGTATTGGTTCATCTATTGAGCCGCGGCAGGTTCCGCGGAAGCGTTTAAATCACCGAGAAAGGGGGGGGGCTCTTGGATTTATTTCGCGTGAGAACCGGATCGGGCGTTTCATTCGCCGAATCCGGGCGTCCGTCGATGGCCTAAGCAGATGCCATCGTAGATGACCATAATCCCGAATCTTTGTCGGGCAAGGAGTGAACCACAATGAGTAAGAGAATACTGACCGCAATGGTCACTTTATTGTTCGTCGCCTCGGCCGGCGTGACCTCGGCCCAGTTGGCTTACCCGGGAATCGATACCCTGGAATCGGATCCGTTTAACGGAGGGAAATGGTCGAGGGTCAACACCCAAGGCAATGCAGACTGGTCGAGCGCCCAAGCACTAAGCGGCAATAACTCAATCTATTTGATGCGGACGGCAGGGGGATTTGCCGAAGACCCGCGCGCATGGATTGAGTTTTCGGGCGTACCGCAAACGGGCAGAGTCCAGGTTTCGTGGTGGATGTATGCAACAGGAAACCACGGTGGGAATTTTACTATTTCTGGCCACTTCGGCACCACCACGACACAAACTGGCGGTGACTTGGCTCTCTGTGAGATTGCCTACGCGAGTGGTCCCCAAGAGATTTTTATATATGATGGCGCCTGGACCGGTACAGGTCAATTATTAGGCGACCACGCTAACGTATGGACGTCGCACCGGGTGGTGTTTGACCAGGATGCGAGGAACTTTGATTATTACTTCGATCCCGGGACCGGCGAAGTGGCATTGAGGACTAACAATGCCCTCCTCCCGGGAGGGGCAAAGCTTGGCGATGGAAGCCATGACAACTTCATGAGCGAACCGTCCACGGGCGGCACCGAGTGGTATATCGATAGCGTTTATATCGGCCCGGAGGTCACGCCCGCTTGGGTACCCGTTGAGCTGTCGGATTTTGTGGTTGAATAACGGATGACCATTTGGCGGGAAAGGCATCGATTGTAACTGTGAGTTCGCGCCCACTTTGAACTTGATTCCGGCAACATGGAGATGGGTGATACCAGGCACCCATGTCCATGTTGCGTTGGCCGACCTTGAATGGAACTATTTGGCGCATCACAGGGCCAGCGGATGAAAAAGGCTTTTACATTAATCGAGTTGCTCATCGTGGTGGCGATTATCGCCATCCTGGCGGCGATCGCCGTCCCCAATTTCCTGGAGGCGCAGGTGCGGGCAAAGATCGCCAAAACCAAGGCCAATATGCGCAGTGTGGCCGTGGCGATTGAAGCCTACACCGTGGATAATAATGATATCCCAATGAACCAGCCGACGTTCACGGTCGGCTTCTTTCTGATCAGCCCCGCGACTTCCGCGTTCACACCCTGGATCTTTCCGCCCCTCTTGACCACGCCGGTCGCTTATCTTACCAGCATGCCCGAAGACCCCTTCAATTCGCTGGTCATCCGCAGTTATACGGGGAATTATGCCGGAGTCGTCGGCCTGTGGTACACGGCGAGTTCCTTGAAATGGAGACCCTGGCCCGTTTTCAACCAGCCCTGGGAACTCTTTCCCGGCGGCCAATTTCACTGGATCCTCAACAGTTGCGGCCCCGATCACCGCTGGGATACGACCGAAAGCTTCAGCACGTTTTATTACGATCCAACGAATGGAACGGTCAGCAGGGGTGATATTTATTATTATTCTCACGTGGGACTCAAGGGCGGGGCAAATAGGTAACCTGTAAAAATACGCATTGATCCACCGGCTGATTGATCGCGGCGAATTCTCTTGGAGGAACGATATGACCATGTCCGTGGGCAAACCTGAATGGCACCTGAAGAACATCTTCCTTATGCTCTGCTTGACGGGGACCCTTTTGTCTCCTCCGTTAACCGCGGAAGGCTCCGGGTCGGAAGAACCGAATATCGAAGACTACGCCACGGTCGAGGCCGTTGTGAACGGCGAACCGGTCTATTCTTTCAACAATCTCTGCTACATTTACGGCATTAGTCCAGACCTGCTTCCCCGGGCCCGAATGCAAAAGGATAACACGCATCCGGCGGTCAAGATCAAACCGAAAAAATCATGGGAAATCGGCCATAACTTGGTCGGGTTCACCCACGAAATGACGGTGAAGAGCCCGTGGACGGACAGCCAGCCGTTCCTGCCCATCCACCTGATCGATGAGGACCCCAACACGGCGTGGTGCAGTTGGGGGTGTCACGTTGCGGACGGACGGCCCGAATGGATACGGATTGACCTGCCGATGGAAATGGAGGTGGCGTCGGTCGCGCTCGTTTGCAGTCCCAGCCACCCCGCCATGCGCATCAATTACGCCCAGAACAAGAACTACGGCCGGGCGCTGCCGAAGGAGTTGGAGATACTGATGAGCCGCGACGCGTGGCACTGGGAAACGGTTTACGAGACACGGGACTACGCGGGCGACCCCGAGGGGGTCAACGTCATCACGTTTGAACCGAGCGCGGCCAAACAAATCTGGATCCGGGCCAACAACTTTCCCGAGACCGTTTCATTCGCGGGACACGTTTTTTCGCTGGGCGAGATTGAAGTGCGTGACGCCGAAGGGACGAACCTGGCGTCGCTCGCCCGCGGGGCCGGTGTCATTGCTTCGTCGCACACCGGCTCGTCGCATGACAATGA
>CAUZJO010000219.1:0-4356 GCA_963580245.1 Candidatus Sumerlaeia bacterium | reverse complement strand
TGGCAAAGAAACCAAGATCCATGCACGCAGAATTAATTTGCTCGGCCACCATCTTTTTCCCATCAAATGTTCCATTATAAGAGGGTGATAGGTCGATAAGAGGTACCCCAACATTTGTCATGGTTTCTCCAGTTCTTGACCAACATTGAGAACGTCGGTCTCTAAATGGTGTAAGTGCAATCTTAACAACCGTCTCTCAATTGGTCGAGCTTGCTTCTGGTAAAGAACATGAAAGTAGTAAAAGTTTGTAATTAAAAAAAGTATAGAAATCGAGGAGTAAAGGTCTTGAGAGACAAACATTGTAAGATGGTCGGCGTGGAACAGTTCAATAAGAGGCGCGGCATTATCGGCTTGTGGTTAAACTCTTTGATTTATCGATAGAACGGTTTGAAGTTCTGTTTTTTGAATGATTTAATATGGTTTTTAGATGACCGAACCTTGGTTGTCTCAACATGGGACTCTTCGGCTTCATCCGGTTGAAAGACTTGTTTGAGGCCATTGTCCCAAAACTAGGGAGCGTGAAATGAGAACGTTTATATCTAAAAGCTTAAAACTGGTTGTTCCATTATTGATGGGGGCGGTTTTTACGGTTATCGCTACGGCCCCTGTCATGGCGGCGGAACTCCAGACGGTTCGCTTGCAGGCGGTAAGCGGAAGCGTCGGCGGAATCCCGTTGATGATCATGGCCAACGAAGGCCTCGACAAGAAACACGGCTTTAAAGGCGAGTTCGAGTTCCCGCCGCACGAGGGCGCTTCTCAGAACTTCCTGGTGGGCAATTCGGATATCGCCATGGACAACGATATCGCGGGTGTCGCCATCGCCCGGACCGAGGGCTTCAAGATCACCGCCTTTTATCCGGTCGGCAACCATTATACCGGCATCGTGGTCAAAAAGGATTCCCCCTACAAGACGCCCAAGGACCTGATCGGCAAGAAAGTGGGCCACTTCGGGTTCGATTCCGGGACCACCACGTTCATTCGGATCGTCGTGAACAATCTGTATGGCTTCGACGTTACCAAAGAGTACAAGATGGTTGAGACCGGTCCCGCGGCTCTCGTCAAGTTGCTGGATGCCGGCGAGGTTGAGGCAATCTTCGACTTCGAGGCGTTCGTGAGCAAGGCCATCGTCAGTGCGCCGGGCAGATATCTTATGCAAACGCATAAGGCGTTTTTGGCGTCCCCGGAAGGCTACGCAACTTGGATTACGAATATGGTCGCCCGCGAAAAATGGCTGAAGGCGAATCCCAAGCTCGCCTATGCGGTCCGGGACGCGTACGACGAGGCGATAAAGATGCTCAAGGACTCGAATTACGAAATCCTTCGCAAGCCCTACATCACGAAAGGGCTGTCCATTAAGAGTGATAAGGTTCTCGACGTCCTTATCGAGAACGCCCGCTCAACGCCGTACTTCACCAACGATTGGTCCAAAGAAATCATCGGCAAGGCCGAAGCTTTACTTGCGAAGATGGCCAGCGACAAGATTCTAATCGAAGCGGTGCCCGATGGGGTCATGGTCACTCTCGAGGACTTCATCGGCCCGCGGCCGTAGGAAACCGGATACCCCGGAAGGTTTCTGGTAGATAGAACTAATTGAGGGAAAATATTCCGCGCGCTGGCGACAAGGTGTCTGACTTGCCATGAGAGACACCGGACAAGATCAAGAAACGATGCCAGCGCGCGAAATCCCTCGGCCCACGGTAGTGTAAACCGGCGCCCTGCCGGGAGGCGGTATTCGCCCATATCCAGACCGTCCACCGCATCCTGCCTGAATGAAATCCATGAGAATCAATCAAATTTATTACATATTCCTGGAAACCGCTCTTATTACTGGGACGGATCGATGACACGAACGAGTGAATTACTCTGGTCGATAAGTGCAATCCTGCTGCTGATCGCGGTATGGTGGTTTGGCTTCAGCCATACCAAGTTCATCGCCGATCCCCTGGAGGTCGCCCGGGCCTTGCCCCAGTTTCTTGGCGACCCCGAGACCTGGTTCCACATGGGGGTTACGTTTCAGCGCGTCCTCGTGGGGTTGGGCGGGGGCATCCTCCTGGGTATGGCCTCTGCCTTTGCGATACACCGCAGCCCGATGGCGCATCAATTCCTGTCTGTCTACGTCAGTTTCGCGCTGCGTACGCCGAGCGCCATCGCCGCGATCATGGCTCTGGCCATATTCAAAAGAGACGAGATCGGATACATGGCGGTCGTCGGCTTCATTACCTTCCCTTTCATTACCGTGGGCCTGCTCGACGGGTTGCGGAGCGCCGATCACAAGTTGGATGACGTCGCCAAAATCTATCGCGTGGGGACGTTGCGTCATATCAGGGATTTCCTCGTGCCCTTCCTCGCTCCATACACCTTCAGCGCCCTGCGCAACGCCCATGCCCTGGCTTGGAAGATCGTCGTGGTGGCGGAAATCTTCGGTGCGGCTAAGAACGGGTTTGGAGCTGAATTCAACTATGCCTTCGACTATTTCCTCTTGGTCGAACTGCATCTCTGGCTGTTGGTCTTTATGGCCCTCGTCTTGTTCGCCGAGTATGGAGTGCTGAGGACGGTAGAACGGCGGGTCTTCCAATGGCGCGCGCAAAAAGGTTAAGGAAACAGGTCTTATGAATAAAAGTTCCGACATTGTCCTCGAAGTGAAAGACCTGGGTGTTTCGTTTGAGGATCAAGAGGCCATCGGGAAGATCGATCTCTCCGTCGCCAGGGGTGAGTTCATTGCCATTCTCGGCCCATCCGGCTGTGGCAAGTCGACCTTGTTGAACGTGCTGTCCGGGCTGTTGCCTCCGACCAGGGGGACCGTCTCGGTGGAGGGTCGGCGTATGTATGGTCCCGAAAGCGAGGCGCCGCATGTCGGCTACGTGTTCCAAGAACATCGTTTGCTGCCATGGCGATCCGTGAAGAAGAATCTCGAATTGGTGCTGGCTGCGTCCAGTGTTTCCCGGCAGCTCTGGGACGATAAAATCAACGACATCCTGGAGATACTTCACATCTCCCGATACAAGGACTCATGGCCGCTGCGCTTGTCGGGGGGGGAACGACAACGTGTTTCCATTGCCCGGGCGCTGCTGGTGGAGCCGTCCTACGTCATGATGGATGAACCCTTCAGCACCCTGGACGAACTCACGGCCCGGACACTCAGACAGGAACTCATCGACATCTGGCAACGCACCGGCGCAACCATCGTTTTCGTGACGCACTCCATACGGGAGGCCACCTTCCTCGCCGACAGGATCATTTTCCTTACACGGGGACCGGCCAACGTGGATGACAGCTATTCGGTGCCCATCGGTCGACCTCGCGACTATGAGGATCCGCGCATTGGCCAAGTTGAAGCGGAGATTGTGAAAAGGGTGCTCGGCGTATGGGAGCTAGAGAAAACGTGAAATGCCGAACCGCATGAATGACGACGGGATGGACGGCGAGGCCGTTGTGGGGGGGAACGGCTCCACGGTGGAACGACGGAGTCTGTTCAACAAGATGGGGGGGACCATGGCGGCGTTCGCCAGCCTGTTGGTCGTGTGGATCATTCTTTCCATCATCGTTCGTCCATGGGTCCCGACGCCGGTTGACACCGTCATTGCCATGTATCGAGCCCTTGGCTCAGCGGAGTTTTATCAAGATCTCTTGCTAACTCTCTGGAGGGTGCTCTCGGCGTTTGCGGGAGCGACGGTCGTAGGTTCCGTCTTGGGAATTCTGGTCGGGCTCTCCCGGAGAGCCGATGCGTTTTTTCGACCCCTGCTTGCCATCGGGTTGGCGGTCCCGGACCCGGTCTACATCATTTTCACCATCCTGGCGCTAGGCATAGGGGAACAGGCGGGATTCGTGGCGTTGACTATTGCCATAACGCCCTTCGTCACCAACATCGTTCGATCCAGCGTGCAGGCCCGAGACTTAACGTTGGACGAGATGGTCCAGGTGTATCGCATCCCGTTTTGGGAGGCGTTCTGGGCCAATCTGGTTCCCCAATTGGTCCCGGCTCTTCTGACCGCCGTTCGGAATTCCTTCGCGCTCTCCTGGAAGCTGGTGGTCGTGGTTGAAGCTCTCGGCCAGCCCGAAGGACTGGGGGCCGCGATCTTCCAGTCCTTCCGCCTGCTCCGCATGCGGGAGATGTTGGCGCTTGCCATCCTGTTCACGATTCTGATGGAACTGATAGAGCGGGGGGCATTGGGCCGGCTGGAACGCCGACTCTTGCGGTGGCGGGCATGAGTCGAAACGACCCGAATGGAGAGCGGTCATGAAAATCACCCAAACGTATAGTAATCGAGGAGCAAAGGTCTTGAGAGACAAACATTTATGTAACCACCACTACAAATGTTTAAGAGCTTTTCTCAGTGGGTAACATTGAAGTAATGT
>CAUZJO010000218.1:0-4363 GCA_963580245.1 Candidatus Sumerlaeia bacterium | reverse complement strand
GCGCAAACTGCTCGAAGAGATGGCCGAGGTGCGCAGCCTGGACGTGGTGCTGCCGACCCGCACGGGCCGGGAAATCCGGCTGCGGACCGTCAGCCGTCCCGAAAAACACCTCGCGATTCTGCTCCAGTGTCTGGGGCTTCCGCTGCCGAACCGACCCAAAAGAATTCAAAATGCAGTGCAGACTTTTACCCGAAAAATGCAAATTTACTCGAAAATGGGCACTTCTAAGCTCTGAACTGCGGAAAATGGGTTAGCCAACGCATCGAAAAGGCCATTCAACGCAATCAAAAACTAGAAATATCAATTTATATTATATCATCAGTATGGTTCGTAATTGGAATTGCCTTGTTCGTCTTCGCAATCCTCGATCGACGCTTGGACTTGGCCGTGGTCAGTGGATTATTCGAGATCGCGATCGCGTTTCCCCTCAACACTCTTGTCAAGCTGCGAAGAGAAAACGTACGGCTGCAAATCCTACCCGATCTCATCGAACTCGCTGATAATGCCGATGGAGATGAGGCCAAAAACTTGCTGGCAAAACTCGTCGCGCGACTGATCGCTCAAATCTGACCCATGACGAAACATACCAAAAAAGCGTTACAAAAAGTTTTTGGCGATCTCGAATCAGCAGGTTGGGTTGCTGATGAACGGTTTCAGGTCGATCTCGCCGGTGATCTTCAGGGGACCGAGCAGAGTACCATAACGATTCGGCGGAGGAGGGTCATCAGAGTCAGGGTCCATGATGTTACGAGGCTCGTTCTCTTCATTCTCCTCATCATCAGCCTGTTGAGTCTGGTTTCGGGAATCACTTTACTTTCACAAAAAAAGGATCTCGATCGCCTTCAAACGCAGATCATCGGATTTGAAGACTCGATACTCGAGATCATTCCACCCCTTGAATCAAAGGAAGACGCCGAGCAACCTCTGTCACCAGAGGTTGCAGTGGAATTCGAGCGGCTCAACGCGCGGATTGGAGAAATCCAACGAGAAGCCAAGGAGAAATTCGATCAGGAACTCAAGTTCAGGCTCGACGCCCAACTTGCCCGCGCCGCCGGCCTCCTGCGTCAAGCCCACTTCGCCCGAGCTTAGGAGACCTATCGCGCGATCCTGGGAGCAGCTTCTGAAAACAACGACGCGATCGCCGGGATGGGGATCGTTTTCCATGAACTCGGCCGCTTTGAAGAGGCCGAGCCGCTTTTCCACCGCGCCCTGAAGATCGATGAGGCCTCGTTCGGCCCCGACCACCCCAAGGTGGCCAGGGACCTCAAAAACTTGGCGAGCTTTCTCCAAGACACCCATCGCAACGCCGAGGCCGAGCCGCTTTTCCGTCGCGTCTTAGCCATTTACGAGCGGAACCTCGGCGACGAGCATCCCGCCACTCAGTTATTCAGGAATAATTTTGAGGCATACTTAGATTTGTCGAAGGAAATCCATGTTCGTTAAATGATAATTTAACGAAGTTCGCGGGCTGGAGCGACATGTGCTGAGCCAAAGTGCTGAAAAATATGGACTTGGGCGCGAAAGGGGTGAAAAGTTTTTGAGGCCTCGCACGGCAACCAACGTCGTTGAATGCGCGTCGCCTCGGCCCGCCGATGGGCTAAAACAGGCCCTTGACAGGCACCCCACTTGTCCCTAGGGTGGAATCCCGTGGTTGGTCGCTTTCGCCGAGGGACCGACGGCGGATTTTTTTGGCCCGCCTGGACTCCCCTCGCTCGGCGCGAAGATCACCTCGAAAAATCCCGGACCGCGCAGATGGTGGCCGATGGCGTCTTGGAAATCGACCGCGTTCAGTTTTATGTTGCTCATCGTCCTGGCCGCGCTTGCCGTGGGCGGCGTGGCGGGGCGGCAGTGGTGGCAGGCGCGCACCGTGCGCCGCGATCTGGCGCTGGCCCGTCAACATCTGGATCAAGGGAAGCCTGAGATGGCCGAGCAGATCCTGGCCACGCGGATGGAAACATCGAAGCCCACCTCGGCCTGGTCGGCGGCGCTTGTGGATCTGAGGTTCGAGGCCCTCGAGGCCATGAACGACGTCACCGCCGAACAGATGCTGGCCGGTCAAGTGCTGGATGAACAACGGCCCTGGGTGCGGTCCGGCGAGCCGGCCTGGGCGCGCGCCGAGATCATTCAGGGTCGCGTCGCTCTCAAGGCCCAGCAAATCGATCAGGCCCGTCAGCACTTCCTGCGGGTGCTCGGTCAGCCCCAAGGGGCCCAGGGCCAGGCCGAAGCCGAGCTAGGGCTGGCCCGGATCGAGATGGCGATCGGCAAGGTGCCCGAAGCGAAGGCCCGCTTGGACGCGATGCTGGAGACACTGGCCGAAAATCATCCCGTGCGGGCCGGGGTCGAACACAACCTGGGCCTGATCAACACGACCATGCTTCTTTCGCGCGAACCCTTTGGCGAGGATGAGATTTACGCGGTGACGAAAGGGGACAGTATTTACAAAATCGCCCGGCGCTTCGAGGTTTCTCAGGACCTCATCATGCGCGTCAATCAGATCAGCGACCCCAGTCGCCTGAGCATCGGCCGGCGGCTCAAAATCCCGCGCCTGGACCTCTCGATCGTGGTCGATAAATCCAACAACACGTTGACGCTCTATAATCAGGGCAAATTCTTTAAGAAATACCAGGTCCGCACGGGCGAATACGACTATCAGACGCCGGTGGGTGATTTTGAAGTCCGGACCAAGAAGAAGGATCCCGCCTGGACCAGTCCGCAGACGGGGAAGCACTACGCCGCGGGCGACCCCGAGAACCAGCTCGGCACGCGCTGGATGGGCTTTTCGGGCAATGCCAGTCTGGGTATCCACGAAGCCGTTGATGAGTCGTCGATCGGCACGTATTCTTCCAACGGTTGCGTCGGCCTGGCGCGGGCCGACGTGGAAGAGCTGTATGATCTGATGCGCCGGGGCGCGCCGGTTAAGATCGTCGGGGAAAAGGCCACGCCTGCATTGAAATTGTAAGGGGAAGTTGGGAATTGAGAGGGAGCCCTCAATGTCGTTAATCATTAAGCTTGGCCTGCCCAAAGGTAGCCTGCAGGAGGCCACGTTTCAGCTCTTTCGCCGCGCGGGATTTCAATTCTCGGTCGCCAGTCGCTCGTATTGGGTCAACAGCGACGACCCCGAAATCGAAGCGGTCCTGATCCGGGCGCAGGAAATCGCGCGTTACGTCGCCCAGGGGGCCTTCGACCTGGGGCTGACCGGCCACGACTGGATCATGGAGACCGGGGCGGACGTGCATGAGGTTTGCGAACTGGTCTACTCCAAGGCCTCATCGCGGCCGGTGCGCTGGGTGTTGGCGACTCCGAACGACAGCCCGATCCAGTCGGTCCGGGACATGCAGGGCAAGCGGATCGCCACCGAAGCGGTGGGCTTGACCCGGCGTTATCTGGCGGACCACGGCGTGGAGGCCGACGTCGAGTTCAGTTGGGGCGCCACCGAGATCAAGACGCCGCGATTCGTGGATGCCATCGTCGAGGTGACCGAGACGGGCCGTTCGCTTCAGGCCAATAACCTGCGAATTATCGACACGATCCTGGAGAGCACGCCGCGGCTGATCGCCAATAAGGCGTCGTGGGAGGACGCCGCCAAGCGTGAGAAGATCGAAAACATGGCGCTGCTCTTGCAGGGGGCGATGCAGGCCGATGGCAAGGTCGGCGTCAAGATGAACGTGCCGAAGGCGCGTCTACAAGAAATCACTGACCTGCTTCCGGCGCTCACCTCGCCCACGATCTCGCATCTGGCGTCGGGCGATTGGGTGGCGGTGGAGATCATCGCCGACGAAACCGACGTGAAACGACTGATTCCTCCCCTGCGCCGGGCGGGTGCGCGGGGGATCATCGAATACCCGCTCAACAAAGTGATCGATTAAACCGGCCCGCTATCCCCAAAGGCCCACGCCATGCCCCTCGCATCCCAGGACAGCTCCGCGCCGATCGCCGGGGTGATCCCGGCCCGTTACGCGTCGAGCCGGTTTCCGGGCAAGCCGCTTGCGTTGCTCGAAGGGCGGCCGATGATCCTTCATGTGTGTGAACGCGTCGCCCAAGCGCGTCGCATCCAGGTGCTCTGGGTGGCCACCGATGATGAGCGGATCGCCGAAGTAGTGCGGGAGGCCGGATATGAAGCCCGCATGACGCCCGTGGATTGTCCCTCGGGCACCGACCGGCTGGCGGCTTCGCTGCGTCCCGATGAGCCTTGGGAGATCCTGGTCAATATCCAGGGGGATGAACCGCGGATCGAGCCCGACGTGATCGACGCGGTGGCCGAGTCGCTCGTCGGGTCGCCCGAGTGCGGGGCCAGTACGGCGGCCATCCCGATCACGGACCGCGCGGCGTTCGAATCGCCCCACGTCGTCAAGGTGGTGATGGC
>CAUZJO010000217.1:0-4369 GCA_963580245.1 Candidatus Sumerlaeia bacterium | reverse complement strand
TGGATGGCACGCTGAAAAACTCGGGAGTCGCAAAATCACAGGGTGAGTCATGTCTTGCCGTCAGAGAAGGAGGTGATCCATGGGGGTGAATGTTGAAATTTCCGGCCGTGAGAACTCAAAAGAGCTTGTTCGGCCAGAATCCATGGTCAAATCCCTTGCCTTTGGCCAGGCACGGTGGGATGATCCACTCAAAGATTTTGAGGATCGAACGGTTTGGTTAGCGAAATGGGAAATGTCGGTTGAAATCAAATCCGTCCAATTCAACCACGAACCATGATTCCCAGTTGCATTCACGGTGAGCAAATAGCTATCATCACCAAGCGGGCGCCGTGCCATGGCCTTCCCGAATATACTGACCAATGAGGTCGTTGCGCATGCGCAACAGCAAACTGAAACTGCTCACGGCCGGCTGAAGATGAGAATCACCCGCGGCATCCTCCATGGAATAGTATTTGGAATCTGGTTGATATCCGTTGGCCGAACCCAGGAACCGGCGAGCAACAATCGCGGCGGCCCCGAGGGCCCGAACCGGCTCGGTGCCGTCAAAATCACTTGCACCGAGCGCGGCATCCATCGCATTTTAGGTGAACAATTAATCGATTTGGGCATCCGGCTGCATGACCTGCACGAGGACATCGACCTGGGCCGGGTGGCGCTCGTGCATCAAAACGAGTCGGTCCCGTTTTGCATCCTTGGACTGCGGGACGGGCGGTTTGACCCAGACGATTCCATGTTTTTCTTTGCCGAGGGGATCAATCACGAGACGCAACCCTATATCAATCTTAATCGAATCTATCACCCCCCGTCCCAGTCGTTTATGCTCCACCTCGACCCGTCACCATATAAACCGATTTACTTCCATGGGAGGGCGATGAAGACACCAGCGGTCGACGACCCTGTCCAATATCCGCTCTATCCGGCGCAAGGTCGTCTGCGTTTTGAACAGGATCCTATCTGGGAGGTTGTGAGCCCTCGCGACAAGGGAAGTGCGGCGGACGCGAAGGAGACAGGCGAGGATTTTCTTTTCTGGAAGAAACTAACAAATCCAAACACCGACAAGTCATCGAATACGGCCATGCTGCCCTTCGCACTACCGGCGCTCGTTGACGGCGCCGAGCATCAAATCGATATTCGGCTCGTTGCCGTCGGCAACGATAAAGTGGATTGGGAGCGTTTGGAACATCGGATCGGTGCCGAGTTGAACGGCCAATTCACAAGCCTGATCGAGTGGAAGCATCCCCATGTGACCACGGCGCGCATCCACATCCCGGCCGGCGTCCTTCATTCGGGCGCCAACAAATTGAAACTGACACTCCATCCCCCGCGATCCATCGACATTCCCTCAATCGAGGCGCAGCGCAGAATCAATCTGGACACCGTGATGGTGGATTGGTTTGAGGTTCGATTTAGACAATACACAAGCGTCCAAAGGGATTACGGAGAGTATTACATCGATGAGAAGGCCGAGGAGCGGATACCCTTCAGAATCGACAACTTCAGTCGAAAACGAATCCAAGTCTTTGATTTAGGGGCCAATGAAGTATACACCGTGAAGTCGTTTCGCGAGAACAATACCCACACTTTCGGTGTGAATCTGATGGTCAAACCCGGAAAGACGGTCCTCGTGGCGTTCAACCTGTCCCAGGCTCGCCGGCCTTATCGATTGGAGCGAGTATTCCCGCTCGGTCTGTTCCAGCAACCGGTCGACTGCGATATGTTGATCCTCACGCATGGGGATTTCAAGAAGGCGCTTCTTCCGTTCATCGAGTGGAAACAAAACCGCGGTCTGAAGGTGCACATGGTTGACATCGCCGATATTTACAATGAAAGGACCGCCGGCTACGCGAATTGCCAAGCCTTGCGCGACTACGTCGAGCACGTGTATTCCAGCCAGCCCGAACCTAAATTGAAATATCTTCTGCTTGTGGGAGATTCGAGCATCGTATCCAAGTACAAGACGTTCCTGCCCGCCTATTCTTATCTCCAAAGCGGAAAACCCGCGGATGATAATTTCTATGCGAACTTCGAGGATGTCGAAAAACCTCCGGTCCTGGCGGTGGGGCGTTTCCCCGTGACCGATTCTTACCAACTGCGCAATGTCATCCAGAAAATTATCCACTACGAGAGCGCGGAGAGCGCGGGTCCCTGGCGCTCACGGTTCCTGGTCATCGCGGCGTCATCGTTCTGGGCGATGAAAGACGCCTATTACATGATCGAGAACTTTATCCGTCCACACTACCTGGCCAACCTCGTCAAGACCAAGTCGCAAGACGCGACGGCGGAGCATCATCAAGCGCTCACGCAAAGCATCGTCGATCAATTGGACGCCGGCAGCTTGATCACGATTTTCTTCGGTCACGGCGGGGGGACGGTTTGGGAGGTGGGACCCGCGATGGGGCAAAAGTTCTTCCGTGCGCACCTATTCGACCAGGAAAACGTGAAGGGCCTCACAAATCACGACCGCCCCACGCTCGTCTTCGCCCTGACTTGTTACACGAACAACTTCGATGATCCTCATTTCACGCAGACGCTTGGAGAAACGTTTGTGAATTCCCCAGGCGGGGCGATCGGGGTCATCGGGGCCAGTCGGCGCTCTCATCCAGACATCAACTTGTCATACCTCCAAGAGATGATTCGCCTTTTTAAACAGAACAAGTTTGATCGGCTGGGAGACTGTTTCGTGTCGGCCAAGCAAAACGTGAGGAAATCCGTGCCATACATTTTATTGGGAGACCCGTCTTTGGAGTTCCGCCTGCCTCGAACCGAATTGGTATTGAGTGATGCGGTCTTCGACGCGCGGGACCGCGTGATCAAGCTCAACTACGAACTCCCGGCGGACGTCGCCTGTCCCGCGGAGCTGAGGGTCAGTCTGCTTGTCCGGCGGAAAAAACTACTCGCGGAATGGACCCAGTTGGTCGAGGAGCCTAAAGGTAAACTGCAATTTCATATTGAGCATGAGGGCACGGGTCAGTATCTTCACGTGGTGGGATATGTCGCCGGGGTCGGACATCAGACTTATTCCGGCGGCGTCTCGGTTGCAAGGGATGCGCGTTTATCCGCCAGGTAATGGACGTCCTGGGGCCGCGATGGAATGTCGGCCCCGGAAAATGACCCGAGCGGCCCCCAAATTCGCCTCAGCTCATCCTCTCCACGTGATATTTCCCGAAATGCCTCTGGCACCTTGAAAACCCAATACGACAAGTGTCTTATTCCCGGAGCCCATCTGTCAGGTTCACGGTGAAACAGTACATTCAGAATAGAATATGTTCGGGCCATGAATTCACAAACGCCTTGGCGCGGGCGTCGGATATGTGTGATATTGGATCGACCTGTCGGGGAGACAAATCCGTCAGCCGATCTTGCAAGGTGAATTGCCCGAAGAGGAGACGCCGATAAAATGCTCGCCCAGGTTCACAATTCGGAAGAATACGAACTTTTTTGCCGTGGGGAGTTGAAGGATCCATATCCGTTTTTTCGCGGGCTGCGCGAGGAAGACCCGGTGCACTGGAGCGAGCGCCTCAACAGTTGGGTGTTGACCCCTCACCAGCACGTCTCCGAGGGCTTGCGCGATCACCAGCACCTTTCCTCGGGGCGCATGGGGCTGTTTATCAAGAACCTGCCCGAGCCGATGCGCGCCGAATACAGCTTGATCGAGGAACACATCTCGCGCTGGATGGTGATGATCGATCGGCCGCGTCACGCCGATCTGCGCCGGCTGGTCAACAAGGCTTTTACGCCGCGCGAGGTCCAGAAGCTCGAACCGCAAGTCCGGCAGCTTTGCAATGAGTTGATCGACACGGTTGTGGACGCCAAGCGGATGGACCTGATTGGCGACTTCTGCTATCCCCTGCCGGCGATCGTGATCGCCACGATGCTGGGCGTCCCAACCGAGGACCGCGAAAAGTTCAAGGCGTGGTCCGACAAGATCACGTCGTTCGTGGGGGGGTCGCGCGTCACGATCCCTGACCTGGCGCCGGCGGCCCACGAGAGCTTGACTGAATTGATCGACTACATGCGGGAGATGGTGCGCGAGCGGCGCCGCCACCCGCGTGAGGACCTCACCAGCGCATTGCTCGGGGTCGAGGATGAGGGAGACCGCCTGTCCGAGGAAGACGTCGTCGCCATGTGCAACCTGCTGCTGGTCGCCGGACACGAAACAACGACGGGCCTGCTCGGCAATGGCCTATTGTTGCTGCTCCTTAACCCCGACCAACGGCGGCGGCTGGAGGTGGACCCCTCGCTGATCGACTCAGCGATCGAGGAGATGCTGCGCTACGAGAGCCCACTCCAGCGGCAGACGCGATTGGTCAAAGAGGATTACGAGATCGACGGCCGCCGCATCCGCGAGGGGCAAAGCCTGGTGTTGCTG
>CAUZJO010000216.1:0-4387 GCA_963580245.1 Candidatus Sumerlaeia bacterium | reverse complement strand
GGTGATCCAAGGGGGTGAATGTTGAAATTGCCGGCCGTGAGAACTCAAAAGAGCTTCTTCGGCCAGAATCCATGGTCAAATCCCTTGCCTTTGGCCAGGCACGGTGGGCTGATCCACTCAAAGATTTTGAGGATCGAACGGTTTGGTTAGCAAAATGGGAAATGTCGGTTATGGGAAGTCCGTGGCCAACGGCATGCCGCTGTCGGTCCTGGCGGGCAAAACGAAATGGATGGAACGTCTCGGGTTGATCAATTACGGGATGACATTTGAAGGCGAGGCCGTTTCGATCGCGGCGACCGAAGCGACGATCTCGGAGATACTCGAAAAAGACGTCTGCGGCGCGTTGGCAGAAAAAGGTAGAACGCTCAAGCGGGCATACGGCGACATCGCGCGAACGCACAACGTCAACACGGCGATCGCCGGGCCTGACGCGCGTCCACACTTGCATTTCGAAGACCATGGCGGCATCCTCGAACGCGAGTTGAGGTGGCTCATGATCCAGGAGCTGGCTCGCGAGCGGGTCCTGTCGCTAGGAACGCTCAACCTCTGTTATAGCCACTCGCGGGAAGACCTGGATAAGGTCATCATGGGGTGCGATCGGGCCATGCGCGTGGTCCGCAAGGCCGTGGACCAAGGCTCGGTCAAGGCTTTCCTCGATTCACGGGTCTACAGAAACATGCATGGATGAGAATTCCAAAATCCATTGACGGGCGATCATCATGGACGGTGTCATTGTCGAGATTTACATTTCGCCTCACGGCGGCTCGCCGATGGAGAAGGTCGAGCACGTCGAGGCGGTTGTCGGGGGCGGGTTGCGCGGGGACCGTTACATGGAGCGCACCGGCTACTGGTCGGGCGTTGACGAATGCCAGGTCACGCTGATCGAGCAAGAAGCACTCGACGAGATCGGGGCCGAGAGCGACATTCGCGTGTCCAACGGCGAGCATCGGCGCAACTTGATCACGCGGGGGATTCGGCTCGAAGGGCTGTGGGGCAAGCGGTTTACGATCGGCGAGGCCGTCCTTGAATACGATCGACCGCGCCCGCCGTGCGCTTATATCCAATCGATCACGCAACAGGGGATGACGCGGGCCTTGCGCAGCCCTCGCGGGGGGCTCTGCGTGCGTGTGGTCAAGGCGGGGGTCATTCGGGCTGGGGATAGCATTTGCCTGGAGTAGGAACCCGCCCTCGCGCCATATCACTCTTCGCTCGCCGATCATCAAGCACAACGGGAAACCTTCAGGGAAGCGGCGTTTACTCCCAAACCTGAATCACACCGATCTGACCCCGCCACTATTTTTATGGCTTGACACGCCGCGGGGTTCTGGGCGAGGATGCGCCATCGCTAGAAAGGAGGTGGTTCAATGATATCGAACTGTACCAGCGAGGTGGCTGAAACGTAGTTAGCCTCTCCATCGAGAATGCGGCTTGGGATCGGCGGAGAGGTAGCCGTTAATCCCATCAGTCCACCGATTAAAAGTCCGCGCCCGCGTGTCGAGCCGCCCTGGCAGTCACGCGGGCGCTTTCTATTGTACCTGCTGCCCGCGGGACTCGCGCAACATGCGGAGGCTCGTGTCTCGATACTCGCCAAGCGCCTTCATCGACGGGCCATGGCGCGCCTCGAACCGGCGGTTGAAGCGGCGGGCAGCGGGGGACTCTCTTAGGAGGATCAACAGTGCCTCGAGGAACGCCGGCGGGTGGCGCAGGTAGCGGGGGAGCCAGTATTGGAGTTCGCCGCGCAGGATGTAGGGTGCCTCGCGCAGGATCAGGCCCCAGGGGTCGTGGCGCAGCGTGAGAAGCCAGTGATTGGCGAAAAGACGGGCGCGAATGGCGCGACGGCGCAGACCGCCCGATCCTTGGCCGCCGTGGATGGCGCAGGCGGTGCCTTCGACGCCGCACTCGTATCCGGCGCGAGCCAGGCGCATGGCGAGGTCGACTTCCTCGTGATAGGCGAAGAAGCTGGGACAGAAAATCGTCGGCTCGTCGGCGTCGGTTTCGGGCAGGCTGGCGGCGCGGCAGGCATCCACGCGCAGCATCATCGCCGCGCCGGTCACGCCCGGGACGATCCGGCGGCCCGCGTATTCTTCCGGGACCGGATCCCGAGTCGGGTCGCGGCCCATCCCCAGCTCGAATGGGAAACGCACGCGCGGGAAGACCAGGCCCGCCGAGTAGAGCTGGAGCGAATCATCGCGAGTAGGATCGCGGGTGATCTCGCTTCCACGGTCGAGGTTTGCCCTACGGATCAGGCCCGAGGCCAGGGCCAAACTGGGGCGTTCATCCATCCAATCGCACAGCTTCTGGACGTAGTCGGACGCGATGACGGCATCCTGGTTGAGTGCCAGGTAATAGGGCGTCCGGCAGAGCCCCAGCACTTGATTGTGACCGGCGCAGAAGCCGAGGTTGCGCGGATTAATGATCGGCTCGGGCAGCTTGGGGCAGCGTTCACGGAGCCGCTTGGGCGTGTCGTCGGTCGAGGCGTTGTCAACCCAGATGATCTCCACGCGTTCGGTCTGGCGCAACGATGGCAGCACGCAGATTTCACCCGTCGGACCCGCGTTCCATGTCAGCAGACCGATCGTGCAGCGTCCCGGCTCCTGCTCGATCGAGGGCGGGGACGGGTGCTCCTCGGGTTCGGCCTGGCCGATCGGCGTTGAGTCCGATTCGCTCATGGCCAGTTGGTGCCCTTCGATTGGAAGTCCCGCCAGGCCTCGGCGACCCCCTCCAACCGCCAGGCATAGACCATCCTCTCGTAAAGCCGCCCGTTAAGGCCGCTCGCCGGTGCCATGCGATACAACAGCGCGATCAGCATGTCGCCCAGTCGCCGCCGCCAGCGCGGACCGGGCCGGAACCCTTGCGGATCGTCCCAGAACTTCATGAACGCAACCTGGTCGGCGGCCTCGGGTTCCCATTTGCGCCAAAATTGGAGGGCGGTATACCCGACCTCGCGCTCACGGTGCCACAGCGCGGCGCGGTCCATCGGCGGGTGGATGTGGTCGGCGCGGGCTTGGGAGTCGTAGACGAGTTTGCCGCCCGCCCGCTCCAGCCTCAGTCCCAGGTCCAGGTCCTCCCAACCATAGTGCTGAAATTGCTCGTCAAACCCTCCCAACTCGAGGAACGTCTGGCGCGACATCGACAGGTTGCCGGTCCCGAAAAAGCGAAACCCCGCGTCCTCGGGGTCTTCAATGGCGGGTTCGGGGTTGGGCTCGGCCCAGTGGCGGAAGGGGGGCGAGCCGGTCGGGTTGCGCAAGGGATAAGGCCCCACGACGGCCACCAGCGGTTCCGCCCTTCGCCGGTGGCGGGCCAGGCAGCCGGGGCGGACGATCACGTCGTCGCCCAGAAAGAGGATCCGTTCGCCGCGCGCGGACCGCACTCCGCGATTGCGGGCCGCCGACCGGCCGGCGTGCCGAATGCGCACAAGCTCGAATCGGAGCCGGTCGGCCCATAGCCGCTCGATGGCTTTGAGGTCCAGCCGACTCCCGTCATCGACCACGATCACCTCGAAGGGATCCGCCCCTTTTTGGCGCGACAACGCCTCCAGGCAGCGCGAGAGAGACTCGGGGCGCTCATAGGTATTGATAACGACCGATAGGAGCAACGTTAGGATTTTGAACGGCCACGGGATTTGGGGCGCACCTTGGTCTCGAAGCGTACCAGATCGCCCAGTGTGGTGCTCCGAAGCGTATCCATATATTTCTCGGTCTGGCCGACCCAGAACTCATGGAGCGGACAGGCGCGCTCGTCGCTGCATTCGGCCTGGCCCAGCAGGCAGCGGCAGGTTTGCCCCAGGTTTTCGATGGCATGGACGATCTCGTGGAGCGTGATCTCGTCCGGATCGCGCGCCAACCGAAAGCCGCCCTGGCGCCCACGCCGGGAATCCAGGACTTCCATCCGCGCCAGGTTTTGCAGGATCTTGCTCAGGTAGTAGTGGGGGAGTTCGGCTTTGGCCGCGAGCGTGCTCACCAGGACGAACTCTTGGCGCGGGTGACGCACCAGGAGTGATAGGGCGCGAATGGCGTACTCGCTGGTCTGTGAGAACATCACGGGCCCTACTCGGGAGTGGTCGGGATTGATCGCTACCCGCCGGGAGCGAGACTGCCCATCGGTCCCATCCGGTCCCGACCCCTGGGCTCAATCCCATTCCCTTCCGTATTTTAATACCCTGACATCTTGATTCGGGCAAGCACTTTATGCCTGATCGGCTCCACTTTCTCTCCCCGATATTCTGGGGGCCGATGCTTCTTTCTCAGTTTGACTAGGGCCTGTTAACACTAAACAATTGACTTTCGGGGCGGATGGCGTCATGATCCTTTAATGATGCAGATCACTCCCGAACAATACGAAAAGATTGCCCCGTGTTTGCCGAAACAGCGAGGAAATGTCAGCCTGT
>CAUZJO010000215.1:0-4537 GCA_963580245.1 Candidatus Sumerlaeia bacterium | reverse complement strand
GCCGTCGGCCAGCGCGTTGGAACCCAGCTTGAGCGTGGCGACGATCTGCCCGCTCGTGGTCGTCAGGTTCCACGCGTTGGCGGCGTTGTCGGCATTGATCGCGCCGCTCTGCTCGATCAATTGACCCAAAATCGCCAGACTGCCCGCGTCGTCACCGGAACGTCTTCGACCGCATCGGGGGGAATCGCGTCACCGGCGCCCAGCGGCGCCTCAATCCAGGGCAATCCGTCCAGCGCCTCGGCAATCTGCTTGACCTGGACGTCCAGCTCCGCGCTCTCATAGGCCTCCAGATTCAGGCATTCGTGGGGCGCCAGGTCGTAGCCGGCCATTCAGGGAATTGAAGGACAACTTCTGACGTCGACTCGCTGTGAAGTTTTGCCGAGGCGTCTCGGCTTGGTTTAGTTCTCGGTTATTTGGGGGTGGTTTTCCAGTTGAAGCCCGCCTGGCGGAAGCGTTGGCGAGAGGGGGCGGATTGGATAACCGTCAGGAGGCGCGCGGCGGTTTGTTTGTGCGGACTGCTTTTGCCGATGGCGAAGGTTTGGGTCGCGGTGGCGCGCGCGTGGTTGATCGGGATGAGTTCGAGGCGTTCGCGCGCGACGGATGTATTGGCCTCGTAGACCACCACCGCGTCGAGCGAGCCGGTCCGGATCTGGTTGACCAACAGGTCGGCGGTGGGCGCGTTGGCGACGACGTTCCTTTGTACCTGGTCATAGATACCCAATTCCTGGAGCAGATCGGCGGTCAGTTTGCCCAGCGCGCTTTGTTGCTCGTTGGCGAGGCCGATTTTCAATCCGGGCTGGGTGAGATCTTCAAGTCGCGCGATCCCATGCGGGTTGCCTCGTGCGACGAGGATGACCATCGGCGTGGCTGTGATGGGCGTGGCCTCGTCGAATAACTCCTCGATGCCGCGCATGAATGAGCGGTCGCAGGAGTGGTAGACGTCGGGGCGTTGGCCGAGTTTCATCTGGCCCACCAGGATGCCGCAGCCGTTATAGACCGTTGTCACGCGCACGCCCTCGCGCCGTTCAAAATCGCGGATCGTCTCTTGAATCGCCGTGCGGTTGACGGCACCGCTGTAGTAAACGATCTCGGGCCGGTCGGCCCACGCGTCGCCGCGGATCGGCTTGAAACCCATCCGCTCGAAGACCGGCGCCCCTTTGTCGCGGGCACCCAGGTAGCGGGCGAAGTGCAGCGCCGCGCGGGGGTCTTGCGCGCTCCTCAGCACGCCCACGGTGACCTGTTTGGTGAAATCGGCGGCGCCTTCGATCTCGACAGCCTCCAGTTCGGGGTATTGATTGACGGTGGCGTCCCACACGATGCCGGCGGCGACGGCGCCCAACTTCACGTCGTTGGCCACTTCGTTGACGGTCGGTTTGAATACACCGCGCGCGGTTGCCGCCGCTTCGATCGCGTCCCACTTGCCCAGGCGCGTCAGCAGGATGCGCGTTTGCTTGCCGATCGAGGCGACGTCGGGGTTGGCCAGGGACGTTTCCACGTCTTCATGCAGCAAGTCATCGAGCGATGCGATCCGGTGGGGGTTGCCTTTGCGCACCGCGATCACCGGCCGCATGATGGCGATCGGGACGACCTCGGCGACCAGGTCGCGGGCGCGGGCGATCTCGATGAAGCTGGCGTCGGCGGCCAGATACAAGTCACCGAGTTTGGCCACGCGCAGCCGACTGAGCAACGTCCCCGAGCCCCCATACTCGAGCCTGACCGTGGTTCCGTATTCTTTTTCGTAGGCCTTGGCAAGCTTCTCGACCGGGTTCTTGATCCCGGCCGCGCAATACATGAGGAGCCTCGGGGCCGTGCTCGCCGATGCATCGGTCGCAGCCTCATTCCCGCCCGCGGGGGCTTCGCGGCCATCTCGCGGCGTATCCCACGGAAGTGCCGCGATCAAAACGCCGACAACGGCGACTGAAATTAGGCAAGGTTTGAGCGGGCCGCGCACGTCAAGCCTCCGGGTATGAAGATCAGGCCACCGTATCGAATACCGAATCAAAGGTATCATTCCCAATCGAGCGCTTCAGCAGAAAAGAAGCGTGGTACACTCTTCCGGATGTGATTTAGCTTTGCGAGTAAAGGTCGCTTTGGGGTGATCGAGGACGATCAGGGAAGGGTTTCGAGCGATCGGGTCGGGGTCAGAGAAATCAGGATTTCGGTCTCGCGGGTCGCCGATGTCGTGCGCCGGAAGAGGGCGCCAAGTCCGGGGATGGAACCCAGGACGGGGACTTGAGCGCTGTTCTCGACCGTGTATTCACGTTTCAGGCCCGCCAGCACCATCGATTGATCGTCTTGAAGGACCGCGCGGCTGGTGACCGAGTTTGACGAGAGGATCGGTTGTCCGTCTTGCCCGAACCCGACGAGGTTCGAAACAACGGCCTCCACTCGCAGGTTGATCGTCTCGGTGCCGATAAACGGCGTCACGTTGATGATCACGCCCTCCTGGGTCTCCGCGTCGACAAAGGTCCGCACGCCGCCTTCGTCGCGTTCGAGCGCGCGGTAGAGATAGTTGGTCGTCGCCCGAATCACACTCTCCTCGCCCTGGACCAGTTAAATCCGGGGTTCCGAGGTGACATCGGCTTTGCCTCGGTTGGCCAGGTAGTTGATGAAGGCGGCCGCGGCTTACGGACTGACGCCGCTCAGGACGGCCGTGCCCTCGCGCAGCCGGTCGACCTGCCCGCCGACGCTGAGCCGGCTGTCGAACAGCTCGGCGTCCACCACCGCCGGCAACGCCTCCTTCCACGCGTCCCAATACACGCCCAGGTTGGCCGCGTCGCTTTCCTCCAACTCAATGATCTTGACGCCGAGCATGGCGGTCTCCTGAGGAACGTCGTAGTAGGTCAGCGCGTCCAACAGGGCCGCGAAGTCGCTGGGCGCGTTCTCGATGTATAGCACGTTGTTGGGGTCGTCGGGGATGATGACCTCGAATCCGCTGGCGGCGGTCGCGATCAGCAGTTCGGCGACCTCGGATGGCTTGTGGTGTTTCATCTTAAGGAAGAGCGAGCCGGTTCCGTCGGCCTCGCTGGTCAGGCCGGGCGCGTCGAGCATCTCGATGGTCTGGTCCAGATCGTCGATCATCCACACCGGGGCGGTGACGACCAGATACGATTCGCCCTCCCTGTGGATGTCGATGAGCCGGTCGCCGCCCGCGAACTCAAAATCGATATCCGGAGCGACCCTGAAGACAACCCCGCCTTCCAGGGCCACCGAGCCCTGGATGATGGCGAAGATGTCCGAGGCGTTGCCGCGGGTCATCTTGTAGGTCTTGATCACGTAATCGATGTTGTCGGGCGTGACGATCGTCTCGATCCGCTCGGTCGGCCCGCTGGGTTTGTCGGCGAGCGTCTCGGGCTGCTTGGCGCCGAACCGGTTGAAACGCAGGCCCGAGGCCTCGGGCGAGGCGGTCTGCGCCGGGCCCCAACGGGGGTCCGAGAACGTCAGAGTTATAACGATGAGCGAAATCCAGCCGTAACGCATGATCCATTCACTCCTTCAGGCGTGAAGAATTCGGGACGTTTGAAGTCCACCGGTACATCGATTTTTTCGAGACCAACCCGAAAAAACCGGCCTCGGGAGTCAGGTTAGGGGCTAGAGGAAGTAGTGTCAACCCAAAAATGTAACATATACTAATTTTTTTAGTTCACACTACGAATTCTCGGGGTTGGGGTAAAGGCGGGCCTTCCTGAATGCGGCCTCTGCAGAAAACAACTGAAACCTAGATTTTAGTTTGATTACGGTAAAATTAACCACTAGCGGCCGAGGACTCCGTGGGCTACAATACGATTGAGAGCCAGACCAGTTCAGAAACTGATCAAGATGAAAAACCCACTCTCACAAAAATCCGAACCCTACCCCATCGCGAAGATCGCGGTGGCAACGGCAATCCTTGGGATGACGTGCGCCGTCATCGTCGGTCTCCAGGTGAACGCCCTCGCACAGGATGCAATCGACAAGGAGCCCGTTGTTATGTGGGAGAGGACGTATGGCATCCATGAAG
This sequence comes from Candidatus Sumerlaeia bacterium, assembly GCA_963580245.1. Taxonomy (GTDB): domain Bacteria; phylum Sumerlaeota; class Sumerlaeia; order MVZB01; family MVZB01; genus CAUZJO01. The sequence continues at coordinate 537 of CAUZJO010000215.1, read as the reverse complement.
TGATTTACGACGCGAAAATGACGACCGACGGTCATATCATCGCCCTCGCGCGTAACCTCGATGAGAATATTCACCTGATCAAATTCAACGATGTGGGAGACATCGTTTGGGGTAGATGGTTTGGGGGGGCGGAAAAAGAGGTTGGAAATTCAGTGATGGAAACCAGCGACGGCGGCTTTATCATCACGGGATATACCGAGTCATTTCCCAAGCCGGACGACACCAGCGGCACGCCCGATGCCTATCTGATCAAAATGGACGCTGACGGTATCTTGGATTGGGATATGACTTTTGGCGGTCCGGGGGAGGATCGGGGGATGTTTGTCCACGAACTCGCGGACGGGTCGTTTCGAATTATCGCAACCTCGATGGGCAACCTACCGAACGCATTATCCGACATTTCCCATTTTGCTAACCAAACCGTTCGATCCTCCAAATCTTTGAGTGGATCATCCCACCGTGCCTGGCCAAAGGCAAGGGATTTGACCATGGATTCTGGCCGAAGAAGCTCTTTTGAGTTCTCACGGCCGGAAATTT
>CAUZJO010000214.1:0-4621 GCA_963580245.1 Candidatus Sumerlaeia bacterium | reverse complement strand
TCGGGTCGAGCCGCGATGGGGAACGGGGAAACGTCGGTTGCCCCTCATCGGGCTACACAATATCTCCCGCTACGACCCTGGCGCGGATTTGCTCAACCACGTCTCGAACGTAGTCCATCGCCTCTTCGTCAGGGTGGTTTCCTTTATCTTCCGGCGTAATCATCAGCCGCGTGCCCACCCCCGGCTCGACGCGGTAGGGATTAAAGTGTCTCCAACGTCGCTGTTCGAAGAAGAGGCACGTTCGAAGTTCGGTGAGCGAACCATGCCGACGCGCGTTGGCAATATCGGCGCATTGGTCGAATGAGCCCCAAACCTCATAACAGTCGAACGTGAGAGCGAATTCCTGAATCGTGTCCCAATCGGCATCAACGGGCGGGATGTCCGATTGGGTCAATTCCTTATTGGCGCTGTTTCGCCGTCCTATTGACTCCTTCGCCTCGGCCTCTCGGCGGTTGAGGTTTTTGAGGGCCTGTGCTCGGATCAGGTCTTCTTCTTTGGCCGCCTCCCGGTATCCTGGAACATGCTTGATCCAGTCGGCGTCGCCCTCGTTATTGACCTCGAATCTCTTCAGCCTGGCCATAATTCTACCCTACAAAGTGAATAGTCACGACATCGGTCGAGCCATCGGTCGCCATTACGACAACCTCCCCCACTTTATAAACCCCCATTCCCGTCCCGGATCGGGCGAAGACCCTCTCGGCAGGGATCAAGGCGCGCATAACCGCGCCTTTGAACCCGGCAAATCTGTCCGCCTGGGCAGGGTAACAGCTCCAGGACTCAAGGGCGTTGCCCACATATTCGATGTTTTCGTCTTCGATAAGAGCAGTCCTGTTGAGCACCTTGCTACGAACCCCTCTGTAAAGGATGAGCTCCTTGACATCAGCCTTCCGGAGGCTCTCTTGCCTGAGATTATACATGGCCGTCACAATCCCATCGGCGACATCTTCCGCCGTCTGATAGGCATTATCCGGCAACGCCGCGATTTCAGCAAGTCTGTCCTTGTGCCTTTTGACGCTGGCCTTGTGCGAATCGGCGAACGTGGACCCCTCGAAAAGACGGACTTTATGCCTGCGTTGCCAGGCACTCTGTGGGGCTCCGAAAACCCGCTCGGCGGCATCCTGATAGATAAACGTCTCTGCCCCATTCGAGGCCCCGTTCCATCGTTTAATCGCGGCCTCTACGTCGACGTGGCGGACGCCAGCACGCTTCGCGACGTTAACCAGGGCCGCCGCATGGTGGTTTAATAGCCCCTGAGCCACATCCGTCTGCTTATTCTCCGCCTCAGCCATGTGCCCCCCCCGAGCATCTTCTTGCCGATCCCTCGGTAAAGAACCAGCTCCTTGATCCAGGCCTTCTTGAGCCTCTCCTATGTTAGGTCGTGTATCGCCTTGACGATCCCGTCGGCCACGTCCGCCACCGTCTTGTATGTATGATCGGGTAAAGCAGCGATCTTTTCAAGGCTGTCGGTCTGTCTTTTCAGCTGGTCCCGGTCGAAGCCGCTATCCTTCAGCCTCTTCTTCGCGTTCCGACGTTGCCAGGCCGTGACCTTCGCGCCGAAGACCCGTCCCACGGCCTCCTGGACCGCACGATTCGCTCTATTCGTCGCCCCGCTTCAGCCTCGCCAATCGCTTGAAGAATTCGGCCTCACACTCCTCATACCATCTCGCTAGATCGGGGTAGTACTCCGATTCCACCCTGATAAAACCGCGAGAGTCGTCGTCGTCAGGGTCCATATCGGGTGTTGCCTTCCAGATGCCGATCACGAGGCCGGTGATGTCACCGCCCGAACGGGTAACCGTGTCCATCAATTTAATGAGTCCGCCCAGCGTCAGTGGCTGCTTAGTCGTCTGCGGGCGAACACGGTATTGCGTTTCGTATTCATCCTCAACCCGGTAGCCGATGCGGCCACGCTTGGGGCAGGCGCGGACGCTCATCACGTCCTGCGTTACCGAAGCCAAGACGACGCGAGCGATCTCGACCTCGCTGGGTCTGTAGTCAGGCAGGTATTCGCCGCCCATGTAGGCCGGATGCATGCGGCCTACCATCTCGCGCACCCCAGGCGAGAGCTCGTCGCATAAGATCGAATCCGGCACCTCGTCGAGATCACCGCGCTCGATAGCTTCGCGAATTTGCTCGCGGCGGAATTGACCTTTGACGTTAACGGGAGCTATAGAATCGCCCCAGTAAGTGTCGGGGCGGAAGTCCAGGTCGTAGTCGGCGGGATTTGGCATGATTGCTCTCCTCTTGGTTCGTTGAGGAGACGACGCGGCCAGGCAGAACGCGCCTCGCGGACGGATATACCCCGCCGGTTGGTTGCTCGTTTGAGCCGCATCGTCCCCTCTTCGGGGCTGGCATTGGCACCTTGGCGGCGTCGGCCAGATTGCCGTGGCGGTCGTCGAGCCAGTTCTCTCGCGCCATTCTTGATGTCGATTGCCGGTGTACGACCGGCGGCCATCTTAGGTTTGGCTCTTACCTCCTTCATGGTGCTTGTCGTTGGGATTACGGGAACGGTTGCCTTCGGGCGACGGGGCTCCTTGTCCAGGTTCCTCACCTCTTTTCTTTGGCTTTGCGCTTGATGGCGTTGTCGATTCTCTGCGCGAGTACACCAAGACTCCCCCGCCGCAAACGCGCCTGATGTCCTCGGCGGACGCCAGTGGCAATCCCGTTGACTTTTGCATTTCTAATCACCTCCAGGTAAGCTTCGCCGTTGGGGGGGTGTCCCATGCGTGGCGTACAGAAAGTGGAACCCCCTCCGAAGAGGGGGCAGCTCAACATCCGTCAGCAGTCGCTGGCAGGGCATTCGATGGAGTGAAACTCGGGGCGGCGGGCCGGAGAAGCCCTGGCACATGCTCATCAATGCCGACAACTTCCACGCCAACAGGTTCACGGTCCATATCCTGGCGGCGGTCGCCGAATGGGAGCGCGAGCAGATCAGTTCGAGGACCAAGGCGGCACTCCAGGCGGCCAAGGCTCGTGGCGTCAATCTGGGGAGCGTCCGGCCCGGTCATTGGGAGGGGAAGGAGCAGGCGCGGCTGGAGGGGGGCCGCAAGGGTCTCAGAAAGGCCCATAGAGCGGCTTCGGAGTGGGCCAGGACCGAGTGTATGCGGACCTGCGCCCCACATCCGTGAGATGCGCGAGGGCGGCCTTTCGCTGAGGAAGACCGCAAAGGCCCTCAACGCCGAAGGATACCGCACCCGGCGGGGAGCGGCGTTTACGGCGGTTCAGGTGAGGAATATTCTTGCGCGGTGACCCGGTGGCGGAGAAGGAGGGAGTCTGAGATGCGGGCAACACTATCGAGAAAAATTCGCATCCTGGCACGATGTGCTGTCGTACTTTTCACGTTCGCCATGCCTTTTGCAATTGTTCGGGCTCAGAGCCCTTTAACCATCTACCAGATCAACGTCCAGCAGGGCGATTGTACACTTATTGTTGGGCCTGACGGGACGACGTTCCTGATCGATGCAGGGGATATCGGCAAGGGCACGCGGGAAGTCGTGCCCTACCTTCAGAGCATTGGGATGCAGCCGGCTGACGGACTGGATTTCATGCTTGCTACCCACCGGGATTCTGACCACCTCGGCGGACTCGATGAGGTTATCCAGGCCGGCTATGATGTCCATAATAACGTCTGGGACAATGGAAGCGACAAGTCGAACACTCAGATCACTCAGTTCTTGAGCGCTGCACAAGGAACTCAAGCAGGAGCAGTGGAGGCGATGCCACTAGGCCATGTTGTGCAACTCGGGAGTGGGGCGACTGCGACATGCGTCGCTGTCGGCGGCGTGGTTCTCAGTCACGGCACCGTCACCGGTGCCACTGGCGAAAACGACATGTCTGTGGCTATTCTCGTCCGGTTCGGAGATTTCGAGTACATCACCGCGGGCGACCTGGGCGGAGGCGACAGCGACAGAAGTTGCACTGATCGCTCGACTTCCCAAGCAAACGTCGAAACACCGCTCGCAATTTCCCTGATGCCGGGAGAAGGTGTAGGCCTCCTGACTGCTGATGGTATCGAGGTTCTGGGTGTGAACCACCACGGAAGCGAATCGAGCACCAACAGCGACTACATGAATCTGCTGACGCCATCCGTCGCCATCATCAACACTGGACCGGGCCAGGGCGGCAACTTTCACCACCCGCGCATCGATGTTGTGGAAAGCGTCTTGATGGCTCAGGCGGAGTGTATCAGCGCGCCGCCAGCTCTCGTGCTTCAGACCGAGGAAGGGAATACGGCTGGCACGAACACTAGTACGGAGGGGTTTTGCGTCGGCGATGTCGTCATCGAAACAACGGGCACAGGTACGTTTCATGTGTCCGCAACGGGTTCAGTGAGCCAAGGACCAGACGAGCGCTCAGCAGCTGGCATCGATGGTGGTAAGTCATTTCCACTGGACGGCTCTGGCTCATCTTCCGCAGTTTCAATCCATAAACCGCCCGGCGAAGCAACGCCGTCAGCGTGTGTTGGGTGTTCTGACCCGTGCGCGAATCCTGAAAAACTTCCTCGGCCAGAGTTGTCAATCCCAACACCTCATCCAGCTCTCGGTAAACAATCAGGCCACCATCACTGGTCAGCTTTGCGCCGTGGAATTCCATCTTCACACTGGGGTCAAACTGGACCCGC
>CAUZJO010000213.1:0-4990 GCA_963580245.1 Candidatus Sumerlaeia bacterium | reverse complement strand
AATCGCGCCCAATCCACGCGCCGGGCCAGTTTAACCATCGCGTGATTCTCATCCACGATGGCTTGCAGTTCAAACTTGAACAGATCGCCTTGCAGGTCTTCGCACGGGGAGGGCTTGGGTTTCATGGAGCCAACTTTCGCAAGGTTTCGGCGGCGACTGACCGCTTTTCTTGCAAAACTATACACCACCCACCAGCGTTTTGATCCCATTGTTGTTGGGCAAGGGGTCTTTTTCAGGATCGACTGATTAAGGAATCATTGTCCGACCTTCATGGAGTGAGTCTTGAAGTCGATTGGGCCGCGACCTATGAATGTGGGATCGAGGCCCTCCGTCATCGCTCCCATGACCTCTGTCTGTTCGATTACCGTCTCGGCGCGCGCGATGGCCTCGAGTTGATCCGTGAAGCCAAACGGATGGGCTGCGACGCCCCGATCATCCTGCTGACCGGCCAAGGCGACGAGGAGGTCGGCGTCCGGGCCGTCAAGGCCGGGGCCGCCGATTATCTCGCCAAGGACGACATCGACACGCCGCTGCTCGGACGCTCGATCCGATACACGATCGAGCGCGAGCGGACGCTGAAGGCCCTGCGCCAGGCCGAGCGGTTCTCGACGATGGGACAGACGGCCGCAGCGGTTTCCCATCACATGAAGAACATCCTGACGCGCATGATCGGGAGCCTGGATTACATCGGCCATAACCTCTCGGAGGCGAACCTGGATAACCTGAACGTGATGTGGGAGGTGTTCCAGCGGGCCACCCATGACCTGACGACCCTGGCCGAAGACATGCTTGCGCTCGCGAAGGGCCATGAGCCGGTCCTCTCGCCCGTCTGTCTCAACTCGGTGGCGACAAAGATCTGCAAGCTGTGCAAAAGCGATGCCGCCGTGCAGGGTATTAAATTGGAATTGAACGTCTCGCCGGATCTGCCCACGGTCTATGGCGAGGAGACGGGCATCCTCGAAGTGATCCTGAATCTGGTGTGTAACGCGCAGGATGCGTGCGTCGAATCCGACGGCGACCGGGTCGTCATCAATACGGCCGTCGAATCGGGCGGCGAGCGCGTCATGCTTTCGGTCCGTGACAACGGCCCGGGGATTCCCAAAGAGCTTCAGGCGCGGATATTTGAACCCTTTTTTAGCACCAGGGGGAGAGCGGAACCGGTCTGGGGCTGGCCGTTGCCAAGAAGTCGTTGGATGAACACGGTGGGTCGATCAAGTTGGAATCGGCGCCGGGCAGCACGACCTTTACCGTTTACCTTCCGACCTCAAGCTGATTCGAAGAAAACCGAGATAATGGCGCGATGGCAGGACGGGAACCGCGTGGAGAGTAGAAACGATCCTCAGCGCAACCAGGCCGCATTGTTCACGCTGTTGCCGTCCTCTTGGGACTCGACCGGGAGGCGCAGGGTCAGCAGGAACTCGATCAACGCGTCCTGATCCACGGGGTCAAAGCTTAGGAAGGTCTGGACCGCTTCGCTGGCCTCGCTGCCGGGCGAGTCGTGGAGCAGGATCGCCTCGCGCAACGTCAGGGCGCGACCGTCATGCATCCAGGGACCGGTATCGGCCACGCCCCAGAGCGGCCGGGTCAGGAACTCGCGGGCCGGAACGATGACGCCCGCCGTATCGGTCGGCATATCCGACACGTCGGCCAGCGCCTCGCCCATGTCGTGTCGCCGCATGTCGGTGAAGATCGGCACATCAATCGTCCCGTCGGGATTTTCCGTCAGGCGCGGGAACGACAGCGGGAGCGAGTCCATCTCGGTCAGGTCGAAGTGGTAACCGACGGGCATCGCGGGGTTGGTCTTGACGGCCTTGAGGATCGAGTTGGGATCCCGCAGACTTTTCTCGTCCAACCCTTCGATGATCTTGCGGTAGCGGCGCACGGCGGGGAGCATCTCGACCGAGGCGCGTTGATTGGACAGCCCCACCTTTTCACCGAGCAAGGTCTCGAGGTTGGATGTGTGCGTGGGGTCGAGCACGACGACCTCGCTGCTGTTGATCCGCATCGTCGGCCGGTGGCACGTCGAGCAGCTTTGCGGCGCGTCGGTGAGCGTCTGGATAACCTCGCCCTCAAAGATCTGTCGCCCTCGCTCGACGATCGCCTCTTTGCCCTCGGGGATGATCTGGGTCGGCGGCCGGATCGACATCGTGAAGATCGTCAGCGCCGAGACGTTGCCCGGCGACATCTCGTTTTCCACGCCGTCCCGATCCGCGTCGGTCTCGGTAATGATGACCTGGTTCGGGTCTCCGGGATCTTCAGCAAAAAAGAACTCGACCGGCTGCATCCCGAAATGGAAATTGAGCGCGTCCTTGACGAAATTGCGCTCGTTCGAGGCGTTGCCCTTCCATTGGAACGGGCGGACAACTAGGTCCTCACTGACTCCCGCCACGGCACTGGTATCCTCAACAAAGTCTCCATCAGCCCCGTGCCCTAGCGCATCCTTGATGCTTAAACCGCCATTGTTGTGCATCTCGTACGTGACACGGTACTCGCCAAAGTTAACGCCCTTTGAGATGAGAGGTTGCCGAATTTCCTGGCCGGGCATCAACATGGCCGCAATCTTGGCCGCGTCGCGTTGCGCCATCAGCTCCAGCGTCATTTCCTCGGCGAGCTGCTGGCCGTAGCCGGTCCCGAACACATGGGGTGGATTGCGCAGGAACGTGACGAGCTGGTCGGGGAAGTTCGGATTGATAAACGCGGTCGAGGCGAAACCGGCCGAGCCGCCGGTGACCGGCCCCTTGCGCCCCAGGGCCTGGGAAGCCATGTCCGGAAGGTTCGCCGACCCGATCGTGTTGTGGCATTCGAAGCAGCTCTGTGAATCCAGTCCATTGAGCCGCAGGAATCGGAACTGAGGGGCGTCGAACAGCATTTGGGTCGAGCGCCGCGGGCCGTCGGGGCCTTCGCCGTGGCCGTCGAGCGTATGATACGGCGTGCTGAACAGGTGCCGGCCCGATTCGATGATCTTGCGGAAGTCGTAGCCATCGCCCATCAACAGTTCCTGGTCGATTTCCATTTCGGGCACGATCGCCGGCGGCTGGCTCCAGACCGTTCCCATGGGGCCCATCAGCAGGATCGCCGACAAGACCAGGCCGGCCCCGAGTCCAACCGAGTTCCGATTTCGCTGCATACGTCTTTTTGAATTCACTGCTTTATGCCTCCTCATGCTCAATCGCGCTTTATCCCGGCCTCCGTTCCCCTGCCCTGGATGTCCTCTGAACCGAAGATTCGCGAAGGGCTTTGTAAACGCGCTTACTGAATCAATATATCATACGCGACCACTGGCGATCGATCAATCCCTAAAGATAATATAGGACCAGAAGGGTGCACGACATAGATGTAGGGTTGCGCTGATTCCTCTTTTTTTCGCCTCCGTGAATGTAGTATATAATACTATACTTTCATTGGGAGGTATCGATGGACACCACAGCCAGACTCACCCAAAGCAAAAACGAGCTGCTCGCGCAACTGGCCGCGCTCGGTCCCATGCGCAAGGGCACGCTGAGTGATCAATACGTCCAAACGGTCCTGAAGGATGGCTCCCACCGCCGACGCGGACCCTACACGGTCTACACCTTCAAGGAGCGCGGCCAAACCCTGTCTCGGCGCTTGAGCGACCGCGAGCAAATTGCTCGTTATCGCGAGCAGATCGCTACTTTTCGCCGCTTTCAAGAGCTGAGCGCCCAACTGGTCCAAGTCGGCCAGCGACTGGCCGACCTGGATGTCTCGGGCGATCAGGGGGGTAAAAAAACTCCAGGCACTAATCCAGGCCGAGAGCCAGGCCGAAACCGCCCGAATCATCCAACGTGTCCAACGCGAAGCAGGGCTGGATTTGGAGGCCGCCGAGTTTTACGTCCGCTCGGCCGTACTGGAACTGGGCTCGCGCGTGTTGGAGCGGGTACTACACAATGTGGGGGTCGGCCGCCAGGACAAACCGCGCGTGTGCGCCGACAAGCACTTGCCGCGCAAGATGGTCAGCACCGGCGTGCGGGTCAAGACCCTCCAGACCATCGTGGGGCCGGTCCGCTTCGCGCGCTCGCGCTATGTCTGCCCCGGGTGCGGCGCCGTCGAGTATCCGGGCGACACGTTGTTGGGGGTCGAACAGACCGGCTTCTCCCCGGGCTTGCGCCGGCTGATGACCCGCGCCGGCCTCGGCGGCGCGGTTGGGGGCCGAGCGTGAGGATGACGCTCAAGCAAAGATCCCGATCCTGTACGTGGCCCTGGACGCCGCGGGCGCGCCGATGCGCAACAGCGAACGGGCCGGCGTCAAGGGCAAGAGCGAGGAGGGCCGGGCGCGCACCCGCGAAGTCAAGCTGGGCTGCGTTTTCACCCAAACGACGCGCGACGCAGAAGGCAACCCCGTGCGCGACCCCGACACCACCAGCTACACCGGCGCCATCGAGCCTAGCGTCGATTTCGGCCACCGGCTCCACGGCGAAGCGGTGCGCCGCGGCCTGAAGCGGGCGCAGATGACGGTCGTGCTTTCGGACGGGGCCGAAACCAACCACGCCATTGCAGCCGAGCATTTCGCCGACGCCGTCCATAGCATTGACTTCTATCACGCCGCCGAGCGCCTGAGCGATTTCATCAAGGACAACACGCGCCATCGCCGCCAGGGCGCCTTCAATCAGACATGCTACGAGCGACTGGAGGCCGGGGCGATCGAGCCGATGATCGAGCGGATGCGTCAGGCGTTGCCGCGTAGCGGCAAGCGGCGCGCGCAAGGGCTCAAACGGATCAACTATTTTGCCCAGCGCAAAGAACAGATGCGTTACGGCGAATTTCGCGAACAAGGATTGTTCATCGGTTCAGGCGTGATCAAGGCGGGCTGCAAAACGCTGATCGGCAAACGGCTCAAACAGTCGGGCATGTTCTGGTCGGTGAGCGGGGCCAACGCCATCATCGCGGCGCGTTGCTGCCTCTACTCGGGCCGCTTCGAGCAGTTCTGGGAAGACACCGGCTCCTGAAACCCCCACATTTATGTCGTGCACCC
>CAUZJO010000212.1:0-5193 GCA_963580245.1 Candidatus Sumerlaeia bacterium | reverse complement strand
CGGAGAATCGAAATTCCGCCGTCTGCGGGCTTCCGTCTGGCCCGGTTGGTCCCCTGAACTCGATCAGTTCACGGACGCGCTTGTGGAACGAAAGCCGGATCGCGTTGGGTATATCGTCAGTGTGATACTCGCCGGCCTCGTTGCGGGGAACGCAATATAGGAACCGGCCGAAATAACCCGATTCCTTGAGAGATTCTTCTTGCCCCAACGCGTTAAGTGAATCCGGCTGGACCATTATGAGAGCCGCGAGGCAGGGTTCAGGAACGACCAGCGGCTCTCGGGTCGCGCGATCGATCCGAATGTAGTCGTAGCCGTGGCCGGACAGCCATAAATCAATGTCCGAACCCGTTGATGAATACTTCCCGCGCGCGATCGCCAGCACTTTACGGGCCTCGCTTGAGAGGATACCGATCGCCCCCCCATTCTCGGCCATTTGCCTTGCCAGCGCCTCGCTCGTTGCGTCGTTAACGCATAGGGCCCGTAAAATGGGGGCTTCGGGTTCCTCCTGCTGCAGTTTTTGAAGCTTTGTCTCTAACTCATTAGTGGGTTTTCCCTCGCGAGTAGCCTTGGAGATCGCACTCTCCAGCCCTTTGACTTTCGCGTCGAATGCCTTCTTTTGGGCTTTATACTCTTGCAGTCGCTCTTGAAACTTGGCGGTCTCCTCTTTCTGCCAAGCCCATATGGGGGCGGCTATCTCTCGGGCGAGCGGCGATTTTTTGCCTGCCGGCGGGACCGCGATGAACACATAGATATTGCCGTATTGCCAGTGCCCGGACTTGATGATCACCTTCGCCCGATTTCCAAGAGAGATCGAGAGCACCCCCAGGATGCTCACCCCGGCCATCTCATCAGAGACGATCATAATCTCTGTGACGGCTCGCGTAGTCCGCCAGCAGTGTGGGAAATGCGTCCCACGGCCACGGAGGAGGTGTTTGTTCCAGGGGGTTCCACGGTATCACTTAAGGCCAAGATCGAGCTGGGGGATGATAATCAGGAGCTGCGCCGACAATTTGCGCGAGCTGGACATCGTCGCTCATAAGCATTCCCCATCCTCTAGCAGCCAGTCGTAGATGTCCTGTTTGGGCCCCAGCCCCGGCAACTTCACCACCTTGATCGAGCGGGCGATACCCACCAGCGAGAGTGCGACCTGGTCCGCATGACGTTGGCCGGGTTCGTCTGCGTCGGGCAGGACTATGCAATCCTTGCCCCGAAGAAATTCGTTGAAATCGGGTTTCCAATGCTCCGCACCACTATCGTTACAGGTGGCACAGATTCCGAAGTCCCAGAGCAGGTCGGCGCACTTTTCGCCCTCAACGATGTAGACCTGTCGCGCGCCGAGGACCGAAGGCGGCCGGTAGATGACGCGCCGCACATCATCCATGCAGCCCGCACCGCCGATCCAGAGATCGCGAGCGGCATCATATCGCTGAAACGGCGTGATCTTTCCGCTCTTCGTTTCGTAGCGGACCTTACGGTAGAGGGGGTTGCCATGCTCGTCGTTGTAGTAGTAAACGGCCACCGGTTCGCCCTTGGATGTCCAGTCGCAAGTTCTGGTTTCCGTTGTCTTTTGTCCTGTGATGATCGCCGCATCTCGAACCGTAGGCCTGATGCGTCGGCGGTGATCGGTGAGGCGGTGAAGCCACCCGGCCTCACCCCATCGGTCAGGCGATTCCACCCGCTGGCAGAGTGCCCAGCTCTCGCGGTCAGAGAGGCACCAATCGGATTTGCCGCAAACAGGGCAGGGGCAGGTCCGGCTGACGCGCCATTGGGCCAAGTCGCCCTTGACCATCTGAATGTTGCTTTTGATCCTATCAGTGTTGACGAATTTGCTTCGCATGATGGAATGGTCATTTACACCACTTTTCATGAGCCGCTCGACCCTGCTGTGCCAGTGGTGGGCACATCCTGATCTCGCCCAAAGACACGACACGTCTCGGGGTCCCACTCTTTCTCGGTAAGCCACTCATTCAGCGCCTGGCGTCGATAGAGAACGCGGGAGCCGATCTTGAGAAACGGCGGCCCCAGGCCAAACGTCCTCGCCTTCTGAAGCCACGAAACGCTGAGACCTAATTTGTTCCCGTCCTAAAACCATCTAACCTTAATAATTTCAACATCATACGGCGAATTGTGCGCTTGACGGATGCACCGGGGCCGGATTCCGGGCGAACCCCGATACACGCGCATCCGGTCCCCTTGGCCGGCTTCGGTTATCCCCCGAACCATCCGCCCCCTTGACGCGGGACCGGCCCGGCGGTTCCAGACCATCAAGGCCAAGTGACCGACCGTGGACCTGCCCCAGCTCGGCGAGGGCGAGGCGGTGATCAGCTACCCTCCGTCGGGCGATTTCAGATGGCCGAGGTGGCGATCCCGAGAGATCTGTTCACATCCATTCCGGACAAGATCTCCCAATTGCAACTGTTGCCCAGGACCGGCTAGAATAAGCGGCATGATGAAAGAATCAGGACCCCCGAAAGAACAGGGGAAAGGTGCGTCTGGAGGTTGGTGGAAGGGGGTGATTCCTTGCAAGAGATGCTGAGATTCTCGGCCCGTGAAGGGGCTAACAGGCCCGTTGGAAGTCGTATTCCGGGTTCAAGCCCTTGCATTTGGCCCCACTTATAGGGGATTATTAACTCAGAATGAATTCAATGAATTGCACAGCTTAGTCAGCCATATGGGAAATGTCGGAGTAGGCATGAAATGTGGAACAATTCATGGAATTTCACGGAGTTATTATCCACTATTCAGTGCTCCGAGTAGTACTTGACGTGCGTTGAAGGAGACAGCCATGGCAACCGATCTAAAAGAAGTTTTCCGGGTGAAAGATGTGGTGGAGACCGATGAAGAGTTGATCATGTCGATCTTGACCCCGGCGGACGGTCACCCCTGGGGGCTTTCGCTGGTGCAGCTTCGCCAGTGTCCCCGCCACCTGCATCATGTGACGACGGAGCTCTACGTCATCGTCGAGGGGTGGGTCAAGCTGGAGATCGATGGCAATTATCTCACCCTGAACCAGGGCGATCATCTCTCCATCAGGCCGGGCGAGATCCATAAGGTCTGCGATGCCCGAAAGGGAACGCGGATGATGGTCTTTTCCTTTCCGCCGTTCACGATGGAGGACCTGATCAAGGCACCGGAGTTATAATCCGTTTGTTGTAGGTTCGACTCCTACCGCCGGAGCCAGTGAAACACCCAATAAAATCAAGGGTTTTGTAAAGATTCGAGTGAAGACCTAAATCCTTCGTTCCGCCCCCGTTCCGGCTCGATTCCGACCCCGTTCCCGGAAACATTCCGGAAACATTCTCGCCCCGGCTGAGGACCCCCTCACCGGGGCCTTTCTTCGTCCGCCAGCGTCGGTGTGTGCCGGCGGTTGCGCGGGCTCGGCCCGGCGGTCGGGTGAAGTTGTTCGCGGCGGAGCCCCCCACACCCCTCCCCACGAAAAGGTAGGGGTGGCGGGGTAGTCGGAGTCCCGGCTCGCGTGATTTTTATTCCGTCGGCTCTTTTGGACATAGGCGCACGGTGGAAAAGGCCGCTACGGACGTTTATGGGCGTTTGAGGCGCGGTTCTCGTGTAACTGGGACCGACTGTGTTAGGCTCGGCGGTGAGGATACCCATCATGCGCCGTCTCAGGGCCGGTCTCAGCATCACCCGCGCAGCCGTTTTCGTGCTCCTGGCTTGTGCGGCGGACAGCATCTTGAGTCGGCGGAAGACGTGTCAAGACGACACTCAAGCCTCCTGAGCGACGACGATTAGATTCCCGGAACTCTATGTGTCCGGGTTAAAGCTCGTTTAGCAGGCTTGACATCGAGGGAACGCACGGCCATCCTCGATCTAAATAATAGATCGGCTTTCGAGGTTTACCGTCAAGTATAAACTTGCTAAAGGGGATTACCGTGAACAGAAATCGCAGACTTGCCTTCACGTTGATTGAGCTGTTGATCGTGGTTGCGATCATCGCGATCCTGGCGGCGATCGCGGTGCCGAACTTCCTGGAGGCCCAGGCGCGAGCCAAGGTCTCGAGCACGATGGCCGACATGAGATCGATTTCGACCGCCATGGGATCTTATGCAGTAGACAATAACGAATATCCGATCCCCAGCGGCGTGCAATTTATCGGATACCTGATGCAATATGGCACGGGCGGAAGATCGGGTGCCGGCCGTCTATTGACAACCCCTATTTCATATATGACGGCTATTCCGATCGATATTTATAACACCTACATATTTACCGGAAGTTTTAAATCGAATCTCCAGGTCACGGTTGTGGCTTCGATCAAAAAGCTGGGGATGGCCAATGCCCAGTTCGATGCCTGGTTCAGGGAAATGCGCATTTTGGGCGGCATGTTCCCGAGCTCGCTTGATTGGTCGATGGAAAGCGCCGGTCCTGATAGGACCTGGTGGGATCAAAATGTCGGCGGTCGGCGCAACCCGAACCGGTTCATTTACGACCCGACCAACGGCACGCTCAGCCAGGGTCAACTTGTGCTGACCAGCGAGGGCTGGGTCTCGCCCCTGAAGTAGTGCATGGCAAGATTGCCGAGGACCATGGCGTGCGAGTATGCATTGAAATGGTTCCATCGGACTTGGTGTTTAATCCCGAAACTTTTTTGCGCCTACGCGAGTTTGACAGAATACACTAGACGCAATATGATCGAACCTGATCGTGAGTCGTATTTTGCTGCACATAATTCTCCCGCGCGGGAAATTAAGAAGAGAAATCCATGAACCGTTCGTTGACACGTCTTGCCGGTTTCACGTTGATCGAATTGCTTATCGTGGTGGCGATTATCGCCATCCTCGCGGCGATCGCCGTTCCAAACTTCCTGGAGGCGCAATCTCGGTCAAAGATCAGCCGAACGATGGCCGACATGCGTTCGACGGGATTGGCCATCACCGCCTACAAGACCGATAATATTGATTACCCCAACCTCGGGAATTATGTCGGTTTCCTGCTCAAGCAAAACGTCGGCATCGATGACAATATCGGGATCCTTTTGACGTCGCCGATTTCCTACCTGACGACGATACCGATCGACAACTTCAATACGGCCGCCCCAATCTGGGGCAAGGAGGACGCCGGGGTCCCGAAGTCATTTGTCTACACGGTGAGGCTCAATAACGACGATCGTTGGGGGTTTTTCAATTGGGCGGTCCAGGGACTGTCTTCTCATGACTTGAGGTGGATCATCGAAAG
>CAUZJO010000211.1:0-5207 GCA_963580245.1 Candidatus Sumerlaeia bacterium | reverse complement strand
GTCAGTGTGAGCTTGGCTGGCGGCGAATTTGAGCCGGTCTGCATAGTGGTAGACAATCGCCATCCCGACGCCGACACCTTCGACTTTCGGATCGAAGTCAGGTCGCAACTGCCTGCTAAACGACTGCGTCTAGCGCGATTGGCCTATATGGCGGCGCGTTCCCACCGGGGCCATCCCGCCGTAGCGGTGGAGGATGTGGCTGATGCGATCATTCCCCTGTCGGAATTCGAGCCGGTCACGATCGCGGCGGGTGAATGTCGACACCTGTGGTTGACGATTGATGGGCGTGGGCTCAAGCCCGGCGAGTACCCGGTCAAAGTTACCCTGCGTCCTCTGACCTCCAACGCCGACAGACGCGAGCGGGAGGCGAAGGGCGTGGAACTCAAGGTCCGGGTCTGGCCATTCACCCTGCCCGAAAAAACGCCGATCAATGTCTTTACTTGGGACATGAATGCGGCCCTGAAGAACGATATATGGTTTAAGAACTTCGTGGAGCACCGCTTTAACACCTTTCTCGTGCGTATGGATATACTGGCAAAGGGAGCCCAGGTGAAGCTCAAACCTGACGGCACGCTCGCCACGCCGCCAGATTTCTCCGGCCTGACCGAACGGATCGTCCGCGGAAAGCCGCATGCGAAGGCGTTCATGTTTGCGATCTTCCCGCACGCTGATGGTGGTACCTGGCCCTGCACCGACGGTAGCGCAATAGCCTACAACAGCCCCGAATGGAGGAAGGGTTTCACCGAGTGGTTCCGGGCCTTCATGGATTACCTGGAAGGCCAGGGCATCGGCACTGACCAATGGGTTTGGTACCCCTTTGATGAGGCCTTCCCCGGAGGAGGAAAGTGGAATAAAGCCCTGCAGCAGGCAAAACTGGTCCACGAAATCAACCCAAAGGTTCAATTCTTCATGAACGCTTGGGCCCACAATGCCGCTCAGCTTGAGCTCTGGCGGGGACTGAACGTGATCTGGTGCCCAGACTATGGGATTTACAATCAGCCGGCCTGGAAGTTGCTCAAGGAGCATCAGGATGCCCAGGAGCGCCCCATGTGGATGTATAGGTGTCACGAGGGAACCCGCAGACTCAACCCTCACACCTTCTATCGCTGTCGGGGATGGCTCTCGTGGATTTATGGGCTTGACGGTATGAGCTATTGGAACTGCATGGTACACGCCGCCAGCCCGTGGAATGACCTGGATTGGGTCTGGGGTGATAATTCCACGCTCCTGAAAGGCGGCCCAGGGGGAAGCCTGATTGACACCCTTCGCCACGACGCCTACCGGGACGGCGTCGAGGACTACCTGTACGTCCGTATGCTTGACGAACTGCTCAGCAAGCCGGGAGTGGATGCCCAGACTGTCAAGGAAGGCCGTGATCTGCTAGAGGCGGCTAGCGAAGAGTACCGGACGATTGGTGACTGGGGATACCTGGGCGAGCTTAGAAAGAAGTGGCAGCTTACCGAAGAGATCGCCGCCCGCACCCAGGCCCAGCGGAAACGGATAGCCGAATTGATCATAAAGCTTCAGGGATCGGGCAAGAACTGAGACATCCGTGTTGAACGTGATCTTCGTGTTGTTGATTATTAGAAGGAGCAATCTAATGATTAGACGCGCCCTGAGAGTTAATCTTTCGTTTGTTTTGTCGATAGCGATCGTTGTTTTGGCTATGCCTTGGATTTGTCTGGCCGAGGACGAAAAGCAAGACAACGGACCGCTTGATTCTCTAAAGATCGATTTGGGTGAGCAAAAAACCTACTGGGAAGATGGTCGGGTGACTATCAAAGTGCCGGGTATCGCCAAGGGCATGCGCCCGCGCACGAAGTTACAACTGACGGACAGAGATGGGGCTGTCATTGAAACGCTCTTCGAGGGCCGACTTCGAGCAGCCGGCCTGACAACTCATATCCAAGCCCGCGATTTGCCGCCGGGAAGTTATCGACTTCGTTTGGAAGCCAAATTGGGTGGGAATGTGAGCAGGACCATCCAGGAAATTCTGGTCATTCTTCCTCACAGGGACTACCGCACGTACGTCGCGACGGGTTGTTACGCGGCCATGGGCTTTCGGGTTGGCCCTGATGGGAAGGTGTCGACTCAGAGTCGCGATTTTGAAGAAGCCCACATGAACACGGTGTTGCATGGCACGGTGTCGCGAAGTGTCCTTGACGCAGCCGCCTTCGTCGGCGTTATCGGCCACTATCGGATCGGGTGGTTTCGGCAGGGGCCGTCCTCTTGGACCCGATGGAAAGCAGTCCTCGGATGGCTTTTTCAATGCCTGCTTTACGCACCCGAAGAACCGCCAGGCCGGCCGGAGAATAATCACCGATCACCTTCGATTAGCAGGTGGGCATCCGGGGCTCTATGGATACACGATTCAGGACGAGATATCGCACCATGCCAACGCCTGTTACTGCGAGCACTGCCGCAAAGCGTTTCGGCAATGGCTCAAAGGTAAGTATGTCAGTATCGACAAACTGAATGAAGCATGGTCTGCGAATTATGCCAGTTTCAAGATCATCGATCCGCCCCTGCCTCTGTCTTTCCGCGGGACGGCCAAGTTCGCGGTATTCTGATTAACCAGATCGCCGAACTTGGTCGGCTCGCCGACAGTGATCTTGAGGATCTCGGTTTCTTCGGCTAAGGCAGGTTTCGACGTGCAACCAAAACCAAGAAAGATAATCAGCAGGCAAATCACATTACCTATTAGAGAAAATTTGTTCGGTTGTATTTTGAGTTTCCTCCAGCATTAAATCCCTTGCGGTGCCAGTCGGTATTTAAGGTCCAGAACAGCGTGTCCGTCAACAATCCGTAGAAATCGCCGTCGCCCCTTGCATCTTTATTCCCGCAGGACATCTTGCCTGTAGCTTGCATGATTCATAAAATTTTTACCGGAAGCGCCCATCGCGAGAATAGCACGGGCTTCCAGCCTGTACTACCCTGCGTTCGATGCTGGTTTCAACACTAAGGGAGATGATCATGGAACTCTCACTGATGGCAGCAAGCATGCTGGAACGGTCCTGGGAAGAGATGTTGGATTCGGCAAAGCGCCACGACATCCATTTGGTCGAGGCCTGCGCCGGCGGACATATCCCAAAAGTTCACTATGACCCGGTTCAGCTTGCGACGGACCAGGCGGCGTTCGATGCGTTCAGGCAAAGCCTCGAGGACCGCGAAATGCGGATCTGCTCCTTTGGCTGCCACGGCAATCCCATCCACCCGAACCAGGCGATCGCGGATGCGGCTCACGAAGACTTTGTGGCGACTTGTAAGATCGCCAGCCGGCTGGACGTTCACCACGTCAGCTTGCTCGCCGGAACACCCGGCGGTGGCCCGGATGACAAGACGCCCAACTGGATTATCAACTCCGCCTTTGTAATGTGGAAGGATGCCTACCAATGGCAATGGGACAAGAAGATCATCCCATACTGGAAGAAGGCCGCAACAATTGCGCAAGAGTACGACGTCAAGATTTGTATCGAACCGCACACTGGTGATGCGGTCTATAACACCCAGACGTTCCTTCGGCTCCGCGAAGCGGTCGGGCCGACCATCGGCATGAACCTGGACCCATCTCATCTCTGGTGGCAGGGCATCGACCCGATCGTGTTTGTCGAAACGGTCGCCGACGCGGTCTATACTTGCCACGTGAAAGACGTTGCCTTGGACCCCAGACTCGTCGCCCGAGACGGCATCGCCTCCAGCGCCTACTACGACGAGTGGGACAAGCGCTCCTGGTGCTACCGTACGATCGGCTATGGTCATGACGAGTTATTCTGGCGCGACTTCATTACGATGTTGCGTCGAATCGGATATGACGGTCCTCTGAGCATCGAATGCGAGGAGCCCTACCTGACCGTTGACGACTCGCTGACCAAGGCAGTCCAACTCCTGAAATACGTTATGCCGGGAGAACCTATGCCCGAGGGAAATTGGATGGATGCCTACCAATTGGATGATTATGAAGCGAGCCTTACCAAGCAGGACAAGTAGATTAGAGTCTTACGTCGTAGTATCTACGCGCCGTGCGCGGATGTTTCATGAAATCGATGCTGGATACCGGATGCTGGATTCTGTTTAGGCGGAAAACGGTGACTCGCCAGCATCTAGCATCTGAATTTGGTTGCGGCTTCGCCGCGTTGGACGGGCATCGGCACGTCCTTCGGTGGAAAGGCCGTCGAGTGGCCCGCCCCCTACCCAAAGGACAAGGTCAACGCAATCCCGTGGCGGTTTAACAACGCCAATCAGTGTTACACCGCCGCGAGCTTCCGGTGGATGGCGATGACCCAGCCTGCACAGGCCCGCTGGGTGCTCAATCGATTTGACAAGTACCTGCCTCACGCCTACGACGGCGAGTTCCACGGCATCTACTCCCCGAGTTCCGCCGATCGTCTTGCGCCTCCCTACTTCGGCGGGGTCCAGAGGGGGGGCAGTACGAACCAGACGACCCTGTGGTTCTTTCTCGGGGAGCCTCTGGAGAAGATCGAAGAGCGTCTCGACCGCCTCGGGCGCACGCCTGCGCTGGCGCCCTGGAGCACCGAGACGATGACGCTGTCGTATGGACGCGGCTTTATTCAACAACTGGTGGCGGCAAGCGTGTCCAGTCCGATGTGGGCCTCCGCGTGGGAGCCACGCGTGATATGGAAAGGCACGTTCAACCCGAGTACCGGAAAGGCCACCCTCATCGTCGAGCCGGGGGACGCGCCGCTGCACTTCAAGGGTACCTCACGCCTGGCGCCCATCGGCGTTTCCGTCAATGGGAGGGAACTTCCCGAGTAACATTGCCCATCTGAATCGGGAAAAGCTACTGAGATCCGTGGAACAGAAAATCAAGGAACTCGAATCGATCCGACAACCTGCCTACAAGCACATCCGCGAATCCTTTCGTTTGCGGCTGTCAATAATCTCAAGGGCTTCATTGGTTTTATCCTTCTTAGGGCAGGGTGTTCGCGCTAGCGTCGCTACTTGGGCACCGCAGACGATTGGTGGGATCGGGGGAGGGATCAGTCGGGCAGCTCGAAGTTCTTGGTGATATCGCCCTGGCCGGCTTCTACCGTGAACTCCATTTCTGATTACTGATAGTGATTGCGCGGCATGCGCAAGAAGGCGGAAGCGGAAGCCTCCGCCGGGCCATCGATTGAGCCTCCCGCTGCTGCGCGTTGTAGTCAGACGTGGGCGATGCTGATCAAGCGGGTTTATGAAGTCGATCCCTT
>CAUZJO010000210.1:0-5417 GCA_963580245.1 Candidatus Sumerlaeia bacterium | reverse complement strand
GAAATCCCGGTTAACACCGACTAGGGGCGCAGTTTACCGGCGAAGTGTTTACGAAAGTCCTACTTGGACAAGAGAATCGCCATCAGCATGGACGGTCGGGGAAGAGCCTTGGACAACGTGCTCATCGAGCGGCTGTGGTGGACGCTGAAATACGAGGAGATTTACCCGAAGGCCTATGCCGATGGGCTGGTGCTACACCAAGGACTTGGAGACTACTTTGCCTACTATAACGGAGAAAGGAGACATTCGGCTCTGGACAAAAAGACCCCGGCAGAGATATTTGTCGGTGGAGGGGGTCGGACATGATCGAGCGAGATGCCGTCGCTTCGCTTCGGAGACGGGCCGCGCCACGCAACGGCATCAGCAGGGGCGGCTTGTTGACCGCTCAAAACACGCAACAGGTAACCACAGATTCCACCTTAAATTCGCCGGTTCGTGGTCTAAGCTTGGGGGGAGGCACACTGCTCTCACTATTTTCCGGTCGGATTATCCTTTATCTTAATCTGAACCATTCCTCCCACTCCCGCCCCAAAACATAATCCTCCGCCTTATTCGTTGATCGTCCGCGCTTGAACAAACGAAGCATAAGGCCCGACACGTCGTTCAATTGCGCGATGGAGCGGGAAAGGGGAGGTCAGTCGGCCGACGCCGGCCGGACCGTCACGGCGTGTTCGGCCAGGTAGCGTTTCGTCTCGCCCACGGTATAGGCGCCAAAGTGAAAGATCGACGCCGCCAACGCGGCATTGGCTCGGCCCACGGTGAAGGCTTCGAGGATGTGTTCGAGCGTCCCGACGCCGCCCGAGGCGATGACCGGGATCCCGACGGCGTCGGAGATGGCGACGGTCAATTCCAAATCGTAACCTTGCTGCGTGCCGTCACGGTCCATGCTGGTCAGCAGGATCTCGCCGGCCCCCAACGCCTCGGCCTGCTTCGCCCACTCAATGGCATCATACCCCGTCGGCGTGCGACCGCCGTGCGTGAAGACTTCCCAGCCTGCGCTCGCCCCCTCGCGGCGGCGGGCGTCGATCGCGACGACGATGCATTGGCTGCCGAACCGGCCGGCGGCCTCGCGGACGAATTCGGGACGCTCCACGGCGGGGGTGTTGATCGAAACCTTGTCCGCTCCCGAACGCAACATGACCTTGATGTTCTCGAGCGTGCGCAGGCCGCCGCCGACCGTCACCGGCATGAAGCAGCGTTCGGCGGTGCGGCGCACCACGTCGACCATGATCTCGCGCCGCTCGTGGGAGGCCGTGATGTCGAGGAAGACGATCTCGTCGGCCCCCGCCCGGTCGTACGCGGCGGCGCACTCGACCGGATCGCCCGCGTCAATCAGGTTGACAAAGTTAACCCCTTTGACGACGCGGCCGTTTTTGACGTCAAGGCAGGGGATAATACGTTTGGCAAGCATCCGGCGCGGCCCTCTCGTGAACCTGAATCCAGGTTATGCCGGAAAACGCCCGAGGCGCAAACGTAAAAGGGCGGCGGTGAGTGTGCCAGGTGTGATTCGGAAACGCTTCGGAGACTCATGTTCGTGCTCGTGCTCGTGCTCGTGCTCGTGCTCGTGCTCGTGCTCGTGCTCGTGCTCGTAATCGGATTTGTTCTCGGGCCATGATGAGTAGGGGCGAGAAGATAAGATCAATTACGATTACCAGCACGAGCACGAAGGGCTAAAGACGACAATGTGTCCTGGGAGTAGTTGACGTGCAGATCACCAAAGTTGAGCGTAAATTTAAAAGCGGCGATGGATCGGGTTGAAAAGATCAGCCGGGTCCCCCGACCCGGCTGATCCGCCTTGCTCACACCCGAGAAAGGCCGCTTTGTTGGTGGGAAGACTTAGCCTTGTAAGAGTTGGAGGGCCGATTGGTTGGTTTGATTGGCCTGGGCCAGGATCGCGATCCCGGCCTGCTGCAAGATCTGATTCCGGGTCAGGTTGGCGGTTTCGACGGCGAAGTCGGCGTCCCGGATACGCGACCTGGAGGCCGTGAGGTTTTCGGAGATCGCCTCCAGATTCTGGATCGTCAATTCCAGACGGTTGGTGACGGCGCCCAAACCCGCGCGGATCGCGTTGATCTCCTCCAATGCTTTATCGACGATGTCAATGGCCAGGTTCGCCCTCGCCACCGTCACAACATTGAGGTTGTTGACCGCAGTGGCGCCGTCTTCGAGAATGGTCGTGACGGTCAACCCGGCCTTGGCCGGCGCGGTACCGGTCACCACGATGTTTTCGAGCGAAGTCACGGTAATCTGGCCGCCCGAGGTCGAGTTGTGGTTGCCGTTGGCGGCCTCCAAGCCCAACTCGTCGCCGATGTTGCCCGTTGTTGAGATATCGATATTGCGGCCATCGGCACCCGTTAGAACCAACTCGAAACTGGCGCTCAGTGAGGCGACAATGCTGGTTTGCGAAGTCTTTGCGTTGATCGCCTCGCGCAATGACCCCGAGGCGTCGTTGGCCGATATGCTGATGATCGAATCGAAGATGGTCACGCCATTGATGGTCAGTTGTTCGGGGGTGGCGGCCCCCGGGTCAAGCGGCGTCCCGCCGTCTCCGGCCACGGCCTGCCCGGCCGTGAATACCGTTTACCCGACCTGGGCCCTCACTTGATGCAAGTTGGAGGTCAGGTTGATGGCATTGGCAATCGAGATGGCCGAGCCCGACGATGAGACGGTGGAAACGCCGTCGGGCAACGAGGGGGCGATATCGAACCCGTTCAGCAGGAGTTCTCCCGTCGCCAAGGACACCCAGGGCATGATGACCCCGCCGGTCGCGCGCGCCACCTGGCCAATGTGCAGGTTCCCCATGTCAAACTCGATGGTCTGGTTGGCCTGGGCGCCGACCTGAAGCTGCTTCTGAGTGAACGTTCCGTCGAGCAGATTGGTCCCGTTGAAGTCGACGGTGGTGGCGATGCGCTGGAGTTCTTCGAGCAACTCCGAGGTCTCCCGGTTAAGCGCGTTGCGGTTGGCCGGCGAGTTGGTGTCGTTGGCCGATTGGATGCCCAGTTCGCGGATGCGTTGGAGGATGTCGGTGTAGGCGTTCATCGCGCTTTCGGCGGTGCCGATCATACTGAGACCGTCGTTCGCGTTACGCGCCGCCTGGTTCAGGCCCCGCACTTGTGAACGCAGGCCTTCGGAAATGGCGAGGCCCGCCGCGTCGTCGCCGGCGCGATTGATTCGCACGCCCAAAGACAATCTTTCAAGCGACTTGTTGAGCCCCGCCGTCGAGCGTTGCAAGTTGCGCTGCGCGGTGATGCTCAAGATGTTTGTATTGACGGATAGCACCATAGGTATTTTACTCCCTTTCGCTGATCTTCAGCCCAGCGGCTTCCCCGTTCTTCCTCCTGAAATCATAAATCACTACCTGTGACGGAAACCGGTCTGTATCCTCTAGCTGTCTGTCCCAATAACCCAAACCGAAACATTGCGGGCATTCGTGCTTTCCGGCGCAGGTCAATGGGAGCAAAGGACGGACCAGATGGGAATGGGAATCGTAAAAGGGAGCGGGGAGAAACCCTAAATCTTAAATATCAGACTGACCATTCTGGCTTAAACGATTGAGGATACTGGACTTATGCGTGGGCTTGCTATTTGTGCGAATCGTCGCGGCGCGTGAAATTCAATGGGCCGACAAGGCGGCAGAGGCCTTTGCGGGTGGGGAAAAATTTCCCCCTTGTGAAGCTCCCCGAGAAATTTATGCCGCTTCTCGTCAAAAGCTTGGCGGATTAAGCCGTGCTTTCAGCTGGGGGGCCCGAAGAGGTGAACAGCCTGATCCATGATTCCGTTCGCCCGGTTCTCATCTTCCCATGCGCGTCGCGGGGACCCGTCCGCCAGATCACGCCATTGGATTGTTATCCATTATTTCCTTTACCTCTTCCCTGGTCTTGACGATCATCGCGTCCGTCACCCTTAGGATTTTCGCCGATTTTTGTGTTTCGAGTTCTATTTCCGGCGCTTCATCAGTTTGTCCATATCCCATCGTCTTCACAAGCAAATTCACGAGGTGCACCACCGCGAGTTCCTTTGAAACGGGATCCGCGTCGTCAATCTTATCGTGCCACATGGCGACCTCGGCGTATCCCCGGGAGAACCTCCATCTTCGCAAGACCGAAGCGCCAAACGCCCCATGATGCGCCTCCAATGTCTCCATGAGTTCCTCGCTTTCTATCTCGCCCCCAAGCGCCCCCTTGTTTTCAAGCTCCGAAACGATCTGCAACAGGACCAGCTTGCCGATGTCGTGCAGCAGGCCGACCGTAAGATATTCCTCCGGACCTCCGGACCCCAGCAGTCTGGAAAGCGTTTGCGCCCCATAGGCGCAGGCAAGAGAATGCTTCCAAAGATGATCCAGGTAGACCTTTCATTTCCTATTGGAGTTCGCGTAAAGGGCGCGATTAGAGACAATTTCCACGCAATTGCGAGTGGTGCTGATTCCCAGACGGCTGACGGCCTGTTCCAAACTCTTGTGCTCCACGATTCCCCGATAATATGGAGAGTTCGATACGGCGAGGAGTCGGGACGAAATGGCCATGTCCTTCTTGAGCAGATTGGTGATGTCGCTAATGGTCGGTTTCCCCGCGAGCAACTTCCTTAGGCCAATGTTGATGTCGGGATAAGCGGGAAGGTTGACCTCTCCCTTTTTTAACCGAAGAACGACCTCCTCCATGATTGCTTGACTGGTAACACGCTGCGCCTGATCCTGGTCCGACCCCGCCGCGATTTCGGCGCCCGCTTTGCTGAGAAGCACTTCCAATTCGACGATGCGTTGCTGCAAGGTGATGATGGTCTGTTTCATTTCCTCCCGTTTGCCGTGACGTCTTATCGCCTCTTTGATGGAAGAGTCCAGCAAATCGATGTATGTTTTTGTTCTGCCGATATAATTTTGCGTGCCCAGACTGAGGGCTTCGGACGCGCATTGCGGATCACCCGGGGAGGTAACCATCAAGACCGGGATGTAAACCTCGGCCAGTATCTCCATAAGGACGTCGATCCCCTTGTTTTCCGTGAGGTTCTGGTCCAAGAAAACGAGGTCGTGCTTTTGCAACAGAGACAACTGTTTGGATAGTTGGTCCGCGCTCGTCAGGGCGGCGAATTCGTAACCCTCGCTAAGTTTTTCTTGAATGCGCTCAATTTCAGCCTGGTCGCTGTTCGCAATCAAGATTGATCTCATGCACCCCTCCTTGGGTTGCAACCCGACCGATATGCGTCCTTGGGATTTGATCCGGCCGACGCATCTGGGGAAATGTGCTGCAGGGTAAGTAGGCGTTCTTGCCCAATCAGGCAGCAACATCAGACAAGAATCATCGGATTTATTTCCGACGATTCTAAAACTTGGAGTACGCCGCCTGCCGATAAAATCAAGGCTTTTTAATGAAATATGTTTTCTAAAAACAAATAAGATTGTAGTTTCTTAGAAGAATCGCAAT
>CAUZJO010000209.1:0-5448 GCA_963580245.1 Candidatus Sumerlaeia bacterium | reverse complement strand
GGGCGATGCTGCGCGAGGGTAACGTGCACAGCGCCGACAACTGGCGGGCGGTGCTGGAACCGGTGGTGCAGCGTTATCGGGAGTTGTTGCTGGACCGTTACTTCCGGGGTGATGCGGCGTTTGCCCATTTACTTTCAATAAGGCGGCCACCCGACGCGAGAGCATAGACGTCATCTGAAGGCGAATAGATCAGCTGGCCGGGACTCAGACTCGCTCTGAGACTGTTGGAGGTGGCGGGAAACTTGTTTTGGAGGGCGATGACCTGAAGTAGCGCAACCGCGAAGTGGACGCCCTGAATAACACTACTTCTTACCGGAGTTGTTCGCACCCACCAGAACGTTCAACGGCGACAAGTCGATCGGCGTGTCAGCGATCCGCTTGAACCGCTTGATACGGAGCGATCTGAGCCTGGGGCACGTGTCTTCCTCGGTCATCTTCAGTTTCTCATTTGAACTGTTGTTTCGAGTACGGCGTGCAACCCATTGGTCAAGCTAACAAGGATTATACAGTCTGTATAATACGGCAAATACAGACCGTCTCTTGCTATATAAGAAGTCGCCGTGACTTCTTGTTCAACCGCCCTACATTTGTCATATCAGAAGTCCACGGCCCTCATTCCTTCAAGGCGTTCTGGTATAACCAGTCTGAATAAACCAGCTCACGGCCCATCGACCGGCCTGCCGGTCCCGTGGCCTCCGTTGTTCATAACATGGGTGTCGATCATGGTCGCGGCGACGTTTCTTTGCCCAAGGAGTTTCGGGATGGTGCGGCCGGGGAAAGACCCATTGCCGCCCCCTTGCTTCGGGTCGTTGGGCTGCTTGGGGTCCGGGGCGTTGGGTGCCGGGATGCCGTTGCGCCGCTCGACCGAGGCGCACCTGTGAACCGCCTTGACCTTTCCGGGGTGACTCTGAAGCGGGTCCTTGAGCGATTCGGGAAGCATGGTGGTCCGGTCTTTCGCGCCTATCATCGGGACGAGCCTAACAGGCGTGGGACGGCAGGTCAATCATGGAAACCGGCTTATCAGCCGTGGGGGCGCGGCTCACGGGTGCGTGAGATGCACGCATTCCGGCCGGAGGCACGAATCAATTCCGTCCTCGTCCTTGACCCCGTAGGGGTCAAATGTGGTTAGCCGTGGGTGCAACCCACGGTTCGCGGTCTCAAAATCCCGACAACCCTGAAAGGGTTGAATAATAAGGTGATGCGGCCTGTTCGACCCCTCCAGGGTCGTGAGGTTTTTTGGGACCCCCATTTCCGTGGGTTGCCACCCACGGCTAATCACATTGCTCCCTATTCAGGGAGCCAGATAAATGATTCGTGCTCCCGGCCCGTGGCCGTATGCATCTCCCCGATGCGCGAGATGCACCCCATGAGATCATGAGACACACCCACGACTTGTTTTCCTGCCTTCTTGCACCGCCTATGGTAATTTTGTTTTCGATCGGGCGATCCCCTCGGGATTCCGGGACGGCGAGGAGAAGGTCAATCGTCGAGGGCGCGGCGACCGCGGATGAATGAGACGGAATCGAGATTGGCGCAACTGATTCAAGACCTGACGGATCGCGCCGCCGATGCGATGAGTCCGTATCGCTTCCAACACGTCTTGGGGGTCACGCATACGGCCTGCGCGTTGGCGGCCGTCCACGGGCTGGGGGTCGAGCGGGCGGGGCTGGCGGGGTTGCTTCACGATTTGTTCAAGGAAACGCCGCCGCCGCGAATCCAGCGCGAGCTGGAGGCTTGCAGCGTCTCGATTCCGCCCGAGGACTGCGACCATCCCAAGACGTGGCACGGGCTGCGGGCGGCCGTCTTCGCCGAGCGCGAGTTGGGGCTGAGCGACCCCGAAATCCTGGAAGCCGTCACGCTCCACACGACCGGCGACGCCGAGATCGGCCGGCTGGCCCGGGTGTTGTTCGTCGCGGACTTCTGCGAACCGGGCCGCCGCGCCGAGCAAGCGCCCGAAATCCTCCGGGCCGCCCGCCAAGACCTGGACGAGGGATACCGCCGGGCGCTGGTCGCCAAGACGCGTCACATCCTGGGCAAAAAGGGGCGCGCGCTCCATCCCCGGGCGGTCCGGGCGTTGCGGGCTTGGCTTGGGGAGGGCGTCTGGGATAGGATGGGGGAAGCGACGGGGTGAACCGGGAGATGGGCCGGAGCCGCGCTGGACTTCGCCCCGAGCCGAGGAGGTTGCACCGCTTGCCGGACAAACATAAGCCTGACAGAGGCGAGCTGGAGGCCCACGTGGTCGAGGCCGCCGCGTTCATCGACGAACAGAAGGGCGAGAACATCGTTGTCCTCGACCTTCGCGGCGTCTGTGATTTTACCGACGTGTTCATCATCGCCACGACTCGATCGAACACCCATATGCGGGGCCTGATGAAGAACCTGGCGGAGAAGCTCAAGGGTAGCGGCTTGCAGCTGCTCGCCAAGCCCGATCCGACCTCCGCGCGCTGGTCGCTGCTCGATTTCGGCGAGATCGTCGTTCACTTCTTCGACGCCGACTCCCGCGCCTACTACGACCTGGAGACCCTCTGGGCCGACGCCGACCAACTCCCCTGGCAGGAAATGGCGATGGCGTAGGCCGGACCCGATCTTTGACGTTTATAGATCCTTGGGATGACTAGCGAGATATCCAACGCCACCCCCGTCATTTCCGTGCGCGATTTGACCAAGCGGTTCGGCGAACAGGCGGTTTTGACCGGGGTCGACCTGGACATCACCGCCGGCGAGACCCACGTGATCCTGGGGCGCTCGGGGAGCGGCAAGTCGGTCCTGCTCAAGATCATCTGCGGATTGCTCGGGGCGGATCGGGGGAGCCTCCTCATCAATGGGGAGCGGGTCGAATCGAACGGGCAATCGCGATCTGCCCGCCGCGCGCGGGCGAAGATTCAGATGCTGTTTCAAGGGGCCGCTCTCTTCGACTCGTTGACGGTGGCGCAAAACGTCGCGTTCCACGCCATCGAACACGGGCAGGTCCGGCCCGCCCAGGTCGAGGAGTTCGCCCAGCCCCATCTCGAGACGGTCGACCTGGCGCGGGCGGGTCCGCTGATGCCGGCCGAGCTTTCGGGCGGGATGAAAAAGCGGGTCGCGCTGGCCCGGGCCCTGGCGGCCCGCCCCGAAATCATGCTCTACGATGAGCCCACCACCGGCCTGGACCCCATCACCTGTCAAGTCATCAACAGCCTGATCCGCCAGACCCAGCAGCGCCTGGGCGTCACGTCGGTCGTGGTCACGCACGATTTGCGTTCGGCCCGCGAGGTCGGCGACCGCTGTTCCTTTCTCGATGAGGGGCAAATCATTGAGACCACGCCGGTCGCCCAGCTCGGGGCTTCGGACCATCCCGTCATCTGTTCCTTTATCGACGGGGCCGTGGTCAGTTTTCCGGAGAGGGATGCCCGCCTCGCCCGAGTCCCGTGAGCCTTGGCCGACGGGGTTGATACCCGCCGCAACCTTGCGGACCGTCTCGCACCGTCGCCAGCCTCCTCCGCCATGGCAGCCTTGGCCGCGGCGGCCGGGAAGCGTCATGGCACGTCGGAGACTCGGCTCTCGGCTCCCGTCCCTCGTCCTCGTAATCGTAGTCTGCCTCATCATCTCGGCCCACCTCGATTGCGGCCCGAGAAAAAGACCGATTACGAGAACGAGGGACGGGAGCCGATGAGAAACCAGAACATGGCCCCTGCACCGAAGCGACGTTTACTCCCAAATCTGAATCACGCGCAGCTACCCAACGCCGTGGATTCATGCTTTGATTTCACTACTTTTATGGTATATCTAGTGGGCGAGGGATTATCCCGTAGTAAAAGGCTAGTGATGTCTGCTGAACAAGACCCTAGATTTAAGGAATCGACCATTCTACCCGATTTCGACTTGGAAAGCGTCTCCCTGGGTCCCTCGACCCGCATGTTTTCCATCGAAGCCGACCCCGAGGGGGGCATCTTTTACCAATTCGCCAACCGCGAAATGAAGATGATCCACTTTCCCAACAGCTTCGGGCTCAGCAACTTCTTGGTTATCGACATGGCGCGGGCCGCGGCGTTCCTGGACCCGGAAACCTTCGAGCTGGTGGGCCTGGCCGGGTACCTCAGTGTCGGGTCGCGCCTGTTCCTACTGGGCGAGCACTGGGGGAAGTGGCTGGACGAGGACGGCAACCTGTTCTATTCAAAAAACCCGTTTGAGCTGATGCGCAAATGGTGCCTGCCGGTGACGATCCAGGAGGACAAGAACCTGCTTTCCATCGACTTCGGCATCAACGTCCATAACCGCGAGTCTTTCACGCGTTCGACCTTGACGTCATGCCGCGACAAGCGCAGCCTCCACGTCATGTATCTTGTGTTTCAGACCCCTTCAGGCGGGTTTCAGAAGGGCCGGCTATCGGTGCGGGACCCCCAGTCCCACCGCCTGCTCTTCGTCTACGATTTGGAGGGGGTTCCTATACGCCTGCCCAACGCGAAGGCGGCTGACGAGACCGAGGCGGGCACGGGGAATTCGGCACGGGCCGGGAGGGGCGGGAGACGCCCCATTCATGCCCAGCCCAGAGCCGATAACTCCCGCGCCCCACGTCCAGAAGCGGCCAATACGATCCGATCCGGCGCGCCTCAAGCGGGGCCTCCGTCCCATGCACGTCCCCCATCCCCCAATGAAAGAATCCTGGAGCCGACCCATCGGCGCGTGCTGGCCACCGAGAACATCTCGACCCATGATTTGATCGAACTGCTTTCGACCGAAACCAATCCCAACCGCCGGTGGTTGATGATCGAACCGAACCTGATGAAGGGACGCCCCGAACGCACCTACCCCCTGATCCTGAATCACACCGACCTGATCGCCGAGCGGACCGCCGATTGGCCGCCGGGCCAGCTTCGGTTGGCCTTCTCGGGCCAGCCGGGGGCGGTGTTGACCGCCATCATGCGCAAATGGACCGTCAACCAGGTGCTGGCCGTGGCCGAGGACAACGCCGAACCCGGAAAAATCCATGAATATCTTCGGGAGCACGAGGTCGAGCGCTTGCTCAAGGTGGACCTCGGGCTCGAACCATATAGCACCGAAGAGGCCCGCCAGATGCTGCACGTCGATCGCAACGCCGACGGCACCGCCGTACGCAAGGCGTGGCGCACGCTGCTCGGGTTCATCAACGTCGACCACGGCCGCATCAAGGAGCGGGCCATTCATCGGCGCAAGGACGAAATCGCCAAACGCCTCCAGACCGCCCGCGATATCCTGCTCAGGGTCTCTTCCTGAAAAACGCCGCTTGCGCCCCAAAAACAGACTTTCCGCACTTTAATCGTTGATCATGTCATATTAATGTAGTCGATCCTGAAAAAGACCCCTTGCCCAACAACAATGGGGTCAAAACGCTGGTGGGTGGTGTATAGTTTTGCAAGAAAAGCGGTCAGTCGCCGCCGAAACCTTGCGAAAGTTGGCGCCATGAAACCCAAGCCCTCCCCGTGCGAAGAC
>CAUZJO010000208.1:0-5466 GCA_963580245.1 Candidatus Sumerlaeia bacterium | reverse complement strand
TATGGCGGGATGATTGACACCCCAAGCACCGAGCGGAAGCCAGCGGCGAATATGAACAGCCAGACCAGAGGCCGCACCAGGGCGGAAATGAAGCGGCCGCGCTGGTGAATGAAGCGTCTGGCTTCTCGGACTACAATGCCGATCAGGCATTTCAGGTAATGGTCAAGGGTCACGTTTAGTCATCCCTGGTCAGGTTGGCGAAGGCTTCGGCGATCGTCGCCGTCCCGGCATTTTGGGTAACTTCGGCCACGCCACCGAAGGCCAGCACGCGACCTTCGTGGAGCACAATCACGCGGTCCCGCTCGTCGACTTCGTCGATGAGATGCGTCGCCCACAAGACCGCTATATTCTCCTCGCCACAAAGGCGCCGCACGTGTTCGATGATCGCACGGCGCCCATCGATATCCAGGCCCACTGTGGGTTCGTCCAGGAGCAAAAGCCTGGGCCGGTGCATCATGGAGCGGGCTATCTCAACCCGGCGGCGCTGGCCGCCGCTCAACTGGCGCACCTTGTCGTGGGCCCGTTCCAGCATATTCAGGCGGCTCAATTCGGTTTCCATCTTTTCCTGGGCCCGGCGCCGGCTCATGCCGTGAAGAGAGGCATGGTAGTACAGGTTCTGCGCAACCGAGAGATCCAGGTCGATCGACGGCTGTTGAAACACCACCCCGATTCGGGCCAAAACCTCAGAGGAATGCCTACGAATGTCCAAGCCGAAGATGCGGACCGATCCCTTCCGATTGTGGTAAAGCCGCGTGATCAGGGAAAACAGGGTTGTCTTGCCTGCACCGTTGAGGCCAAGGAGAACGGTGAACTCACCGGGCCAGACAGCGAAGCTCACGTCGTCGAGGGCGTGCAAGTCGCCGAAGCTATGACCGATCCCGGCAACCTCGAGGGCGGGGGTAGCGTCCGTCGCCGTTTCGGCCCCCTCGGCCAAGGTTTCCACGGCCTTCAATCTAGGACGCCTTCGCGGAAAGGTGCGTATGGCAGGCGAGACCAAGAGGCGTCATTTGACAACGATCCCCCATGGAAACCGACCAACGGAGATGGACTTGACGACCCGCAATTTTTTTACATCAATCACCGACACGTCGTTGCTGACGCCGTTGGTAGTGAACAGCTTGCTTTCGTCCGGGCTGAGGGCGAGTTGCCAGACGCGTTGGCCGACCAGTAGGTATTTCTTGACTTCGAACGTCTTGGCATCGATGACCGCCACGCGGTTTGCCGGACCAAGCGCGACAAAAGCGATCTTACCGTCGCTGGTCAAGCGGATCCCGACGGGCTGGATGGCTTCGGAACGAATGCCCGAAATTTCGAAACCGATCTTCTTAATCACCTGGCGCGACTTGGCGTCGATGACACTTATGGTCCCGCCGATTTCCGACGACACCCAAACTTGGGCACCGTCCCGGGTAAAAATCGCAACCCTCGGACGGGTATCGACGAGTACATTATCAAATACCTCATAGGTCTTGGTGTCGATGAAGTGAGCCATGTTTGTGGTTTCCGACGTGTTCACCAGCACCGAGCCATCCGGACTGATACCCATGCCTTCGGGTTCAACGCCGACCGGCACTTCATCAATCAAATTCCCTTTCTCCACGTCGGTGATTGTAATCATGTTGTCGTCTTCGTTGGCGATATAGAGCGGATTGCCAGTGGGGTGAAGGATGAACAGCTCTGGATCGGGGCCAGAAGGAAGAGTTTTTGTGACCTTCAGGGTTTTCAGGTCGAGCACCTCGATGTGTTCGGAATCGCTAGCACAAATGTAGAGTTCGCTCTTGTCATGGCTAAGAATGATGCCGCGGGGCCGCTGGCCCACCGGCACTGTCGCTATGACTTTGTGGGTGTCGCCGTCGATGACGCTGATGGTATTGTCCTTTTCATTGGATACGTAAACAGTGATTGCATAGGCCTGCGGTGCTAATGCCACACTGAGGCCGAGAACCAAAGTAAATAACAGTGCCCGGATCTTACAGCCGCGTTCTTGATGGATCGTCGGCAAGACAGTTGTCAGGGCGGGCAAACCTTCAATTTGACACATCGGTGCGCGCCTCCATCCCTAAGACAGGACGGCAAGCTGCCGCCCTGCAATCAGGTCAATTTACTTGACTATAAATTTTACTTCGACGCCGCGAATTTCCAAGCCCTTCGCCTTCATCTTGTAGGTGCCTGGCTTAATGGGTACGAAGAAAATTTCAGCTTCTGCCTCGTTCTCAAACTCCAGTTCGTAGATGGCATTCGCCTTGATCTCCACCCCGCCCGCCTCAACCTTACGCAGCCAGATGAAGTCGAAGAATTCCGGCGCTACCATTGCGTATTCGTGCTTACCCGTGCTGACAATCTTCAAACGATAGGCCTTACCGGTCTCGAGCTTGTATTCCTTTTGCGAGAGCTCGAACCCGGTATCGTCCGTGCCTAGCACCAAGTCCGGCAGCCTAGTCGCCCGCGTTGCTAAGTAGCCCTTCGCCAAAGCAACCTCAGCGACAACGAACAGGATGGCGAGGCAAATCACCAACTTCCCGATTAGCTTCATGATTTTCTCTCTTTCATTCATGATCGTTCAATTAAACCTTCCGCCCGGGGCCATAGCCGCAATGTTGAGCCACGTACATTCTGCACTAAAATATTGATCCCACCGCCACCTTATCTTAGCTGACAATTTGTTTCCGTCTTGTCGTAACCGAGGGTGTCTAGATGAGACCGCTGGTGCAAAAACTTCTTCTGCGGAGAGACTGACACCATCGACTTGGCCGTGGTAAGAAGTATGGGTTGGCGCAACTGCCCGTTCCAACGGCGGTAGGTAAGTCTTTGACCCTTAAAGCCAGCTAGGCCGAACTTGTCGCCGTGGATGTAGCCGATTATGTTCTTGAAATCTGCAGACCCGGTGCGCGTAGCCCCTTCCCCGATGGTTCGGACGGCCGTCCAGAAGCCATAATCCTGTTGGTTCATCCAGCGTTCGAAGGTTTTGAAGAAGCGGCTCTGGAGCTGGGCGGCACCCCACTGCTCGTGGACGCGATCCCAATTCGTAGGCACAAGTCCCTGGGTGCCGGCCACAAGCCTTGGCTCCCACGTTCGATACATCAAGTATTCACCAAACTCACCAATTTCGTCGGCAGCAATAAGCACATCGTAATCCACATCCTGGGTAAAAACCGGAACTTCCGACTGGGCTGTCCGCCTGGCATCGGGACCAAACTCCCATTTCTTTTCGGCCACAATCTTAGCCCCGAAGCGTTTTGCGGCGCGTTTGACGGACTCTGCGAACAGCCTGTCCTCATTCCTGCGGCCGACGACTAGAAACCACTTCGACCACCTTTTCCGGGATAGATATTGAGCCAGCGCATCAGCCATCATTGCGCGACTGGGAATGGTGTGGAGAACGTTCGCACGACACTGATCGGTGCGCAGGATGTCGTCCGGGGCACCGGCATTAAAAATCAGGACCTCTTTGGCTTCTGCAAGATCTGCGACCCGAAGCAGGACCTTCGGGGCAAGATTTGTGATGATGAAATGATAGTCGTCTCTAATTAGTTCCCTGAAAGCGGCAACCACGTCCCCAACGACCGGGACGATTTTTTCTTTAAGATCAAAGCGTTGTTTCATAAAGCGGCCGGTGGTGTTGTTTTCCATGATGGCCATCCGTGCGCCGAGCAAGCCGCTGTCATCGGGCAACACCTCCAGATTCGAGAGTGCCGGTGGCCGTTCCACGAGCTGGGATAGAACGGCGATGCGAACGACGGCCACACTCCCCTGTTCGGCCATAGCGGCGCTGGCCCACATGGCAAGCGCAGCAACGCAAACCATAAATGAAATCCGAATCACGTTGGGCACTCCTCGATCCGTCGTCGGTCTTCGCCGGTTGGCGGTGAAAAAAACTTACTATCGGTACTGTGGCCTTACAAGAGTACCAATTCCCGACATTCCGGTTAAGACCGGGTTTCAGGGCGATCTTGGCCTTCGGGCCGGCACCCAGCCGTATTCCGGAGGCCAAAAAAACAACATCCGGGTGGCAATGGATTCCATGCACGCGACCGCGTATAAGATAGGGAGGCCGGAGCGGGCGGGAATGCTTCGTCAAACGCAGCCATGCCTACAACCGATGGGACGGAGAAAAAATGACCCACTTGCAAGCCGGACGACGGCGGTTATTTTTACTGGCCCTGCTGGCGGGCTTGTTTGCCGGACCGGTTGCCGCGACCGCGGTTGAGCATCCGACGCCGGTAGCTGTGTTCGATTACGAGTTGTACAACGTCAACCTAGAAGAAGAGACCAAGGGTGCGACCCCTGCCGAGCAGAAGCGCTTGCGGCTAATCAGCGATCTCTTACGTCGCCAACTCGCGGAGTCGGGCGTCTTTGTCATCGTTGACACGGCCCCGGCGGCGGCGGCCATCAAGGCCGCCGGGCATCTCTACGGGTGCAATGGTTGTGAGGCCGAAATCGCCCGTTCTCTTGGGGCCGACTTCGCCTTTACGGGTACAGTGAAAAAAGTCAGCAATCTGATCCTGGTTATCAACCTGTATGTCAGGGATGCGGCGACTGAGAAAGTAATCATGGCCTTCAGCGTTGATGTCAGAGGCAATACCGATAAATCCTGGTCCCGGGGGGTCTCCTATATTGTCAGGAACCGGTTGCTACCGCGCTAAGGTGAATGACTCTGATAAACTCTCCTTAAGACCGGCAAGGAGTAGAGCCTAAATATCGGGGCAGAAATTTACCAAAGGGCAGGCCCGGTGGTTAAAACCCCAACGATTTCACATCTTTAATGGGGCCGCTTCCTTGCAATAGGCGCACCCTTACACCATAGTTTCCGCTCTTGGGATCAAAAAATAAAAAGAATAAGCTGAGAAGGAAGCTATGAAAGCATCTCTTGTAAAGTGGCCCTGGCTGTTCCAGTTGGCGTTCGTCATTGGCCTTTTCGTCGTCGCAGAGGCGCACGCGGAGTTGGTGAAGGTCAGGGCAGGGGTGTTGTCCTATGGCACCGTCAACTGGGAAC
Source organism: Candidatus Sumerlaeia bacterium (assembly GCA_963580245.1). Taxonomy (GTDB): domain Bacteria; phylum Sumerlaeota; class Sumerlaeia; order MVZB01; family MVZB01; genus CAUZJO01. The sequence continues at coordinate 473 of CAUZJO010000208.1, read as the reverse complement.
TTAATATCGTCAAACACCACGACCTAGACCGCAAGGAAGGGGTTGAATTGCTGGTAACCAAGCTCGGCGGCAAGAATGCCAGCGCCGTCGCCCTGCAGGGCGGCGCGGTGGACGTCATCGTCACTGATTGGATCTGGGTTTCGCGCCAGCGCGCCGCCGGCGCCGATTTCACCTTCGTTCCCCATTCCGTCGCCGTCGGCGGCTTGATGGTTCGCCCCGACTCAGGGATCAAAACCATCGGTAATTTGCGCGGCCGTAAGATCGGCATCGCCGGCGGCCCCGTCGATAAAAGCTGGTTGATGCTGCGGGCCTATGCCATGAGATCTATCGGCGCCGATTTGAAGGATATCGCCAAGCCGACGTTCGCGGCGCCGCCACTGTTGAACAAGATCATGCTCAATGGCGAAATACCCGCGGTCCTGAACTTCTGGCATTACACGGCGCGCCTGAAATCGGCGGGCATGGTAGAACTG
>CAUZJO010000207.1:0-5543 GCA_963580245.1 Candidatus Sumerlaeia bacterium | reverse complement strand
TTGGATGTTATGTTTGTCGGTTTTATCTGTTTCGCCCTTGCCGTCGACATGCTCCGGTTGTGTTAACAGGCGCTAAGAATTACGTACTTTGCGTGGATGTTTTCAACTTACTCCATGAATCCACACCACACAACAATGAGAATCGTCAGATTAGTGAAGATTTTAGAATCGCGATCGAGATGAGGGATCGATTCCCCAAACGGCAAGGGGATTTGCCGATGCGCCCCCAGCTTGTTAAGAAGGCGGTCCAATTCGGGGAATGGGAAATGGCCGCTCTTTTAACGTGGGACTGGGATACAAAAGTATACTATTTGCGGCAAATCGGGGGCCTTCGGAGTTTTTGTTTAATCACTCAAGCGAGCTTTGACAGGACCTATTCGACGCTAAAGTCCGACATATTTGATCATATCCTCTGGAACTAATGACACTATCCGCGCATAAAAGGTCGGCGGAATTGAGCTATGGGGTTCTTCGCGTGAACCGGAACGGGCATGACAAAGTCTGCGGACAAACACCTCAAAACAACGGGCCGTTCATACCTTAAATGGATCCTAATCCTCGCGGGTCTCACAGCCCTCGTGATGATCGTTATTGTATTGGGTTTCGTTGGATTCGAGGCTCTTCTCCGTCCGGCTGCGACCCCGCCAATCATCGGGGAAATCGAATTTCAATCCGAAGTCAGGGATACTGGCCGGCAGTCGGAAGAGTCCGGATCAGCGACTCGGCTCGTCATGGCGCCGACACCCGTCGCTCGCGAACCCTTGATTCCGGAAGACTTCGGGATTGCCGATCTCGATGTCGCCACGCGCGAGGAACTCAATGCGGCGTTCGACCGTCTTCTCGATCAGCTCGAAGTGTATGAAAGGGGAAAGCACACGCTGGACGCGAAGGGAACTTACGACCGTCTCATTGCTCTGAACGATAGTCGGAAGGAAATCACCGCGAGGTTGGGGCAACCGAAAATCCGCCGGGGCCGGTCGCCGGATGGGACGGACTTGGGCCTATATCTTGACGACTCGGGCCGAGAACAATGGGAGCAACTGGATTCCGCGATGCGAAAGAGTTTGGAGGAATTAACGCGGCGTCTGATGTATGAGTTTGTCGAGTTATGTGCCCGCCACGATTGGTGGAACTTAGCGGCACAGATCGCCGAATATGAATTGAAAGACTGGAACCAGGCCGTCTACTCCTGGCGCAGACACGGCGACTGGGACGGATACGTTAGAATTACACAAGGCGCCCTGGTGCGCAGGGCCGAGGCATTTCGTCAATCCGTTCCGATATTGGAAAAACGGTTGCCATCTTTCCTCGGGAGCCTCGGTGAATTTGGCGACCGCGTACATTATTAGGATTCTATAAAAATTCAGATTGCAGTCGTCCCGACGGGACTCCAATTCAATACCGGTTTGATTTCCCGCCACTTGCGTGGCGGGCTGAAAGCAATCGTCCCTGGCGGGACCGGTTGTTTCTTGAGGCGCCCATTAGTGGGCCCCATTCGGGTTCTTGTCGGATTGCAATTACGTTGACTCCCGCCCCCATGATGGAGAGTATTGTAAATGAAGCTGATGATTCAGCACGAATAAGACCGAGAAACGGGAATCTCGGATCAGGCGGAAGGGGCTGGGCGTATGGTAGATCGTATGAAAGGCGCCTCTAAGAATTCAGTCCCGACAGGGACGATTGCTTTCAGCCCGCCACGCAAGTGGCGGGAAATGAAGCCTATAACGAATTCGAGTCTCGTGGGGACGACTGCAAACCGTATTTTTAGAGGTTCCCTAACGTATAGAATCTCAGCGATGTGGTTCTTGGCGGTGATATTCTGGTGCGGCGCCGCATTCGCCAATCCGGCGGACATTATGATTGCTGATTTTGAGGGGGGAGACTTTGGGGATTGGACGGTAAGCGGCGAGGCGTTTGGTTCGGGACCCAGCCATGGTGCCTTATCCGGCCAAGACCGTTTGAGCGGCTATATCGGGATGGGATGCCTCAACTCGTTTCATGGCGGCGAGGCGGCGAAGGGGGTCATCTCGTCACCGCCTTTCATCATCGAGCGTGACACCATCAATTTCTTGATCGCGGGCGGTTATCTTCCCGGCGATCGCACCAAGCGGCACCCGAAGGAATTATGGGGGGATGAGTGTGTGGTCAGCCTGCTTGTCAATGCCGCGCCCGGGGCAATCGAACACCATAACCGGCTCGCCGTGGATGACAGGATGGTCTTGCGCTGGACGACGGGAAACGGGCTGGACCCCGAAGGGGCCACCGAACTGGAGTGGGCCACCTGGGACGTGCGGCCGCTGAAGGGACGGAAGGCCTGGATCCGGATCGTGGATAACAACGCCGGACCGGAAGGCCAGATCTGCGTGGATCAGATTCATCAGAGCGACCAGCCACGCAAGGACCTGCTGAGTAATCCCGAGGCCATCGCCCGGGCCGAAGCCTGGGTGGAGAAAGTCGCGAAACAAACCAAGCGACGGGGATTTCATTACAATGCGCCCGCGTTTGGCATCGGCGGCCATTGTTTGGTCTATCATGACGGCTATTACCATTTATTTTACATCTATAATCCCCACGGGAAAGCGCCGGGCGGACGGCGCGACGCCCAACCCCGCGAGCACTGGAAACATGCGCGCTCCAAGGACCTGGTCTACTGGGAAGACCAGCCGATCGTCGTTTGGCCATCGTTCGATTCGGGTGAGTTCGCGTGTTACTCGGGCGCGGCCGTGATTGCGGACGATGGAACGCCGATGATCTTTTATACGAGCATGAGTTCGGAACGCGGTTCGGAACAATGGGCCGTTGTGGGCGACCGTGACTTGGTCACCTGGCGGAAGCATCCCGCGAATCCGGTGGTCGCGAACCCGCCCGAAAATCCAATGCCCTACGGAACCGATCCGTTTGCGTTTAAGGACGGCGACAAATGGTACATGGGGATGGGTGGATACCGGCAGGTGGATGGCCGCGCCCAGGGGTGTTTCTCGCTCTACGAGTCTGAAAACCTCATCAACTGGAAGTTTGTGGGCGTTCCACACACAACCGATACGAGAGGCTGGGAGGAACCTGATTTCTATCGGCTCGGCGACAAGTGGGTCGTTGCCTGCGAGCCTTTTGGTCCCAGCCAATACTACACCGGGACCTTTGATTCCGAGACGGTTCGGTTCACCGAAGAGTACCATGGTTACCTCGATTACGCGGGCGTGGCCAACTACGATCCACGCAATCATTTGATGAAAGATTTCACGGGACACTTTATCGTGTGCGCCACGGCGGTTGATGATAGGGGCCGCAGGGTCTGTTTCGGCTTGGCTCCCGCCGGATTATCCATGCCTCGGATCCTGACGCTGCGACCCGACGGCCGGATCGCCCAGAAACCCCCGCCGGAAATGGAAAAACTTCGGCGCGACCACATCGGAGAGTCAGAATTCGTTCTGGACGATGAAGCGCAACGGTTTGATCAGGTTCAAAGCGACCTGCTTGAAATAAAAATCGAGTTCGATCCCGAAACCGCCGCGGAGTTCGGGCTGAAGGTCCGTTGTTCGGAAGATGGCAGCCATTTTGTGCGGATTGTTTGTGATGGTGAATATCTCGAAGTGGCCGGGGACAAGATCCCGGCGAAGTTGATGAAAGGCGAGAACACCTTGCGACTCCATATATTCCTGGATCGACATAGCATGGAGATATTCGCCAATGACTGGGTGGTTTACACCGAGTCCATGTCGGCGCCCCCGGCGGACCTGGGGGTCGAGCTGTTTTCCGATGGCGGTCGAACCGTCGTTAAGAAGCTTGATATCTGGAAGCTCGCTTCGATTTGGCCGGACTCCTAACATAAGTTTCTATCCTTTCCGGGGTTGGGTTTGAGGGGACTACGACCTTACGCAGCTACCCCCCCCCGATTCAACCATGGACAGTTGTATTCCGAGGTTGAATCCAGGGTTGACTTGCCTGGGCGCGGAAGGTAAAATGACGACAGACGGGATAGAGGCATTACGAGATGGCGCGGGAACTGCGTTGAGGACGCCGGATGGCGAGACAAATCAGCGATCGACTCGCAGCTTAAATCGGATGAAGGGAGGAATGGGATTTAATCTGTATTGACCACTGAGTGCCATCGCCTTTGAAGCGATGACCGATTCAAAACGATGAGGTGATTCAAATGAGAGGCTTCATTCATGGCGGTATGATGTTCATATTCTTTGCGTTTTCCGGGATTGTCCTCGCGCAGCAAGGGGACATCACGATTTTCGGGGTCGAATACAATACGCTGGGCCCCATCGACATCGAGACGACCGATTTTCTTGGGCCCGACCCCTTGTATGCGGGGGCCGGAGGCAACAGTCTGGACTTCGTTCAAGGCGCCGCGCCCGAACTGGACCGGCTTTTCATCGCCGACAACACGGGCGCGGGTGGTGAAAACGCGGCCATGCTGATCGGCGCGAACCCAACGACCTACGAGTTCGATGCGGCCAACGCGACGCTGGACTACATCGTGAATGGCGGCGATGGGACCGACCCGATGGGGATCGTCTGGGTCAGCGATCAGAGTGACGGCAGCGGTCTCACCAACGATGTCAACGTCCGGCTCATGTTTCAGCAATTCGGAGGGAATACGGAAGTTGTGGGGGCGATGGATCGCGACGGATTTGTTGGCACGAGCGTGCATTTCAGCGACTGGGGCGGCAATCTGTCGGATGAAGACCTGATGACGGAGTTCGGCAGCATCAATGCATCGTGCACCGATATTCCAGGCTCGCCGACGAAGATGTACGTCGGAGGGGTCAAGGACGTCGCGTCGGGCCGGCATTTCGCTTACCAGGTGCTGGATCTGGGCACGAACAATTTCATCAACAACAACGCCGTTTTCCTTGACAACCAAGTCGGGGAGGCTCCTTACAGCAATGTGGGCACGGATCGTGTTTTCAAGGGCCTGGCTTCGGACGGGAACTTCATTTACCCGATGTTGCAGATCGGCGACGACGAAGGCGAGTTGACGCTCTACCGTTTCGATTCATTCCCTGATCCGGACTCCGGCGGCGACACGCAGCACCCGGCCGATCCCGCCAACATCATGGGGGTGCGGCTCGACGTGCCGGGAGGTGTTGAATTCGGTATGCAAGGGCATGACCGCGTGGGCATCACCTGCGGCCGAATGATCACCGGCAATCCGATTTTCTACGTGCTGCTGGCGGAGCGTCTCTACACGCTCGTGCCGATCCCCATGGGCACGCCGACCCCGACCCCAACGCCGACCCCCACCCCCGCGCCGACCGTGGTGCCGGTGGTGCAGTCGACCGGGCGGATCATGCTCGAGGACGACTTCCGTTACAACAATCCCGATGAGCGCCTGATGCCGGCCCACAATGATCCTCCGGCCGGGTTCCAAGAGTTCCCGTTTGGCAACTACGACATCGCCGCCGCAGCCCAGTTCGGCAACGTCGGCGCCGGTTGGCAGACCAACCAAACCGTCGGCGATAACCGACCCGCGTGGGACGGCAACAGCAATCTGTCGCTGCCGATGGACGGCCAGTGGGAACAGTACATCGACA
>CAUZJO010000206.1:0-5646 GCA_963580245.1 Candidatus Sumerlaeia bacterium | reverse complement strand
TCGGTGGAGGGGGTCGGACATGATCGAGCGAGATGCCGTCGCTTCGCTTCGGGGACGGGCCGCGCCACGCAACGGCATCAGCAGGGGCGGCTTGTTGACCGCTCAGAACACGCAACAGGCAACCACAAATTCCACCTTAAATTCGCCGGTTCGTGGTCTATGATTGGGGGGAGGCGCACTTCGAGTAGGCGGTGGTGGCCGTCAACTTAACAAACTCACGAAGCGTCAGCCTCCAGCCGGTCGCGCTGGCAGCCTGTGAAAGCCAGGTCTCCAGGGCTGGGGCGTCGAGTCTAGGGCTGTTAACGGCATGGCAGCCCGGCCCTTGAACTGCTCAAGCATGGTGATACATTCCTTTCACGGATATGCGCGGTCGCCTCGCGGAAAAACCCCCCTGGCCAGGTGAAACCGGACCGGGGGAAGTATGACCCATGGAAATGTTGCCGGAATGTTGCCAAGAACGAGGCCGGAATCGGGGCCGGACGGGGGAGGTAACGCGCCCTGACGGGATTGCGCTTGACTTGTTTAGAACGGTTGATATTATTAACTTAACTTAATTCGCCGGAGTGTCGGAATTGGCGGATTGGTGGGATGCCTTGTCCCGTTCGAGAGCCGGGGCTGTTGAGACGCGTCGGAAGTCGGCCTTCGGCGCCTCTCCGGCGAGCCGTAGCGTGCGCGACTGATCAGGCTCCAACCAAACCGCGACCCCTTGCTCGACCTCTTGCCCCGTCCAAGCCTCATTCCCGTCGGGATCAAGATACAATTCGCTTCGTCCCTCGTCGAGGACGTACGCCGGTTCTCCCCCGCCCGTCGAGAGGGGCGCCAGGGCCATGCGGCCTGATGGTGCCAGGTTGATGATGGTCACCGATCCGTCGGGATTGGCGCGGGTCCTGGTATCGGGGGCGGGAAATCCGTTGGGCTTCTTCGCGACGAGCGAGGCCTCAGGTCGCGGCCGCTTCTTTCCGGTCAGCGGGATCGTAAAGGCGCGTTCCTCGTCGGTCCCGCGCAGATAGGTTCTCAGATCGGGATGGGCGGCGTCGCTGAATGGCCGCTCTTTGGCGTCGCGGTCGTGGATGAGATTACCAAAGCCGTCGCCCGCCTGCTGCTTGCAGTATGGGACGGCCTCGTCGATGGCACGCGCCTCGACCTCGATCCGGTCGGGATAGAACGTGAACCAGGCGGCGTCGCACGGCCAGGAATAGGGCCCCGAAGTTGTGATGTAATGGATCCCGTCGATCGGGCGGTGGGCCGTCAGGTGAATGTGTCCGCTAAGGACCGCGACGACCGTCTCGGCGTGCTCCGCCAGCAGACGTTCCATGCGGCGCTGCTCGTCCAGGACTTTCCACGTCTCAATCGGAAAGCTGACCGACAGAACCTCGGGGTCGCGCATCGGGACCAAGGGGGTGTGACACAGAATGATTTTCGGCAGTTCACGGTGTCGCTCGAGCGTGGCCGCCAGCCAGGCGTGACGCCGCTCGACCCCTTCGGCCCCCGGCCGGTCGGCATCGGGGTTGCTGACCGATACAAACAGGATGCCCCGGTAGAAGAAGGTATAGTCGATCAGATCGGCTCCGAAGTGCCGCAGGTAACCCGCCTTGCCTTGGGGCAGGTTGTCCGTATCGATATCGTGATTACCGGCGGTCGGCAGGACGCCCCGGGTTTTCAGACGAAGCAATGCCTGGGCGGCCAAGGCGTTATCCTCTAGATTCGCGCCGTGCACGACGTCCCCCAGCGAGAGAACCAGATCCGGTCGCGGAGCGTGGCGTTCCTCATTGATGACCCGGAGCAAAGCCTCAAACTTCTCCCGGCTGTAATGGGGGTCGTCCGAGGCTTGGAGGTGTAGATCGTTTATCTGGACGGCGCGAAAGAGAGGTTTACATGGCGCGCCGGATACCATTGAGGATTCCTCAAACTCCGCCGCCGGCGGAAGGGGCAGGCGACCCGGGCGAGCACAACCGGTAGGCCGTCCCGTAGGCGATGACCTCGACCATCGCCCCGGTTGCCCCGCTCATGGCACCCACGTCCGATGTCTCGAACCGCACGTTGCAGACCGCGTCATAGCCCTGTGTATAGGCACTGGTGAGCATGCGCGCCAATGCCTCACGCCGCCCGCGCGTCACCAAGCTCTGAAAACTCCGCACCTCGCCGCCGAAAATCAACCGGAACGAGGCGAGGAACGACTTCATGTAGTCCGATGCGATGACGGTGGCACCCAAGACCAGCGTGGCGCCGGACAGCTCGGGCGATCGGCCGGGGAAGCTCTTCAGGTCCGTGCACACTACGCCGGCCAACTGGCGCTCGCGGCGATCGAGGCTGCGCAGGTGCCGCCGTTCGGCGGTCCGACCCGCGATCCAGCCCACGGCCAACAGCAACAGGGTAGTGAATAGAGTGAATATGTAGAAGGCTGGTCCCAGGAAGACTTCAAGCATCGGGCGGTGCTCCGGTGGGGGACGATTGGCCCTGGGCGTACGCCGTCTCGGGCTCCAAGTAGACCGCCGTGCCGTAGGCATAGATTTCCGCGGCCCCCGCCGTGACCGAACTGGTGCTGAAACGGACATTGACCACGCCGTTGGCGCCCCGCTGGCGCGCTTGCTCCAACATCCGGCCCAGGGCCTCTCCGCGGGCTTCGGTCAAGAGTTCGGTGTAGCCCTTCAGCTCCCCGCCGACAATGTTCTTGAAGCTGGCGGCGATATCGCGTCCCATGTGCTTGGCGCGCACCGTGTTGCCCTGAACCAGCCCCATCGTGCGACGCGCGATCATCCCCGGCACCGACTCGGTGTTGACGACGATCATCGGATAGCTCGCCGCCGCGGGATCAGTCTGGTTCATGGGTCGTTCCCCTTTTCATCATTCTCACCGGGCGATTTCATATCAGAGATAGCACCAACAATACACTTATATGATTTCACCCTCCCAAAAAAACTGGCGTCGCGAGTGCAACGCCGATATGACCTTCCCATCCGAAAAGGGATTAAGTCTTGACCATCACGGCGCCCCGGTAATATATCAGACGGGCGAATACCCTAAGGAGGCAGAGGCATATGGCGCACAAGACGCGGATCATTCAGTGTGGATTGGGGCCGATCGGCTGCAAGATCACGCGGTTCGCCGTGGAACGGCCGAACCTGAAGATCGTTGGGGCGCTGGATACCGATCCGCGCAAAGCGGGACGCGATCTCGGCGAACTGGCCGAAGTTTCGGGACTCGAGGGAATAAAGGTCACGACCGACGCCAAGAAGCTGCTGGGCGAGGTCGAAGCGGATATCGTGGTCCTGACGACCGGCTCCAGCCTCGAGAGCGTGCAATCACAAATCACGGGCATCGTTCGTCACGGGTTGAATATCGTATCGACGTGCGAGGGACTGTCATACCCCTGGCAAACGAATCCCGGCGTCGCAAAAGCCATCGACGAGACGGCCAAGCGGCACAAAGCGACGGTCGTGGGCACGGGCGTGAATCCGGGTTTTCTGATGGACCTGCTCCCCGCGGTCATGACGGGCGTTTGCCAATCGGTCCGCCGGGTGCGCGTCGAACGGTTTCAAAACGCCGGTCTTCGCCGCCTGCCGTTTCAGAAAAAGGTCGGCGCCGGCCTGACTCCGCAACAATTCAGCGCGAAGGTCGATGATGGCAGCTTGCGTCACGTCGGGCTGACCGAATCGATGCACATGATCGCCGCCAAACTCGGCTGGACGCTCGAGCGCACCGAAGACGTGATCAAGCCGGTGATGGCCGAGGATCGACTGGAGACGCCCGACCTGACCATCGAGCCGGGCCAGGCGCGCGGTGTCCATCAAATCGGGCGCGGCTGGCGCGACGGCGATGAGGTCATCACGCTGATCTTCCGCGCGGCCGTGGGCGAACCCGACCCGCGCGACCGCATCCTGATCGAAGGCGACCCGAACATCGATTCGACGATCAAAGGCGGCGTCCACGGCGACGTGGCGACCTGCGCCATCACGCTCAACGCCATCCAGGCCGTCCTGAACGCCCCACCCGGCCTGCGCACGATGACGGACATCGAAACCGTCTCTTGCTTCAACGGCGCCCCTTGACTCCCGGGTGTTGTCAGACTAAAAGGTCATGGATTGTCATAATCCACCGAATTGGAGGTGTTGCATGACGTTCGTGGGCGAGTTCAGGAAGTTTGCCCTTCGTGGCAGCGTTGCGGACATGGCCGTGGGCTTCACGGTCGGCGCGGCGTTTACGACGATCGTTAAGTCGCTGGTAAGTGATATCGTCATGCCGCCCATCGGTCTGGCGCTTGGCCAGGCCGATTTCAGCGATCTGTTCTTGATCCTTCGGGAGGGCTCCACGCCGGCGCCGTATGCGAGCCTCGCCCAGGCCCAGGCGGGCGGGGCCGTGACGGTGAATTACGGATTGTTCATCAACAATTTGTTGGCTTTGGTCGTGGTCGCGGCGAGCGTGTTTGTTCTGGCTCGCGTCATCAACCGGCTTAACGAGACGCTTGAGGAACAGTTCGGGGCCGAAAAAGCGGAGCTGGGCGATCCGACCGAAAAGAAATGCCCCTACTGCCTCTCGACCGTCGCCTTCAAAGCCACCCGTTGCCCGGCCTGCATGTCGCGTCTTGAAGTGCCCAAGAGCGAAGCGTCGGCGTCAGTGAATCATTGACGGCACGCGCCCGACATACCGGTGTGGGATGATGCAAGGTGTGCCGTCGTGATTCAAAACAAGTTCCCTGATCCCGACCTGCGCCGCTCCCTCGCCATCCTCATCACCAACGGCCGCAACCTGCTCAACCGCATCCGTTACCCCAAACGCTTCGCCCCCCACACCTACATTTCCCCTTGACACCACAAACACTGGGTGTGTTACCATTCCGTTTTACTCGAAGTGAACGCTAGACCTCAGATGTGTAAGCGGCAGGGGGTTCACTCGTCCACCAAGATTGCCAGCGTCTCAGCCACCTACCGCCACATCCCGCGGTTGCGCAACTATCTCTGATCGAAAGGAGATCAGGCACTCAACGTAATTCTTCCTGTTTGATCAACTATACCTATGCGCCAATCAACCAGACCAACTTACCTTTATCCGCGCAAATCCTGCGCCGCAGACGGCTTATCAATGTCGTTCAATCCACAACGGTCTTCTCGATCATCTCCACAAACTGATTACACAGATACAGCCCGAGACACATCCACTGTTTCCTAAAAAGCAGCCAAGGACGCCGCAACAGTACAGTTTATCGAATCAAAAAGTCGCGAATATGCCCGAAAAGCGGCCTTTTTCAAGACACTCTATTACGCAACACGCCTTACAGGTGGCCTTCCCGCTGGTATTCTTCCTTTTGTTGTGAAGGGCTACCCATCTATTGCGACAGCTCTTGCCATTGTTATCGTTGTGGCTACCGTTTGCGACACAGTTTTCGACCCCAAGACCAGATGGGTCCTCTTTTCGAAGGCATCGGACCTTTACGCTGTGGAGATAATTAAACATCCTAGGAAATACAAAAAATATAAGCCACTAATCGATCTCATCGTCTCCACAGAATCCAAGGAGTTGGAACCAGGGCCTGATAACACTAAACAATTGACTTTCGGGGCGGATGGCGTCATGATCCTTTAATGATGCAGATCACTCCCGAACAATACGAAAAGATTGCCCCGTGTTTGCCGAAACAGCGGGGAAATG
>CAUZJO010000205.1:0-5726 GCA_963580245.1 Candidatus Sumerlaeia bacterium | reverse complement strand
GCGGGATGCGCAAGGCGAGGTGGCGCTGGGCGACGTCACCGTCTACGACGCCCAGGGCCGCACGCTGGAGGCGCGGATGGAGGTCGCCGCCGCCCGGACGCGCATCATCGTGAGTGCCGCCGATCTGATGGCCGCCGATTATCCCGTCACGATCGACCCGGAAGTCGGAAGCAACGATTTTCGCATCAGCGACATGGGCGGCGACGGGAATGGCTTGTATGACGCCTCCATGCCCAGCGTCGCCTATAACAGCACGGACAACGAGTACCTCGTGGTTTGGTGGGCAGACGACGACACCAGCGGGTCGCTTGATGACGAATACGAAATCTATGGTCAACTGATCGACGGGGCGACGGGGGCGGAGATCGGATCGGACATCCGCATCAGCGACATGGGCGGCGATGGGAATACCGCGTTGGACGCCTACGAGCCCAGCGTCGCCTACAACGCCACCAACAATCTATACCTGGTGGTTTGGGAGGGCGAGGACGACACGGCGCCGCTTGTTGACGGCGAGTACGAAATCTTCGGTCAACTGCTGACGGCGACCGGCGCCGAGACGGGAACCAACGATTTCCGCATCAGTGCCATGGGGCCCGACGGGAATTCGGGCTATGACGCCCGCGAGCCGGACGTGGCCTGGAACGCGACCGACAACGAATTCCTCGTGGTTTGGTCTGGCGACGACGACACCGGGTCGCTGGTCGATAACGAATTTGAGATCTTTGGTCAACTGATCGACGGGGCGACGGGGGCGGAGATCGGATCGGACATCCGCATCAGCGACATGGGCGGCGACGGGAATGCCTCGTATGACGCCCGCTACCCCGACGTGGCCTGGAACGCGACCAACAATCTATACCTGGTGGCTTGGGAGGGCGACGACGACACGGCGCCGCTTGTTGACAACGAGAGGGAAATCTTCGCTCAACTCCTGACGGCGGGCGGCATCGAGACGGGAACCAACGATTTCCGCATCAGCGACATGGGGCCCGACGGGGATTCGTTCTATGACGCCACAGACCCGGACGTGGCCTGGAATGCGACCGACAACGAATTCCTGGTGGTTTGGGAGGGCGAGGACGACACCGGGTCGCTGGTTGATGGAGAATTCGAGATTTATGGCCAGCGGATCAGCGACGCCGGGGCCGAGGTCGGAGGAGACCTGCGTCTGAGTGATATGGGAGCGACGGACGGAAGCACCCTATTTTCCCCCTATTCCCCCAGCGTTTCGTACAATGCCACCGATAACGTCTACCTGGTGGTTTGGCAGGGCGACGACGACACGGCGCCGCTGGTTGACAACGAATTCGAAATCTTCTTTCAGGTGGTCGCAGGCGCGACGGGAGCGGAGGTCGGCCCCGACGAACGGATCAGCGACATGGGAACCGATGGGGATATCGCGTCGAACGCGGCCGAGCCCCACGCGGCCTGGAACAGCACGGATAATGAGTTCCTGGTGGTCTGGTATGGTATCGAGGACGTCGCGCCGCTGATCGACGGGGAGCAGGAGATTTTCAGTCAACGACTCGATGGAGCCGCCGTCCCCATCAAGGTGAGCGGCTATCTGGTGGACTAGGCGGGGCAACGGTCGTAAAGGAGGGCTCAGGTCCTTCGTCATCTGCATCTTCGCAGATGTAATTGTCGCGGTCGCCAAAGTCCGCAAGTAGAAGCCCGTAGAGATTTTGGCTGGGGGAGCGCTGTAAACAAGGCTGGGTCCCATTGGTGGTATGGGCCCTCAGATCCCTCCCCCGATACGCGGTGAACGGGGTTGCGGGGAGGAATGCCCTGGCCGATGACCGAACCTGGCAACGAGCGGCCAAGGCCAAACGATGGAACGCGATTCCAGCCCCGTCACGGCCCGATGGGCCGCCAGGGTATCGAACGTTCGGCCCCGGCCAGGATTCCCCTTGCGCCTTCAGCCGAGATTGAGCATTCTGTTGCCGTTCAGAGGCCCCGTCGGAGGGAGAATCCCGGCCATGTCAAACGATACAGCCGGCACCGGACATCCAAATGGGGAATCTCAGATGAAACAGAGTAAGGTGCCCATGAAGAGAGCTACGCGATTTGTAACGCCGATCTCAATTGAATGGTGTTGAGGGCTGATGCCATGAAAAGTCCCGCAAAGTTCATGAGAATCGTTGGCTGGGCAATAGTCATGATTGAATCCGGGAGCCTTGCCCGGGGAACAGACGCAGGTGCTATACCCACACCCAAACCCGGACCGCCAAGCATCGAAGAGTACGCAACAATTGAAGCCATGGTGGACGGCCATCCTGTGTATTCGTTTAACCACATCAATTATGTTTACAGCATCAGCCCTGATCTGCTTCCAGGTGTTGTCATGCAGGAGGGCAACTCAAATCCGGTTGAAAAGTTCATACCTAAAAAATCATGGGAAATCAAACATAATTATCTCGGTTCCGAGCATGAAATGACAGTCAGGACGGCATGGAATGACAGTCAGCCGTTTCTGCCCATTCATCTTATCGACGGTGATGTTGATACAGTCTGGTGCAGCTGGGGAAGCACGCTGTTTGCGCCGGATTTAACCGATGCCAGACCGGAATGGATCAGGATTGACCTGCCGCAGGAGACCACCGTGGTGTCGGTGGCCTTGGTTTGCAGCCGAAACTTCCCCCACCAGCAACGTTTGGGTGTCGGAACAGCGCTACCCAAAGAGCTGGAAGTGAAACTGAGCAGAGATGCATGGCATTGGGAAACCGTATACCAGACAAAGGATCTCGACGGTAACAAGTCCGGTGCCACACTCATTGAGTTTGATCCACGATTGGCCAAACAGATATGGATCGTCGCGAAACACTTTCCGGATCAGGTTTCCATGGCGGGGCACTCCTTTTCGATTGGGGAACTGGAAGTGCATGATCCGGATGGAAATAACCTCGCCCTCCTTTCCCGCGGCTCAGGCGTAACCGTCTCCTCAACTTCTTTGAGCGGGCTTTGCGACCGCTATACTCAGGACACACTTTGGGGACCACTGCAATATGATCTTGGAAACAAGTGGGTGCGCGTCGGTCCGGACAATGGTTCGTTTACATGGAATTACGTTGAAATTGAAAAAGGGAAACTGGAAATTGATTCAAGAGCCGACGAATCAATCACAGAATGCGTGCGAAACGGTGTCAATGTGATCATGGTTCTGGACTGGAAAGGGAACTGGCGTTATCTTGATCCACCCCGGAGAACAAACTGGCGAGAAGAACGCTATCGCCAAGTGAACAACAACTATGATGACTGGCCGGGTATGGTGAATGAAACGCCCGAGATGTTCGAAGGATACCTGCGATATGTGGAATACATGGTCCGGCATTTCAAAGACAGGGTGGAGTATTTTGAAATTGGTAATGAATGGCGGAGACGACTGGGAGCGGAGAAATATATCAATGAGATTTTTAATCCCACGTATGAGGTGATCAAGAATATTGCTCCTGATGCCAAGATTATGCTCGGAAGTCCCGAAGGCTTCCTTACCGATGCTGTCTTGGCCGCATTGGGTAAACCGCTGGAGATCGGCGTACGCGATGGCCGTCTGTTGACAGTGAACGATAAGACGCTTGTCGTAGCGCCGGAAGTGAAAATGAAGGATGGGACGATCAATGTACAGGCGATAAATCTTAACGGCTATGAAGACTATCCGCAATCGGGGATCGTGCTCAGATACCAGGACCCTGACAATTATGTTGTGGCAACCTATTCCGCCAGAGGCAATATTTACATCGCCGAGCGAACAGGCGGCAACGCTGGACAGGGCTCCTCAGCGATAGTCTATACCGGACCAATTATTGAGATGGAGGGACTGACGGGTGACGTTCTTAATTTTACGGTCAAGATTAAGGGGCCACAAGCAACCTTCATTGCTTCGGATGGTAGCAATCAAGTCTCCACAACATATACGATTAAATATATTAATGATGCCGGCGCGGTTGGATTATATCAAGACATTTCGGCCCCGCAGTCGTTCGACACTTTTCAAGTATTCGATGCGAGTGGCAAGACGATATTCGGGGATGATTTTGAAGGACCGGACGGTAGTGTCCCATCGGGCTGGGATTATGTTAGTGGTGGTGTGAATCCACTTAAGCCGGGTGTCGCCGAAAAAATTGACGCTATCGGTCTGCATCCAACACTTTATCCGGATAAGCGATACGCCGATGCACTAAAAGCTTTCATAAAAGAATGTCGGCAGATGGGCTTTAAAGGTAAATTCTATGCCACTGAAATTTATGCACGGGCGGCTTATCCCCCCGGGCCACCTGGGGATGGAAGTTTCGTCACCGAAATGCAGATGGCAAAAAGATATGCCCGTAGTTCCACGCTTCATAGCGGAATGGGTATGGGGGCTGGCCCATGTCACCCTCATTTTACTGGATTTGCTCATCCGCAGTCTCTCTCTCGATGGACTTGGCCGACGCAAACAGTCGTCCCAATGATGCCATCTGCCTGTTACTTCGTCTGGCGTAATGTCGCGACTGTGACCGATGATTTTTATCCGTCGGAATTCCCCGTCATATTTTCAAACAACAAGGATTTCCTTCATTTTACATTCGACAATGGAGATGAAACGGAAAAGATGTTAGCGGTATGGATGCAGACTGGTGATCTTGACGGATACGTGGATGAAAACAGCGATATTACTTTTTCCGGGAATATGGCTCAGAACGCCTGGGTCATTGATATTTTCAATGGAACTGAGCAGAAACTCGATTTTACTGTTGAGGGTAAAAATACCATATTTCGGGGGATGCTCATTAAGGACTATCCCACGTTTATAAAGATACAACTATAAACAGCCTGTTGTGGAACTCAAGAAGTGGAGGAAAAGGTAGGCCAAAATGCTCCCTGGAGAAGGGTCCGGAGGAGAATAATTCTTGAAACGGGCCTCATTCGGTCTACAATTACCAAGTTGATGCTCCAAAATCTCGATTCGGACGCGTTAAATGGAAAATCGCGGTTGAACCCTGTCCTGTTGGTTCGTTGGGGTAAAAGGCCCGATATTGGACAATATCGGAATCCTTTATCCTTAACCTCAGGCCCAACCGGCAAGACTATTCCGATCATATCGGAAGAAAGCCGCCCGACCGGTAGTCTAAATGGGGAATGTCCGATGAAGGCGACAAAGGCGCCCTCAAGAACGGCAACAAGGGCGTCGTGGCGCAAATCCTGCCCCAAGAGGACATGCCGTTCCTGGATAACGGAACCACTGGACGGGAATTACCGAATGACGCTAACGCACATGAGTTGGTGGGCCTTCCACCCGCCTTGTAGACCGCCTACAGTGCCCAGCATCGTTCTTCTCGGCTCGACCGTGCCCCAACCTTCGCCTCGGCCCGCGTTCGGCGATCCTGGGGCCACAGACACGATTTAGGCCGCGTGCTCCGAGGCCGACCGCCAGGATTGAAATAAAAAAATAAAAAAAATATGCGAGAATGGGGGTCCCGCAATGTCGCCCCCCCCTGCCTTTTCGTACGGAGGGGGGTGGGGGTGTCAACGTTCCACCACGTTCGACTTCTTTTCGAGGTTAGTGACATCGACCGAAGGACGCTCCTCCGCCTGGGAGGCCCCTTCAAGTGCCGCCAAGCGAGCCTCCAGCGCCTCGATTTGCGTGTCCTTCGCCTCAAGCTCGGCCTTCATCACGTCATAGAGCCCCTGGATGGCGACCAGGGCGACACCTTCGGCGTCGAGCGTGCCGATGTGGCGCTCGCTCG
>CAUZJO010000204.1:0-5862 GCA_963580245.1 Candidatus Sumerlaeia bacterium | reverse complement strand
CTACATGGGCATGTCAGAGACGGATTTGAACAAAATCAATCCTCCGTATCGTGCGATCACCCGAAAAATCACCCGACTGAAGCAAGTACTGCGGGAAATGGGTTAACGATGCCCCACGGGCTGATGGATCGCGAGCAGGGCTTGATTGCGGAGGGTTCGGACATCGCGTAGGTCTTGTTTGTCGAATGGGCTCTTGCCCAGCTTCCGGGAGACGAGAAAGAGACCGATCGCGTTGTCCTTGACCACCAGGGGCATGAAAATCAGGCTTTGCGGGCCGAGTAGTTTCATGAGGGCGCGAGGCATTAGGTTGCTTTGAGACTTCTGGCGAACGTCGTCCACGACGAATTCCTGCTTTTCCAGGATACACCGCGCGGGTAGGCCGCTTCCCTCGCGTAGCGGCAGATCAAAGGCTTCGCGGATACGGTCAAAATCATCTCCCAGGCCGAACCGGGCGGTCACTTGCGTCCGTTTGGGATTGGCCATGGCCATCAGGACGTGGTCGGAGATCACCCCGCGATACATCGCCTCCACGATCATGGTGAGCACGTTGTTGATCTTGAAATCGCCGGTCAAGGCCTGAGCGATCTCATTGACGGCCGTGAAAATTAAATTCTGGCGTTTGGCCGCGGCCGCGGCTGCGTCCACGCCGGGGTCCGATTCATCGAGCGGGTCACTCAGGTTCAGCGAGGGGCTGCTCTCGCCGGGGGACAGGTCGGCGCTTCGGGCGGATGAGACGGGTTCGCCTTGCGCGGCGGTCTTCAATGCCTCCTCTCCGACGGCCTCGCGGATCACGGTGTCGGCCACGCCGATGCGCTTGAGGCCCACCCGCAGGTCGTGGGAGATGTCCCATGCGTTTCGGATCACGTCGGCCACCTGCTTTTCCAGGTTTTGGACGGAGATCTTGATCTTGTCCTCATATTCGCGGGCGATGTGGACCAGGACCTGCTTGCGCCGCCGCGTTTCGGTAACCAACGTGCCCTTGCCCAGTTCGTCGGCCATCGAGACCACCCCCTGGACTTTCTGTTCAATCGTTCGTAGTGCCCCGTGATGATGGGGGGAAGTCCGCGGATGGTATGGATAATCGTCTCGGGTATGTTCCACAGTTCGGTCATGCCCTGGCTCATCTCCCCATACGACAGACGCATCACCTTGCGCGAGGCGTGCTCCTCATCGACCCCTTCGCTGACCAACTCCTCGATCTGTTGGTGTTCATCGTGGAAATAGAAGGCCGTGAGCAGGCGGCCAAGATGATGGAGCATCCCGCAGATGAACGCCTCCTCGGCGTTATCGAGCGCGAGCGTGTGGGCCAGCTTGCGGGCATGGAGCGCGATCGTCAGCGCCTTGATCGCCTGCGCCTTGAGGCCTTCCATGTCGCTTTGGTTGCGGAAATGCTCGAAGATGCTCAGGCCGTCGGCCACGCTAAGGACCGTGTCGACGCCCAGAATGACGACCGCGCGCGAAATCGTGCGAATCCGACCGCAGCCGCTGCTGTAGAAAGGGGAATTCACCGTCCGCAGGATGCGATTGGTCAACGCGAAGTCCCTGAGGGTCTCCTTGGCAATCGAACCGGCTGAGGTGCACGGCGACATCACCGCCACGGTCACTTTGCGGTCACTTTGGCGATGTACTGAGAGGTCGCGGGGAAGTCGCCTTGCTTCTCGACCCGCTCGCGAATTCGCTCCAGGATCGCCTGACGCGCTCGCGGACTCGGTCCGCTGGTCTGGTCGGGGGATTCCACCTCGTCATCGGCGCATTCGAGCAGCGCCTGCCTCATCTCGCCCGCGTTCTCAAAGCGTTTGTCGGGTTCCTTGCTCAACGCGCGCTCGACCAGTTGGTAGAACGAAGGGGGCAGGTTGGGGTTGAGCGAGATCAGAGGGGCGGGTCGCTCGGAGGCCACCGCCTCGCGCAGGGCATTGAATTCTTCCTGGAGGAACGGCGGTCGCCCGCCGAGCATCTCATAGAGCGTGACTCCCAATGAGAAGACGTCCGAGCGCTGATCGACATCCAGTCCTTGGATCTGCTCGGGCGACATGTAGCGCGGCGTGCCGGCCAGGACGGCCCGGCTCTTGGCGTCGCCCGCCATCACGTGGGCGATCCCGAAATCCATGACCCGCACGCGCCTATCGGCTTGGATCATGATATTGGCCGGTTTCAGGTCGCGGTGGACGATCTGCTCATCGTGGGCATAGGCGACCGCGTCGAGCAACTCCTCCATGACGTGTGCGGCCTCCTCGCGCTCGATCACGCCGGTGTTCGCCAGCATCTGGGCCAGCGTGGTTCCCTCGATGTGCTTCAGGACGATGTAAGCCTGCCCGCCCTCCTCGCCGGCGTCAAAGACCTTGACGATCCCCGGATGCGACAGTCGGCCCGACAGACGGGCCTCCCCTAGCAAGTTGTGGGTCAGCTTCTTCGAGTAGGCCGCGCCCATGCCCTCGGGTAGGCGAATCGTTTTGACGGCCACCTCGCGGTCGAGCTGAGGGTCGTAGGCCAGATAAACCACGCCCATCGAGCCTTTCCCCAGTTCCGAGCGGATTTGGTACCGACCGATCTTCTGATTCGCTTTTACCGGGGTCGTCTGCATCCTACGTACATCGCCTTGATCTGGAGGCCCATGAGGAGGGGACAATACGTCCCCGGCGCCCGAATCGGGGGATTCAGCTCTACGTATCTCTTATCGAGTCCTGAGGGGGGCATGAGCGCAAAAAGGGACGCGCGGCGGGTCTCGGCAAAAAAAATGCCGGCGAAGCTGATGGGGTCTCAGATCGCCGGCGTCTTTCTCATCTCCTCAGTTCGTTTTGGTGGCTCGTTCCCGTCGATATAGGTTATGAATGCTCTAGGATCGTGTTAATCCCGCTTGGAACAATAGGGTTAATAGGCATGATGGCAAAATGACCGCAAAACGAACCGCAGACCGGATTATTCCCGCTGAAGACGTAAGACATTGACAGCCTTGTCACCTTTGGGACCCTGGATGATCTCGAACTGGACGTCTTCGCCTTTGACCAGAGTGCGATAACCCTCCCCTTGGATGTCGGAGAAATAGACGAAAACATCGGTCTTGTCGTCGCGTTCGATGAATCCCCAGCCCTTCTTATCGTGGAAGAACTTCACTTTTCCAGTCGAGGACACAACTCTCACCTCCCTCTGTGCGGGTAATTCTCAGTGGTTCGGGCTCCTGTCGAGTCTGAACGCACAGCTCTGCTCAGGCTGATTGCTTGAACACGGACATAAGCCCCCCGACCACTTGCGGATAAAACAGGGTGCAGGGGAGGACAGTACCTCCTTTTCAGAAAATCAATACAAGGCGTGGGGGTTAACGTAACCCATGGCTGATCCTTCATTTTCGCCAAATCCAGCCCGCGCGTCAAGATAAATATTTAGGTTTGGCGAGGGGCTGCGGGGCCGGACCGCCCCAGTGTGTAAGTCATTGAGATTGAAATGGTTAGGATTACGGAGAGGCGATTTTTTGTCTCCGAGGCGGTCGGGGACATGCGGGGAGTCCAGTCATTCCGCTTTTCGTTTGACATTCGAGGAGGGCCGTCGCTAGCTGTAGGGCCGAAGTCCGCCGGGAAGGAAAACCCCGTTCATGAGCGTCAAGATTGGCATTAACGGTTTCGGTCGCATCGGTCGTCTGGTCTTCCGCGTCGCCCTCGATCATCCGCGGGTCGAGGTCGTTGGGATCAACGACTTGGCCGCGACCCAGAGTCTCGCCCTGTTGCTAAAATACGATTCAACCCATGGAACCCTGTCCCAAGATGTATCGTTCGATGACTCCAACATCATCGTCGATGGCAAGAACTACCCTGTTTGTAGTGAAAGAGACCCCGCGGCCCTGCCGTGGGCCGATGTCGGCGCTCAGATCGTTGTCGAATCGACGGGGTTTTTCACCGCCCGCGCCGATGCCGCCAAGCACCTGAAAGCCGGAGCCAAGAAGGTGGTCATCTCGGCCCCTTCGGGCGACGCCGACGCCATGATCGTGCTGGGCGTCAATGACGACGCCTATGACCCCGCCCGGCACGATATCGTCTCCAATGCCTCGTGCACGACCAACTGCCTGGCGCCCATGACCAAGGTGATCCATGACGCGTTTGGCGTCGAGCGCGGGCTGATGACCACGATCCATTCTTATACCAACGACCAGCCAACACTGGACCAGATCCACAAGGACCCCCGCCGTATGCGGGCCGCGGCCCTGAGTATGATCCCGACCAAGACCGGCGCCGCGGCGGCCATCGGCAAGGTCATCCCCGACCTCAACGGCAAGCTGGACGGTTTCGCCATCCGCGTCCCCACGCCCAACGTCTCGGCGACCGACCTGACGGCGGTGCTGACGAAGTCGGCGAGCGCCGAGGAGATCAACGCGGCGCTCAAGGCCGGCGCCGAGGGGGCGCTCAAGGGCATCTTGGCCTACAGCGAGGACCCGCTGGTCTCGTGCGACTATAACGGCTCGCCCTTCAGTTGCATCGTCGACGGCCTTGTAACCAAGGTCCTCGACGGCAAACTGGTCAAGCTGCTGGGTTGGTACGACAATGAGTGGGCCTATTCACTGCGTTGCGTGGAGCTGTGCGAGAAGATGGCCGCCTCGCTTTAGGCATCTCCGGCAGGCATGACCCCAATCCGACTTTGAGGAGACCCACTCGTGCGCACCCCGCTTGTCGTGGGCAACTGGAAGATGTACAAGACGCCCTCGCAGACCGAGGCCCTGATTGACGCATTGAAGCCGCTGGTCGAGGGCGCGGCGTGCGACATCGCCGTGGTGCCGCCGTTTGTCTGCCTGGAGCGGGCCGCGGCGGCGATCCAGGGCTCGCGGATCGGCCTAGCCGCGCAGAACGTCTACTGGGAGGCCGAGGGCGCCTATACCGGTGAGATCGCCGTCGACATGCTGAAGGAAGTGGGCGTCACCATGGTGATCGTCGGCCACAGCGAGCGCCGCCTCCATTTCGGCGAGACCGATGAGACGGTCAACAGACGGGCCAAGGCCGTGCTGGCCGGCGGCCTGACGCCGATCATCGCCGTGGGCGAGGCGCTTCAGCAGCGCGAGGCGGGCCAGACGCGCCATGTCGTGGCCAGCCAGGTCCGGGGAGGGCTCGATGGCCTGAGCGGCGAACAGGTGGCCGGCCTCGGCATCGCTTACGAGCCGGTCTGGGCGATCGGCACCGGGCGGGTGGCCACCCCCGAGCAGGCCCAGGAAGTCCACGCGCTGATTCGCGAGATCATCCGCGAGAAGTTCGGCGGATGGGTCGCCGATCGGGTCAACGTCATCTATGGCGGCAGCGTCAAACCCGATAACGCGTCGGGGCTGATCGGCCAGACTGACGTCGATGGGGCGCTGGTGGGCGGGGCGTCATTGAAAGCGCGGGATTTCGCAGCGATTTGCATGTCGGCGGGCTGAGCGTCATCTCATTTCCATCTCAGCCCCAGGATCTCAGCCTCCGGTCCGATCCGTTTCGCCCCGGTAGGCCTGTGGGGAGAGGGGTTGCCTTAACTCCCGCGGGTTGGCTGGCCGATACGTCTTAGGGCCTGTTAACGCAAACGGAGCATGTCGACGGCAAGGGCGAAACAGATAAAACCGACAAACATAACATCCAACTTCTCAAAACGGGAAAAGAGCCGACGAAAGCCTTTCAAACGACGGGAAAGCCGCTCCACTTCATTGCATTTTTTATACATTTCCCGCTCATATTCCCAAGGATAAATCCGGTTGCGCTTTGTAGGAACGATTGGTTCTATCCCCGAATCCACGACCATTTGGCGCATGACATTACCTTCGTAGGCGCGATCCATGAGCATATAGCGGATCTGGGGCGGACGCCGATGCCCCCAAGCTTTCAGCAATTTGCGCCCTTCGGGATCATCCGAGGC
>CAUZJO010000203.1:0-5905 GCA_963580245.1 Candidatus Sumerlaeia bacterium | reverse complement strand
GACATCGCCCTTCTACCCGCAAAGCAATGGAAAGTTGGAGCGCTATCACAAAACAATCAAGAATGGCTGCATCCGCCCCAAGACGCCGTTGTCGCTCGAAGATGCGCGAAGGATTGTAACCGACTTCGTCCACCACTACAATACGACCCGCTTGCACGACGCGATCGGCTACGTGACGCCCAAGGACAAGTTGGAGGGGCGCGAGCAGGCAATCTTTGATGCGCGTGACAACAAGCTGGAGGCGACCCGCGCGACGCGCCGGGCTTCGGCGGTTGGGCTTGACTGATCAGGGCGGGGAAAGCACAATGGTCTTGGCCGGTGAAACGGAAGCGAGCTCTGATGGGGAGCAACTCGTCAGGGATAACCGGCCGGAGGTTCGACGCAATATCGAGCGGGAGACAGCTGAGCCAGGCTGTCCCCTCATCCATGAGGATATTGCAGAGAACCTTCCCATGCCTTGAAAAAACCCATTCATCCCCAGCCGGGGATGGTAGCTAACTCGCAAACGGAAATTGTCCAATTCACGGTGAACCAGTACAGAATTATATGTTTGTGATTCGTACGCAGTCATGCTTTACCATTGTTTTCAGTTGCTGAAGGAAGGTGGGCGTCTCGTTTTCATAATCCCGGACACGTTCTTATGGCTCCATCGACATGAACATTCACGCCGCTCGCTAGTCGCACGCGCGAAGCCACTCGATATTGCCTTATTTCCATCAAATTTCTTCCCACGCATTAATTATGGATATTCCGGAATGTGCATCGTAACCTTGCAAAAGAGTTGCCCGCCGAAAGGACAGCGAATTCGGTTATATCAGGGGCTTGAAGATCGAAGTGTTCTTAAAGAGCTTGAAAGCAGGACCAGAACAAAGTGCTGTAAAACGAGTTTTGAATTCAAATATGAGATAGCAAAGAGAAGCCATGTGGAATTCTTACTTCCTTCCAAGGCCGGAGAGAGGATAAGAAAAAACGGAGTTAATCAGACCATTGGGGATATTGCAGAAGTTCTTACTGGGCTCTATTCGGGGAATGACCGTAGATGGCTCCGGAGGGTCAATGACAAAGTACCGCATTCTCAGGGGTACAAAGACATTGATTCAAAGAAGATATTTAGAGGCAAAATTCCCCCGCTAGAGGGGATTTCATCACAAGATTGTTATGTCCCGATAGTTCGGGGAGGTGCGGCACGTTTTATGAGGCCTACTCGATGGTATGTAGATTGAAGTCGAGACGCGATATCTGAGTATACACGGAAGGGAAAAACCCGGCAAGATTTCAGAACGCTATATTTTATTTTAGGGAAGGCATAGGAGTACCGAATAGTGGATATCAAAACCGCTGCGCGGTTTTTTCCCTCGCAATGCTTGGCGGTGACTCATGGCTGTTGATATCCCTCCCGCGAAGACACGCAGCTTGACACGGCTCGGGGTTAAGCCATGATTGATACTGAGTGTCAACCAGGGTTTCGGCATCCATGATCCGTAACCTGTGCGAAGGAAGTTCCGACGTTGCGCAACGGGCGATTATTCCATCGGCCGGATTCGGCGTGTGTTGAAGCCATCGATGCTTCGGTCGAGAATCGATGTTGATGGGAACCGACGGCCCTTCCACCGCGCGGTCACCCGAGCCAGTTGCCGCATCTCCGGGGCCGTCCCCTCGCCGCCGCTGGTTGTTGCGCGTGGGCGGGCGAGTGGTGCTTTACGGGTTGCTGGCGATCGTGGCCCTGCTCGTGTTCGCTCTTTTTCGCCCCTGGTCTCTGGAGATGATCGATCGGCGGATT
The DNA here is from genome assembly GCA_963580245.1 of Candidatus Sumerlaeia bacterium. Classification (GTDB taxonomy): domain Bacteria; phylum Sumerlaeota; class Sumerlaeia; order MVZB01; family MVZB01; genus CAUZJO01. The sequence continues at coordinate 4,125 of CAUZJO010000203.1, read as the reverse complement.
GAGGCGGGGTGGGCCGCCAAGACTGGGACGCATTTGTTTATCGAGCGCTCCACGCTGCGCTTCAGCGAGGGAGTACTCGAGATCGAAAGCCCCCGGCTCGCCGATCCCTCGACCGGCGAAATGCTGCTCGAACTGCGCCGGGCCAAGATCGAGTTTTATCCCGGTGACTTGCTGCGGCTGCGCTCGCCACTCCCCATTCACAGAATCATCCTGACAACCGGGCCATCACCCATCGAGATGACCCTGAAGGACGGCCGGCTGGCGCCGCTGCCCCCCTGGGACCACCGGTTGGAATGGGTGCAACGCTGGCAAGCGAAGACCCGTTCGGGAAAATCACGCATTGCGCTTGACACCATCGTGATCGATCACCTGGGTTTGACCGTCTATACCGACGTTGGCGGGGAGCGTACCGTGTTGGGCGAGGTGCGCGATGGCGCGCTGACGTTTGATTTCGACGCACGGATGGCGCTCGAACGCATCGGGCTGCGCGGCAAATTCTGCGAGCGAGACCGCTCTCGCGAGGTTCGATTGACCGCGCGCCCCGATCTGACCCGCAACCGCGGCAATTTCACGCTGCGGTTCGATCACTTTGATTCCGTGAGTGACCTGCCCTGGCCGTGGCTCGTTGCAGCGCAAGCCGAGAGGTTCTCGTTGGTGGGGATGATTGAGCGGGTACCCAAAGGATGGCACATCCTCGCCAGCGTCTCGGCCGAGGCGTTGACGATGAGCGGCGAGGTTATCTTTGGCCGCCATGAACTCGGTTCGGTTAGCGCGGATTGGGATTTCGTGGTGAGCGACGAGCTGCGCTTCGAAGTGGGCAAGATGGACCTCAGAAGCGACATCTGCAACTTGTCGGGCCACGGTGAGTTCTCCATGCGCAAGCCGTTTCCCTATCGCCTCGTCATTGACCGGCTCGATCCGGGCCCGGCCGGGCTGGCGCTGATGGCCGAGCGACTGACGACGAAACGGATGAGGGTTGATACCGCGACGGCGCAATTGACGATTGAAGCCGAGATGGAGGGCGACCTGAGTCGAGCCATCCCCCGGCGGATCGAAGGCCGGGTGGACGGGGCGGGATTCCTGATCCATCCACACTGGCTGCCCGCCCCGCTCAGCGATATCCGGCTCTCGGCCCGGCTGACCACTGATACGCTGCACGTCGAACGAGCAGGCGCGGAATTCCAGGATGTGCCCTTGGCCATCGAAGGCACGATTCGCGGCGACCCCTTCGAGCCAAGGGTCGACCGGCTCGACCTGGTCTGGGGCACCCTGGGTGATATGGAATCGAGGTCCGACATGACCTACGAATGGATCACCCGGGACGGGCACAGCATCGAGATTGGCGGCAAGCTGAACGGCAACGGACGCCTGCGTTTGACCGACCCGCTGAAGGGTACCATTCGCGACGCGCTGGAGCAGGCCCGGCTGGACGGGCAGGTGGAACTGATGGACGCCTGGCTGCGGGACCCCCGGCTGCCGGCCCCCATTCAAGAGATTCAGGGCAAACTCATCGTCGATTCCCAGCGTGTCAAGGCCGAGGGCGTTGCCTTTGCATACGAAGATTTGCGCGTCAAGCTCGACGGTACTTGCGAGGGCAAGGATCACTTTTGGTTGGAGTCCGCCTTTGAAGGCCGAATCAGGCTGAACGGTGATCTGAAAGGGCTTGAGGATCTAAAAGGTTTGCTTCCGCAAAGCGGTACGGCCTCCAGTGAACCCTTCCCATCGATCAATGGCCAGGCATCCGTCGATCTTCGAGTCAATATCCCGCTGGCCCTATGGTCCCACGCCCGCGTCGAGGGGACGGTCGAGCTGGAGCAGGGCCGTCTGGCCCACCCTCGCCTGCCGGAGCCGATCGAGGAGTTGACCCTCAAGGCTAAGATGACCTCCCGAGAGCTCGAAGTCGAGCGACTGGCCGCTCGGTGGCTTGGCCAGCAGTTCGACGCCCGAGGCCGCGTTAGCGGAGAACTCCACTTCTGGCGCGATCCCAACATCGACGCGCATCTCGATGTGAAGGGGCCGCTGGGAGTCCTGGACCGGCATCTCAGGTCGCACGGGGCGATGCTGGGGCTTCATACGGAGAAGTGGCCGCCGCTCGACGGCGCGGCTTCCATCGGGCTGGATTACCAAGGAGCACTGGGCGCATGGGAAGCCGCCTCATGGAAGGTTTCGTTGGCCGTTGACGATTTCTCCACCTCGGTCTCGACGCCTCATTTGCGTGGGCCGGTGCGCATGGATCGCCTGCGAGCGGTGTTGGATCCGCGCCGGATCGAGCTGGCTTCCACCCGTGGCGGGTTGGGTGAGTCCGCTTTTGAGTTGGAGGGTTGGTTCGGCGTTGATGGGGCGGATTTCAAGCTCGGCCTGGATGGGGAGCTGGGCAAACTCAAACGGCGGTTGCCCACATTGTTCCAGTGGTGGCATGTGGCCGGGCGGGCCAGCATCCGGGAACACGTGAACCTGCGCCGGGTCGAGCATGTCGGTCCCAAGGAAACCCTCGCCGAGATCTGGCGCAAGACCCTCGCGGACCCAGCCGGCGCCGACCCCCGGTGGCGTGAGCGGCTGGCCGCGATGTGGGACGCCAAAATCGACGGGAGCGTGGAGTTGGACGGCGCGGAATTGACGCACAATGTCATGCCCACCCGGCTGCGAGGCATCAGCGGGCGTCTGGAGAACACCCAACAACGGCTGTGGTCGCCCCAGCCCGTCACCCTGGAGGCGGGGCTCGGAACCGTGGGGGCGCGGGGCATGATCGAATTCGACTTGGGGGCTGATGACCGGCCGCCCAGCGTGGAGATCGACATCGGCGCGCCACACGTCAACCTGAGCGAATGGATCCAGAAGTGGAAACCCTTGCGACCCAGCACGGGCCCCCGGAAGAAGCATCATCCGGATGTCCGGTTCGATCCCGAGGCGCAACCGGATTTTCGATTTCAGCTCGAATTTCGTGGAGAGACGGCCGAATTCAAGGAGTTTCGCGGCGAGGAACTCAGCGGACGCCTCGATTATCGATTCTATCGCGGTGGACCGGCTAGGCTGGGTTGGGACGACATACGCTGCTCGATCTACGGCGGCGCGATGAGTTTGTCGGGATCATTATTCAATTGGGTGCTCGCCAATGAGCTGGAACTGGAAAAGGTCAGTTTGCCCGAATTGGTCCGGGCGACGATGAGCGAAGAAAAGTTTTCCGGTCTGTTTTCGGGTCAGGTCAGCGGGCGGCTCGAAATCGAGGACATCCTCGGCGATCCGGCCAACCTGGCCAAAGGGGAGGGCCGATTCGTCGTCGAGAACAGTCGATTTGTCTCCAACAAATTCTTCGGCAGCCTATTTGGGGTAATCAAACTGCCGATCCTGGAAGAGATCTCCTTCTCTCGCATCGAGGCCCCGTTCCAGATTGGAGCGGGCATGTTCACCACCGATGAACTCATCTTCGATCATCCGGTGATGAACCTGAAGCTGACCGGCTCGGTCGGCCCCGGCGATAGGGTAGACCTGGATGGACGGCTCCAGTTCCTGCGGGTGGTGCGCCAGGTCCCGCTGGTCGGCTGGGGAATGAGCCTGCTTAATCGCCTGGCCGGTCAGGTCCTTAATTTTAAGGTCAGGGGAACGACCACCGCCCCCGAGGTCCAAGTGCTGGGGCGATAGGCGGCGGGGTCGCCGGTTCCTGGGCGAATTTCCGGACGGAACCCCGGCATCGGCGCGCGATCTCCGGCGGCTGACGGTTGACCGTCCAGCGACATCAGGCATGGAGCCGAAGAGGAATCCGCACCATGCTGTAAACTTAAGTAAATAAGCAGTTTATATAAAATAAGAACATCAAAATAGGATCCAAGCGCCCACCCGATACCCGATTCTTGATCTAATAAGACCCTCCACACTGTCCCGAGTCGCCCGACTTTAGGGTTATCCAAGGTTGAAGATGAACCGATAAGGGTAAATAGTCGATCCTGAAAAAGACCCCTTGCCCAACAACAATGGGATCAAAACGCTGGTGGGTGGTGTATAGTTTTGCAAGAAAAGCGGTCAGTCGCCGCCGAAACCTTGCGAAAGCTGGCTCCATGAAACCCAAGCCCTCCCCGTGCGAAGACCTGCAAGGCGATCTGTTCAAGTTTGAACTGCAAGCCATCGTGG
>CAUZJO010000202.1:0-5937 GCA_963580245.1 Candidatus Sumerlaeia bacterium | reverse complement strand
TTCTTCTTTTACTAGAGGACGCAGAGTTGGAGTTCATTGTGTCGGGGGAGGGATCTGAGGGCCCAGGCCACCAATGGGACTTAGCCTTTTATTTGCAGCACTCCCCCAGCCAAAATCTCCACGGGCTTATACTTCTGGACTATGGCGACCGCGACAATTACGTCTGTGAAGATGCAGATGCCGAAGGACCTGAGCCCTCCTTTACGACCGTTGCCCCGTTTAGTCCACCAGATAGCCGCTCACTTTGATGGGAATGGCGGCTCCATCGAGTCGTTGACCGAAGATCTCGTACTCCCCGTCGATCAGCGGCGCGACGTTCTCGTCGCCATACCAGACCACCAGGAACTCATTATCCGTGCTGTTCCAGGCCGCGTCGGCGTAGAACACTGCCGACGCGACATCCCCATCGGTCCCCATATCGCTGATCCGTTCGTCGGGACCGACCTCCGCTCCCGTTGCGCCTGCGACCACCTGGAAGAAGACCTCGTATTCGCCATCGACCTGGGGGGCCGTGTCGTCGTCGCCCTCCCAAACCACCAGGTAGACGTTATCGGTGGCATTGTACGAAACGCTGGGGAGAGCGGCGTCAAAACTGGCGCTTCCGTCCGTCGCTCCCATATCGCTCAGATGCAGGTCTCCGCCGATCTCGGCCCCGGTGTCGCTGATCCGCTGGCCATAAATCTCGAATTCGCCATCGATCAATGATCCCGTATTGTCATCCCCATACCAAACCACCAGGAATTCGTTGTCGGTCGCATTCCAGGCCACATCCGCTTCGTAGGCGTCATAGCCCGGATCCCCATCGGTCCCCATGTCGCTGATGCGGAAATCGTTGGTTCCCGTCTCGGCGCCGGCCGCCGTCAGGAGTTGACCGAAGATTTCCCTCTCGTTGTCAACAAGCGGCGCCGTGTCGTCCTCGCCATACCAAACCACCAGGTATAGATTGTCGGTGGCGTTGTAGGCGGCACTGGGCTCGTAGGCGTAATACGCGGCATTCCCGTCGGCCCCTCGCGACCGACCCTCGCCGCCCCCTCCGCGGCCGGTGCCGAGCCGCTTTTCAGGGCCTGGGGGGGCTGCGAAGAAGATTTCACGGTTCAGAAGGTCCTCTCTGTGACCCATTATCGGGAGTTCAGTTTCAGTCCTCTTATTCTAACCTCTGGCAGAAGGCGCAACAACTCTGACTTTATGGCCCAGCCGGATTCTGCGAGAATCCGCCCAGCTTGTTTCGAGGCTGTTGGGGGGCCTGAACCCTAAAAATTGAATCCGCATTCCACCGACACCTCGGGTTTTCCCTCCGCCAGTCAGATCCGGGAACACTGGCGGCTGGTGCCGTTGCGGATTAGGCCGCTGAGGGCCGGACACGGTGCGCAAGTGGTCCTGGAGGCGGGCGAGGCGGGCGACTGGGTCCTCAAGCGGGCAAGGATCAAGGGCAGGCAACTGGAGCGGCTGGATATCGTTCTGGGGGCGTTGAATCAAGTCGGACGGGGGCTTTCACCGCCGCTGATGCCCGAAATACGTCCGCTGGCGGATAGGGGGCACGTGCTTCGGGCCGGAGGGTCGGCGTTCTATCTGATGCGAAAGGTGTCGGGACGGCGGGCCGATTTTCGACGGTTTGGCGACGTGCTGCGGGTCGCGCGGGCCCAGGCGCGCCTCCACCGGGCCTCCGTGGCCATCGTCCCGCGGCTGATCGAGGCTTTGAAGTGCGACCCCGCCGCCGACCCGCGCCGGACCGTCGTTCAAAGTCTGGAAACGCTCGACGAATTGACCGAACGGCTGAGGCGATTCAAGCGCCGGCGTCGACCGCTGCTGGTGTTTGCCCGGGGTGGTCACCGGGGCTTCGTGGAGCTGGCGCGGGCGGCGTTCGAGTTTTTCGAGAACCCATGGCTCGAGCACAAACGGCGTGAGAAACAGGACGGTGGGGAGAACGCGTTGGCGGCGTGCGCGCTGGTGCTGGTGCACGGCGACTCCCATGAAAACAATTACCTGATGGTCGACGACGCCGATCGGCCTCCCTGGATGCTCGATTTGGAGTCGAGTGATTTGCGGCCCGGGGTTCTCGATTTGATTGTTCCGCTGCAGTATTTCGGCCGCGCCAACCGCTGGCCGATCGATCGGATCGAGGAGATCGTTGCGGCCTACGAGGCCATCCGTCCGCTGGGCCCGGCCGAGAAGGCGTTGCTGGGCGCGCAGCTCATCCATCCGCGGCATTGGGAGAGGTCGCTGCGCAGCTTGCTCAAACGGCGGGGGCGTTTCAAATGGGGTACGGCAAAAAACCTGTGGCGCTCCCGCCGCGAGCTCGCGTCCAAGAGGGCGTTTGCGCACCATCTTTACGAGCATTGGCGGGTGGATTGAAGTGAGACCGAAAAGCCGGTCCCACTCGGAAACGGTTGCCTGCTTGGGCAATCCGACCTTGCTGATCCTCGACGCCCCGCCCGGCCCCTCGGACGTGGAGGAACAGGTATTGCGCGCCGGGGGCCTTGATCCCCGTGTGATCGGTCCCGATAGTGGTGATTCGGGCGCGCCGACCGACAGGGTGTCCCAAGCCGATATCGTCCTGACCCGGACGCGCCCGATCGACGCGGAGATGATCGGACGCGCCGAGCGGTGTCTGATGCTCATCCATTACGGACCCGGTGCGGGAGTCCATGCGGCGCGGGTGGACCTGGACGCGGCGCGGCGCGCGGGGATTTACGTCGCGAGCATTCCGGATGCGGCCTCGGACGCGTGGGCGCTGCACACAATCAAGGCGATCGAGCAGCTGATCGAGCGATACCCGGCGGCGCGGCCTCGATTCAAGCGCCCCTGGCGGCTCGGCGTTGTCGGCTTTGGCCAGGTTGGGATCCGCGTCGCCCGGCTCGCGCGTGAGCGGCGGATGGAGGTTTGGGCGCATGATCCCTTTGTCGCGGCGGAGCGCTTCGACAACGAGCGATGTCGCCGGACGGAATTGCATGAGTTGATGGGCATCGCGGATGTCGTTTCGCTGCATGTGCCACTCAGTCCGGTCACGCGAGGGATGATCAACGCAAGCCGGTTCGCCTTGCCGAGGCGGAATAGTCTACTGGTCAACCTCTCCTCTCCCGGATTGATTGATCTGGACGCGCTGGCAATCGCGATGCGACGCGGGAGGCCCGGTGCCGTTACATTCAATGATGGGTTGCTCCCATGGGTCAGCGTAAACCATCCGCTCTTGTCCAACCCCGCCGTCTGCATGAACGCTTGGGACCATCAGAACGACCCCGACGCGGTGCTCCAATGCCGCCGCCGGGCCGCCGAGTTGATCATGGTCCTGGCCCGAGGCGAGCGACCGCCACATCTCCTCATCGACCCTCCCTGCCCGAGACATGTCTTACGATTGGCGAGAGAAAACAATTACTGTCATCCGGTCCGAAGTCAGTAGAATAAAGCCGCGCGAGGGAAAACCGCACGACCGGAACGGCCCTGGATCACCGCGCTTGAATCATTCGATAACCGTCACTCAATCGACGACATGGATCCACTTCTGATCTTCAGCATCATCTTGATCGGCGGAATGGTCGGCGGCTGGCTTGCCCAAAAATTCCATGTGCCTTCGATCACGGGCAATATTCTCGCCGGCGTTCTGATCGGTCCGTCGGTGCTGGGCGTGGTTGCCGAAGAGACATCCATCGAGCAACTGAGACCCTTGTCCACCTTCGCCATGGGCCTGATCGTCGTCGCGATCGGCGCGCACCTTTCTTATCGCCGCATCCATAACGCCCTGCGCCGTATCCTCTCGATTGCGATCCTCGAAGTCCTGGTTTGCCTGGCGTTCGTTTTCCTCGCGGTCTATTGGATCGCAGGCGACGTCGTGTTGGCCTTGCTGCTGGGGTCCCTGGCGCTGTCGACGGCGCCAGGAACCAACCTGGCGATCGTGCGCGAATCACGCGGCAAGGGTTCTTATGTCAAGACCCTGCTGTCGGTCGTCGCCCTCGATAACATCCTCGCCATTGCCTTCTTCGCCTTCGCTCAGATCGTCGTCGCGGATTATTACGAGGCCGGGCTGCAAAATTTCAGCCTCGCAAGGGCCCTGCTCCATCCCGTGGCGCTGCTCATTGGCTCGCTTGCGTTCGGACTTGCCCTGGGCAAGGCGACGGAGTGGGCCGTCGTCCGGCATTCGTTTCACAGTTTCAGCACGATCTTCGTCGCGATTCTGCTCTGCACGGGTTTGGCCAAATCTCTCGGGCTGAGTCCGTTGCTGACCAGCCTGTTTTTCGGCGTCTACCTGGGCAACAGCTCACGCGTCGTCGAGGAACAGATCGGCGCGCTCGCCCCCATCGAAGGCTTGGTCTACACGATCTTCTTCACGCTCGCCGGGGTGACGTTGCACTTCAACATGCTGGGTCAGCTCGGTTTGCTGGGCGTGGTTTTCTTAGTGACCCGCGCGCTGGGTAAATCGGTCGGCGCCATGCTGGGCGGCGTACTGAGCGGCAGTTCGCGGCGCATCTGGGTCAATATCCCGCTGGGCCTGATCCCGCAGGCGGGCGTGGTCATCGGTCTGTTGGTCATCATGCAGAGCAATCCCGCCATCCCACGTGAAATGACGTCGCTGGTCACGACGTTGGTGTTGGCGGCGGTCGTGCTCAACGAGATTATCGGCCCCTTAACCTCGCGCCTTGGACTTCAGCGCGCCAAGGAGGTCAACAAGGACCGCCGCCGCCTGATCGAATTCATGCATGAGGAATTCATCAAGACCGACCTCAAAGCCACCGACAAATGGGACGCCCTGCGCCAACTCTGCGATTTCCTGGTCCAGACCCACCGCGTGGATCACGTCGATCCGGATGAACTCTATCGGACGGTCGTCGAACGCGAGAAAAGCGAATCGACCGCCATCGGTCACGGCGTCGCCATCCCCCACGGCATCCTCGACTCCGGCCCCGCGATCCAAGGCGTGCTGGGCGTTTTCAGCGAAGGCCTCGATTACGACGCGCCCGACGGCCGGCCCGTCAACATCGTCATGCTGATCGCGACACCTCAAGATCATCGACGCCAACATCTGCAAGTCATGGCGAGCCTGGCCGCGATGGTTTCGGACGAAGTCCTCCGCTCGCGCCTGGTCTCCGCCGCCAACGCCAACGAAGCCTGGGAAGTGATCGAAGAGGGCGAAACGCCGACTTACAATTACTTTTTGGAGGATTGAGCCATGATCGTCCCAACCACAACCGGACCGTCTGCGATGGAGATCCAGCCGTTTCGCCTCAATCCGATCCCGGCAATCCGCAAAGACCCGCGGCCGAATCTGCGGAGCCGGTGGGCATGGGGGGATCGAACTCGACAACCGCAATCAGCGCTCTCGGCAAGGTGGGTGCATCTCACGGATCCGCGAGATGCACCCAAGTCGTCGTGGAAGGAACTGTCCTGTCCCATGTTGATGCCCGTTCAACCATTTTGGGCGGAATAGACGTCGTTTTGGCCTGAATCATTGTGAATAAACGAGTTACGCTCACGACTGCGCAAAACCGCCCCGACATGGAACCATGACGGGGCGGTTGATTGAAGCGGCGCGCAGGGTTACTCAACCAGGAATGAACCCAACTCCACCGGAATCTTGTCGGCGTCTTCGACCAGCAAGATGTAGTCGACGACGAATGCGTCATCCACATCGCCCGCCGCGCGGTTGTTCACCCCGACGTCGGCGCCATTGGACGGCAACGCATAGGTCAACAGGCCGTTGGGATCCGACGCGGGTGTGATGTCCACCCAACCGACGCTCGGTATGTCGGTGACCGTGTTCTTGACCGCCCCGTCGTTATAGAACAGGCTGATGGTCGCCGTGCCGTCCCCGTCCGAGTCATCGATGCACATCAGCAACGACTGCGGCTGACCCAGATTGACCGACTGGCCGGTCGCCAGGTCGTTGTCGGCGTTGAACACCCGGTTCGAGAAGAACACCTCGCCGTTGGTGATATTGAACACCCG
>CAUZJO010000201.1:0-5944 GCA_963580245.1 Candidatus Sumerlaeia bacterium | reverse complement strand
CGCAACATGGGTTCTGAACATGACGCCGCGAATACGAAGATAGTCGTCGACGAGATCCTCGTTGATCTGCTCGTTCAGGTCGTCGAAGAGAAACTGGATGACTTTCCCTCCGTCACCAAGCAGGATAACGTATCGATTTTGGATGGGGTGAAGAACCAATTGGTCAATGGCCATTTGAATGGCGTGTTTGATCAACCACGAACCGGAGGCGGTGTGAGATGATGTTGGAAGGCAAAGTGGCATTGGTAACGGGGGCGGCTTCGGGGATTGGGAGGGCCAGCGCGCGGGCGTTTGCGCGTGAAGGAGCCAAGGTGGCGGTCCTGGACATGGAGGAAGTCGGGGGCGAGGAAACCGCGGAGTCGATTCGAGCGGCGTCGGGAGATGCGTTCTTCCTCAAGACCGACGTCGCGGAGATGCGGCAGATCGAAGCCGCGGTGCGGGCGACGGTCGACCGTTATGGGCGATTGGATATCATCTTGAGCAACGCGGCCGCGTATACGCCGGGCGACGCCACCCAACTCACTGAAGCACAATGGGACAGGACCCTCGACGTTTGCGTCAAGCCGACCTATGCGCTGGCCCGTTACGGCGCGCCGATCATGCTCAAGCAGGGCGGTGGGGCGATCGTGATCACCGGTTCGGTGCACGCCGTTCGCGGCTACGCCTCCCACTTGGCCTATCAGGCTTCCAAGGGGGCTTTACTCTCGATGACGCGCGCGATGGCGGCCGATTACGCCCCGACGATCCGCGTCAACACGATTCTCCCCGGTGCCATCGTCACCGGGATGTGGCGCGACATCACGGAGGACCATCGCAAGAGGATCGCCCAGATGAGCCTGCTCAAGCGCAACGCGCAACCCGAAGAAGTCGCCAGTGTCGCGCTGTTCCTGGCTTCGGATATGTCCTCCTACGTGACCGGGGAGTCCGTGATTGTCGATGGCGGCCTGTCGTCAGCCATTCAGGTGCCACCCGCCCAATGAACCGCCGATTCTTCACGAGAGACCGAACCCATGCAACCCATTGACTGGATCATCGTCGTCGTCTGGATCGTCGGGACGAGCTTGGTGGGGATACTCTTCGGGTGCCGGGTCAAATCGCTCGAGGATTACCTGTTGGCCGGGCGCAAGCTGCGCTGGTGGCAGGTCAGCGTCGCGCAGGGCGCCGACTCGGTCGACTCTAGCGATTTCGTCTCCACCTCGGGCCTCGGTTATCGCATCGGGATGACCGGCGTCGGCTTGGTTTTCGCTTATATGACGTTCGGATTCATGGCGTTGGCACGTTGGGTTATTCCATCGCTGTTTAAGCACAAGATCTTTACGAACGCGGAGTTCCTGGAGGAGCGTTACACGCGCTCGCTGCGCGTGTTCAGCATGATCATCCAGATCATGTACCGGACGGTGGCGATCGCCATCGTCGTATACGCGACGGCACAAATGTTCGAGGTGGTCCTCAAAGTGGGGGATCCCATGGCGGCGATCCTGATCTCGATGGCGGCGATGGTCGTCTACACGTTCCTCGGCGGTCAACTCAGCGCCGTGATGGCCGCGGTGCCGCAGATGATCCTGATGCTCTTCTCGGGCGTGACCATCTTCATCCTGGTTTGGGGCGAAGTGGGCGGCTTCGGTGGTCTGAGCGAGCGTTTGGCCTCGACGCCCCAGCTCATGCACATCGGAGGCTATTCGCAGCCGGGCGTCCCGGTCTGGATTTACCTGATCGGCATGACGCTGACCGTCGCCACGTACCCGCTGATCAACCAGGCCGTCGCCCAGCGCGTGCTCGCCGCTCGCTCGGTCAATGACGCCCGGTTGGGAACGCTGGGTTACCTGCCGATCTATTGGGTCTTCGGCTCGGCCATTATGTTGGTGGGAATCGCCGGCGCGGCGTTGCATCCGGGCATCGCCGCGGAAAAGGCCGATAAGATCTATCCGATGATGATGGAACGCTATCTGCCCCCCGGACTATTGGGGGCGGGGGTGGCGGCGATGCTCGTGGCGACGATGTCGACCGGCGCGGGGATCGGCACGGCCGTCTCCAGCCTGCTCACCATCGACCTCTATCGCCGTTTCATCAGGCCGCATGCGGCTGAGGGCCACTACTTGCTGTTCGCGCGATTTGCCTCGCTGGTCGCGATCGTCTTGGGGACGTATCTCGCTTTTTTCGTCGAGCGCATGGGCGGCATCGTCCCGTTTTATATCGCCGTGACCGGAACACTGTTCATGCCGATGGCCACGCCGTATCTCGCCGTGGGCCTCTTCCCGCGAGCCAGCCGCCGCTCGGGATTGACGTCGGTGGTGCTGGGTGCCGGCGTGGGATTGGTCCTGATGGCGCTTTACACCGATCGCGTCCGGTCGTTCGGGATCGAAATCCCCGTCTGGTTGGGAGACCCGGTGTGGCGCGCGATCTGGGTCTTTATTGTCTCCTGGATCGGCCTGATCGGGCAGACGCTTTACGACCACCGCTGCGGAATCGTCGAACGATTCGAAGTCGTTCGCGACCCGACCGAGTCAATGCGGCCATGGTGGCGTCGCTCGGTCCCCTACGAGATCGCGATCGTGGTTGTCGTCGTCTTCGTGTTGTGGTACGGATGGTGATCGACGCGGAACTTGAGGCCCGGTCGGGAAGATCAACTGCCGAAACCCTCGACAGGGGGCGATGGACGTGCTGAACAGGATTTGAATACAGGAGGGTGTCCATTGCCAGCCGAAGCAGGAAAAAAGGCCCCCGCGTTTTCGCTCCCTTCCTCCGATGGGGGAAAGGTGGCGCTCAGGGATTTCGCCGACAAAAAAATCGTTGTGCTTTACTTCTATCCCAAGGACAACACGTCGGGGTGCGCCAAGGAGGCGTGCGCGTTTCGCGACGGGTCGGCCCGGTTGCATAAGCTGGGTGCCGTCGTGTTGGGCGTCAGCCCCGATTCGATCGCGTCGCACCACAAATTCATCGAGAAACACGACCTCAACTTCCCGCTGCTCGCCGACGAGGACAAAGCCGTGTGCCAAAAGTACGGCGTCTGGGTCGAGAAGAGTATGTATGGGAGGAAGTACATGGGCGTCGAGCGCTCGACGTTCGTCATCGGCAAGGACGGCAAGTTCCACCGCGCCTGGCGCAAAGTCAAAGTCCCCGGTCACGACAAGCAGGTGCTCGAAGCGGTGAAGGGACTGGCCGGGTAAGGCTACTTCCAGTTTCGGCGCCTCGAAGCCACGCCATGTCTGGGAACGGGCGAGCAAGCTGGCCGCCAAGGATCGATTTTATGCGTGCCCAGCAGTCGGAGCGACTGCCGGTTGCACCGGTGGAAATTGACGGAGTCAAACTAGGGAGGAGGCCGGAGTCGGCCAGCTATGATGTTAGCTGTATTCCCCCACGCGATAATAGTGTGTTTCGCTGGGCTGTTCCTTGGGGCGGCCTCAAATTTCACGGCTGCGGCGGAAACGCCGGTCGGAGCGTTGCCCCTAGTAAGCTTTGTTGCGCGGAATGAAGGGCTCACGATATACGGGGACGACGGTATTGTTACGCGCGAAGTATCCCTGGTTCGGAAGGGGATGGCCCGACGTGACCATGCTGGACGTCTGCTGCTCCACAAGGGCGCGTACCACGCCCAAGGTCTTAGCCCCACGGCCATGGGGACGCAAACCCATGCGTCCGTGACGATCTATCTGGGGATCATCCCCGAGGAGGCTTCCACCGCCATCCAGGTTCCCATACTCCGGCTTGGCCCCGATCCGACCAAAGCACTGCTTACGGTATCGCAGGATGGTGAGGCGCTCTTTTTGATAAGTGGGAAGGCGCGGCGGCGTCTTGCCACAGTGACAGCGAGGGAGCCGCTCACCCTCGTTATGGTCTTTGATGAATCGGGTATGTACGTTTACGCGAACGCTGCTCCGGTGATAGAACTGTCAGGCTTTCCCATACCCGCGCAGCGGCAGTTTACTACAGCCGCTTTCGGCGGAAATGCTGGTAATGGCGCCTGGTGGCCTGGTGCGATTGAAGGGATGGCCCTCTATGCAGGGGCGTTTGAGTCAGATGCCGTGCGCAGTCTCATTGCGGAGCAGGCCATGATACGGACCTCCATTCCTCCGGTGCCCTCAATAGAATTGTTGGCAACCCTGACGGGCATCTCCACTATTCCAACGCTCCAGGAACTCGCGCCGTACGGGGAAGCTCTAGCCGTCTTCACCTATTCGATTAAGGAGCTACGCTCGGGCGACTTGGAAGGCGAGCGCTTATACGTCCTTCATTGGGTCATTCTGGACGGCACGGCCCTGGATTTTTGCGAAACGCAGATCGGGCAGGATGTAGAACTCTCGCTGGAACCTTTGAGCGCCAATGGACATTTGGAGAATTACTTCTTTGCAGATGACGCGGTGGAGGATTTCCTGCTTCCGCTCTACTACGATGCGGGGGGGCGCGCCCTCGGCCTGACAGTGAAAGCGGGGCGCACACTCGGTTCGCCAGGTCGTCGCGGTGAGAACACGGGTGCTGAGAACGGGATTCCAAGTGCAACGCTGAAGGGAAGTCCTGCTCCGATTCCCGATCCTATCCAGGTGGCGATTCGGCGTGGGGAACTGGAAGCAAGAAACGACCGCGCGAAGGCTCAGCGTATAGCCCTCGAAGAGCAAGTTGCAGCCCATGGTGGATTCGAGCAATGGTGGGGCAATTACATGCCCCTGCGCGCCGCTGCCGTCGAAAAGCTTAATGCCTGGACTACCCAACGCGACACGTTGCAAGTGCAGCCGAAGCGTCCGGGAACGGCCGGTGTTCGAGGAGACGACGGCTTCATCTTCATCGAATTGGAGGAATCGCTGCCCGAAGCGCCTGGAATGCCGAATTCTGTTAGGGGCTCTGCCGGCATTGAACATGTGCTTGCGGTGATAAGCGATCTGGAACGGCAACTGCGCGCGCGGGGTATCGACTTGATAGTCCTGGTCATTCCCCTTCGCGTGGAGGTCTTTCCAGAGAAGCTATTCGACCTTGACGAGATGGCCATGGACTCGCCCGTAACGCCCTATATCATGGCGAGACTGGCTGAGGCCGGGATGGAAGTCGTAGACCTCCTGACGCTCTACCGTGGGCTTCGCGATAAGGGGCGCGACACAACGTTTTTTCATCCGCGGGATTATCATTGGGATCCCGAAGGGATAGAGGTCGCCGCGCGGGAACTGGCCCGGCGGCTTGCCGACTACGCGTTCGAGGAGTCGCTTTCCCAGCCGCTCGAGGTTATTCGAACGCAGCTCACCGAACCCACCGGTCTCCTACAATACGTGCTCGATAACTCGGCCGAGCCGGCCCCCGCCATGACCGAGTGGAATAGGGTCACCAACGCGGCCGGGGGACAGTACACCGAGCCGGAGACGGCCCCCATAATTGTGGTGGGCGATAGCATGGTACTCCACGGGGGTCAGAAAAGAAGGCTGGGCTCCTTCCTTGCTCAAAAGACTGGGATCCCCGTCAAGACAATCGGAAAAGCGCGCAGCAGTCCCAAGGCGGCGGCCCTCCTCGCGTCGCAAGGAACTGAGGTATTGGACCAGGCCCGCGTCGTAATCTGGGGGGTGATAACCCGGTTATTCATGCGGCCTGCTAAGTGGGAAACGGTCGAGCTCCCCTGAGATGCCGCGGTGCCTTAAGTCCGCTCACGCGGGATGGGGGGCGTATTGAGATTCCTCATTAAAAGGGCTGAGGTGAAGATTCGACTCACTTGACTTAAAGTTCCCACTGTCAGGCTCCCATAAAAATGAACGCAAACACACCATAATCGCGAAGAAGATTACAGGTCAACAACGAATGCGATCCTTTCCGGTGGGATTCCTTGCGCCTCCCCCCAAGCTTAGACCACGAACCGGCGAATTTAAGGTGGAACCTGTGGTTGCCTGTTGCGTGTTTTGAGCGGTCAACAAGCCGCCCCTGCTGATGCCGTTGCGTGGCGCGGCCCGTCCCCGAAGCGAAGCGACGG
>CAUZJO010000200.1:0-5961 GCA_963580245.1 Candidatus Sumerlaeia bacterium | reverse complement strand
CCCATCGACCGTTCCGAGCTGCTCCCCATGCCTTGGAAAATCCAAACTGCCCCGGGCTCGAATCGCCCGGACGGATTCGGCAACAAGCTTAACTTCCTGTCTCAAAAAGCTGGTACATTCCAAGTAGCCACCGACCACTGACAGCAAGCATGATGACAATCCCGCTTGCGCATACCAGTATTATGGGACGACCTCTGGTGAGGTAAACAAGACAATTCCGCATATTCAACTCTTATTCTATGATGACAGTTAATCAGAGCCCTTCTTCACGGCCATCTAACTATCGTTTTTAGCGCCCGGTTGATCTTCACTCACGCCTCCGCCCAAGCCCATCTCGTCGATAATCGCCGCCGCCAGACAACCGGTCTGCCAGCGCATCAGCGGCGAGCGCTCATCGAGTTCATCCGCGCAAGCCGGCGGACAGCGAATCAGTTGCCTCAGCGACTCGCGGGGGGCGAGTACGCCGGGGTCGATGGCGAGGCGGCGGGCTTCGGCGTCGCGCGCGATGATCAGGCGTTCGAGCCGGCCCTCCTCCTCGCGTTTGAGCCGGCTTCGATGGCGCGCGGGAGGCGGGCCGGGCCACTTCGACTCGGGCAACGCCAGCGTCTGACGCAGGGTCTGTTCGAATGCCTCGCGCCGCCGGCCGCGCAGCCAGCGCGGATGCGCCGGGCCGTCCTCGGGCCGGTCGCCGGGGTGCTCGCCGACCCATTTCGCCCACAGCAAGAGGAAATCAGTCCCCGCCACGTGAAAGGCGGGCCGGTCGGCGTGGCGGGCCGCGCGATCGCGCCAGTGCCACAGCTCGCGCAGCACGGCCGCCGCCTGGCCCCTCAGGTGGCGCCCCCCCTTGATCCGCCACGCCTCGCCGTTCTCCTCCTGCTTGGGCGCGCAGGCGTTCTCGATCAATCGCTCGCAGGTCTCGCAATGCCACTCCAGCCGGCCCGCGGCTTCCAGCTCGGACGTCATGTGCGCGACGACCCGGGGCAGGTAATGGACGTCATCGGCGGCATAGCGAAGCAGATTCTCGCCCAGCGGGCGCCGCGACCAATCGGCCCGTTGCAGCGCCTTGGAAATTTCGACCCCACAGATGCGCTCCATCAACGCCGCCAGGCCGACCTGCTCCCAGCCGAGCAGCTGCGCGGCCAGCATCGTATCGAAGACGCGCGCCGGCCGGAACCCCCAGCCGCGATAGAGCATGCGCAGGTCGTAATCGGCCCCGTGCATGAGCAATTCCTTATGCGCAAGCACCTCCAGGAGGGGCGCCGGATCGAGCTTGCTCAGCGGATCAACCAGCCAGGCCCGCCCTTGGAGCCCGACCTGGACGAGGCAAATCTTCTGGTGATAGTGGTGCAAACTGTCGGCCTCGGTGTCGAGCACAACGGTCTCGGCCCGCGCCAGGCGGTCGATCAGCGGCTGATACTGCTCGGGGGTGTCAATGAATTCGTAAGGGTGGGACATAAATACGGGAGCGAAGCGTTAACGACGGCGAGATACTCCTCCCTTTGATCCTAACAGAGCGTCGCCCTGCTCCTCAATAGACTTAACTGTTCAGCGCCGCAAATCGTTTGATCCTTAATCCTTCGACTCTGCTCGATCTCCATCAAGCTGCCGCCTCGTCTCTCGTCCCTCCTCCCAGAGCTTGCCCAGAGTCTTGAGATCGGGTGAGGCAGGCTGGAGCGCGGCGCGCCATTGGTTGAGCGTTTGCTCCAATGAGTCCAGGCCGGCGAGCATCGCCGGGGCGTTCTCGCTGAAAATCTGCTTCCAGGTTTCGGTGTCCGCCGCGGCGATGCGCGTCAGGTCGCGCAGCCCGCCCCCCGCGATCCGGGCCAGCTCGGCCGGGGGCGCGAAATCGCGCGCGAGGCTCTGGAGCAGGGCCGCGGCCATCAAATGCGGCAGATGGCTGATGCCGGCCAGAAGCTGGTCGTGGCGCTCGGGCGCGATCTCGACCACCCGGGCCCCCAACGCGGTCCAGAACCGCCGGGCCAGTTCGAGGGCCTCGGGCCGGGTGCGCTCGGTCGGCGTCAGGATACAGGCGTGGTCCTCATAGAAATCGCTTCGTCCGTGGTCGGCCCCCGATTTTTCGGAACCCGCCATCGGGTGAGAACCGATAAAGAGCAGATGCTCGGGCAGCACTTCCTCGGCCCGCGCCACGATCCGCGCCTTAACGCTCCCCACGTCGGTCACGAACGCGCCGGCGGGAACCAGCTCGGCGAGGTCGGCCAGCCGTTCGCGAATCTGGCGCGGAGGCAGGGCCAGGACCAGTGCGTCGGCGCCCTCGAGGGCGGCTTGCGGCGTGGTGTGGCATTCGTCGATCGCGCCCAGGTGGCGCGCCCGCTCCAGACGTTCCAGCGAGCGACCCAGCCCCACGATCCGGCCGGCCATCGCGCGGCGGCGCACGGCCATCCCCAGCGACCCGCCGAGCAGGCCAACCCCATAAATCACAAGCCTTGGGAATCGCGGCGGCACCATCGTTGACCCTCTCAGCCCCACCCGTGGACTTCTCCTAAGTTATCAAAAGCCCGGTACCCTGGCAAGCCCGCCCGCCGAACGACGACCCTCCCCCTCGCCGGACCGCGCTTTTCTCCGGCGCATCAACGATCCCGTGATTAGGTCTTGTAATTCGTTGAAGGTTAGAGACAATTCTGCTGCAATGACTGAGGTGGACGCCACGCCACGCGACGACATTCCGGATCAAGCGGCTTTTGAATGGGGGATAATGAGATGACCGACGAGATAAAAGAGGAGACGGGCGAGAGCGGTCCGACGGCCACGGAGACAGCGACGCCCCCGACCGACCTCGAGACGGATACCGAATCATCCCAGGCGGGCGAGGCGCCTTCTCCGACCGAGCTGGAGGAAGCCAACCAGGAGAAAAAATTCGAGCCGATCCCGATCGATCCCGAGGACCTGACCGAGGAGGCGCGCAAGCAGGCCGAAAAGAAACTTAACCGCAAGATCGAGGACCTCGCCTACAGGGTGGTGGAACAGGAATCGCGCGAGGGATCTCTGGTCGCACTGCGCCTGGCGGTCACGCGCGATGTCTATCTGGCCGAACAGGAAATCCTCCTCAACGACCTACGCAAGGAGATCACGCTGCCCGGTTACCGCAAGGGCAAGGCCCCGCTCAAGCTGGTTCAAATCCGCCTGGGCGACGAGGCCGTGCGCGACACGGTCGGCTCGATCGCCATCAACCTCCTGCGCCAGGAGATCGCCAAGCAAGACTTCAAAATGAGCTCGCGCCCGCAAGTGATGGGCTTCACGACGCCGGGCACTGAACAAGACGAACTAACGTTCGAGGTCGAAGTAGAGATCGAACCCGAGGTCGATCTGAAACAATACAAGGACCTGAGCGTCGAGGTCGAGGTCCAGCCCATCAACGACGAGGCGGTCGACGACTACCTTGAGAGGCTTCGCCGGCAGAACTCAGTGTCCGAGAGCGGCGGGCCCGATGCGGTGTTCAAGGAAGGCGACGAGCTGGTCGTGGACGTCGAAGTGACCAATGAGCGAGGCGAGCGACTTGATCACCTTTGTAAGACCGGCCAAAACGTGACTGATCCCACCAATGAACTACCCGGCGAACTGGGCGGGCAACTGGTCGGCAAGAAGATCGGCGAGAGCGTCGCTGAGAAGATCAAGAACACCGTCACCAATCGCCGCGGCGAAGAGGTCACTCATGAGGATACTTTTACGGTCAGCGTCCGCGATATAAAGGTCTCGCGCCTGCCCGAACTCGACGACGAATTCGCCAAGGACCTGGGCGAGCACGACACGCTGGCCGATCTCAAAACGGCCCTGCGCGAGGAGCTGGAAAAGCGCGAGGAGGAACGCCGGCGCGTCGAGGCGCTGGCCAAGTTGTTCGACCAGATCATCGAGAAAAATCCGGTCCCGGCCCCCCGTTCGATGATCGCCGCGGCGCAATACGATCAGATCATGCGAGACAGTTACCAACTCTCGCGCCTCGGCATGCGGCTGGGCGACGTGGTGCGCGACGCCGAGAAATACATGCACGATCAGCGCGACGACGCCGCGCAAACGGTTAAACGCGAATTGTTGACCCTGGAGATCGCGAAGACCGAAAAGCTGGAGGTCACCGACGCCGACGTGGATAAAGAGATTGAGCGGATGGCCGAGGAGAGCGGGCGCAAGGCGCTGGCCGTGCGAGCGCGCCTGGAGGCCAACAAAGAACTCGACGGCCTGCGCAGTCGACTCGAGCGTAGCAAAATCGCCGACTTCCTGATCGAGCATAACGAAATCAAAAATGTTCCCGCCAAGCCCAAGGAGGAGCCCGCCGAGGAGCCCGATGCCGCCGGCGCCGCCGAATCGACCGTGGATGAGGCGGCGCGGGAAGATGAGTCCGAAAAATGAGGAGTCCGAACATATGAACGTCAAGAACAACTACTATGTCCCCTACGTCATCGAACAGAGCGACCGGGGCGAGCGGTCCTACGATATCTATTCACGCCTGCTGAAGGACCGCATCATCTTCGTGGGCACCGATATCGACGACAACGTGGCCAACGTCGTCATCGCCCAGCTCCTGTTCCTCGAAAGCGAGGATCCGGAGAAGGACATCAACCTTTACGTCAATACGCCGGGCGGGATAGTGACCTCGGGGATGGCGATCCTCGACACCATGCGCTTCGTGAAGCCCGACGTCTCGACCCTGTGCGTCGGTCAGGCCGCGTCGATGGGCGCCCTGCTGCTGGCGGCCGGGGCCAAGGGCAAGCGATCGGCCCTCCCCCATTCACGCGTGATGCTGCACCAGCCCCTGGGCGGCTTCCGCGGCCAGGCCTCCGACATCGACATCCACGCGAGAGAGATCCTGAAGATCAAAAAGGAAATCAACAACCTGCTCGCCGAGTTCACCGGCCGACCCTACGACAAAATCGAGGCCGACACCGACCGCGATTTCTTCCTCAGTGCCGAAGAAGCCATGGAATATGGGGTCATCGACACCGTGGTCACCGATAAACGTGAAGGGGACGGCGACAAGTAGACCCATTGGGTCCCACCGCTTTCCCCCAAGCCCTCTGCAAACCGTAGCTTATCGATACAGAGTCCAGTGGCCGTCACCCCACATCCTTAAGAAAACCAACGCTCTACAACTCACCGATTTGGCGGGTTGCCAGGATATTGCCAGAATCCATCGCGTCGATTCGATTCCTCCATCCATCCATCAGGCTTGAAACCGCTCCAAGTTCAGCCAGATCGATCCGCCGGTAATAGCCTCCCAGGACATCGCCGCTGGAATGGCCCAGATACGCTTTAAGCACCCGATCCGGAGCTCCCGCGCGGCTCGCCATTGTTGAGAAGGCCACCCGAAGCCGGTGTGGGTGCACCTGGGCCAGCCGGGGGCATTTCAATTCGCGAGCCACCCGTCTTAAGGTTTGGACCCACCGTCGGCCCAGCGACACCCGCACCCCTAGGTTGCCCCGCCAGTTGGTGAACAGCTCGCCGGTGACGGGCCGCACCCCCTGATTAGCCACAACTGTCTTCAACGACTCGACGATCTCCATGCACACCGGTATCACACGGTATGAGTTCCGGTTCTTGGGCCGATGGAAGCCCGTGTCGGTCACCTCGACGGTCTGCCGCGAGAAGTCTACGTCCTGGAGCCTAATCGCCGCCGCTTCCGACGGCCGCAACCCGGCCAGGGCTTGAAGGCATCCCATTGACCACAGGTTCGGGGCGTTTTCCCGAAGCCAATCCAGAAGGGGCGCCACCTCCGCCGCCTCCGTCATGCCATCGAGCTTAGCGCCGGACTCTTCCTCAAGACACCATATTTCTTCCACCTGTTTCCGGTAGGGGTCGTTGGGATTGGGAGGGACCAATATATAACATAGTCGATCCTGAAAAAGCCCTGCCCAAGCAGCCCAGCCGATCAGAGCTGAACTCGGGTGAACCAGAGGCATCCGTTTTCGACTCGTGATTTGCGCCAGACGCAGCAAAAGATAATGCAAAACC
>CAUZJO010000199.1:0-5970 GCA_963580245.1 Candidatus Sumerlaeia bacterium | reverse complement strand
CAAACAGATCGTGATCGGTCTTTTCTTTTTTGCGCATTTTACGGCCTTGGGAAGAGGGGATGGGAGCGTGAATGACTGCAATCACAAGACTTATGATATCCCCCCGCCGTAAGAAGTCAAGCGCACAATTCGCCGTATGATGTTGAAATTATTAAGGTTAGATGGTTTTAGGACGGGAACTAAATATCTGAATCGATTGCGCGAACTGTATCCAGGTTCTGCTATTTCTAAGGCTATAGGGTATAAAATGGCGGGTTCCAGGCGCGAAATGGAAGAATTTGGTGAACGGATAACGCTTCAACAGGCGATTAGATGGGGTCGTGAAGATGCAGCCGCAAGGAGACAAGCGGCTGCTTTTGAGAGGCTCGCACTGTTACATGAGGGATTGTATCAGCTTGGCAGAAATCCGGTAGAAAGATACTTTGAGGATAGGACCTTGCTTCAACTGGGTATGGTAAAGAGAATCGTCCGTCAAATAATGGGTAGTCCAGATAGGATGGGCGTGAGTGAGATGAAGTACAACTTAAACCTGGAATCGTGGGTCTATCTGGGTGAAAGTCAGGATTTGATCTTAGTTTTTGATTACGGAAGATTGGTCGCCATAGATTTGCATTAGTGATTAGGCTCACCCGCTTTGATCCCGAAAAGCAGTCACCTCAGAAACTGATGAACCGAGACAGCAGGGGGCGGGGTCCCTTAAAAGGGGGATAATCATATTTCATCTTGAGTTTGCACCAGCCGAGTGTTAATATTAGGTCGCCCTACATAAAAAAGGTCAATCAATTTTTGCAATTATTTCAGAATCACTTTGCCTGGTTACTCGCAGATATGTTGAATTATATTATTTTATTCATTCCCGTTCAAGTGTCGGACCGTTTCAGATAGAACTGAGCCACGAAGGCGACAAGCAAACTCCCTAAAAGCAAACCGAGGACGATTTTCCAATTCACGGGATCCTTTAGCCAAAGCGCCTTGATCCCCGCAGCCAGCATCGCCGCGCCCGCGACCAGATTCAAGACGACGAAGCCGGGATTCATCCGCAGTGGGGCCGGCAGGAAACGGCGATCCATGAAGGGATTGGCCAGCGCATAGATGCCGCACAACAGCGTCCCCAGACAGATTGCGCCCGGCGCGAAGACGTCGATCAGTTGAACGTGCTGATGATAATGCTGCCACCACAGAACGATTGCTCCCCCGCCGAGGCACCACACGATTACCGCCCACCGCACTTTTCGCTCGTCGATCCGCCCGCGCCAGCGCGGGACCGTTCTCAGAATCTCGAAGATGAAACGATGAGACAGCTCGGGGCTGCCGTAGATCGTTCCGAAAAACGCGGCGAAGACCCCCGCCATATAGAGCGGTTTGAGCCAGGGCGCAATGGCGGTCAAGAACTGGGCCTGATGGTTCAACAAATCATACTGGTCCGGCACGAGATGTTGGGGCTGAAGGATGACGACGCCCAGAATGCAGAATGCGCTCGATATGATCACGACGGTGCCGAAACTGATGACGGTATCCATCCAGGCCGCCCGCAGCCACACCCGCGCCGGATGGTTTTTCTCCCGTGCAATCTCGCTCAGTTGTTCATCGTTCGCGATACTCAGGTGGCAGCGTCCCCATTTTTTGTCGCGCAGGAACGAGGCATAGGCCAAGTAATTTGACCCGGTTCCTCCGATCACTGAGACGAAAACCAAGAGCTCCACCCACACGGATTTGTCGCGCAGGCGCGGCATGCTCTCCAGCGCCCAATCCGGATAGGCGAGGGGTTTGGGCGACATCATCCCGTGGATCACGGCCCCCCAATCGCGTTGAACGTAGAACACGGCAAACAAAATGTACAACACGAGGAGCCCCACGATCAGGGTTTGCGCCTTCTCCAAAAAGCGATAACTTCCCGTCAGCAGCAGGACAAAGGCAACGCCGATCCAGACCGTGGCCCAGGCGTTGGGATTGTCCAAGCCGACGATCCACACCCAGATCGTGCCGAGCACGCCCGCCAGGAAGGCATACATCAATGGGAAGTAGACGACCGCCAGGACGAAGATAAACAGGTGCAGCCAGCCCGTGGGGCCGGGGATGCAAGTCCAACGCTCCAACGGGTGCGCCCCGCTGAGGATCATGTGCCGGAAACTGGAGTAGGCGAGGGCCCATTTGAGCAGGGCGACGATCAGGATGATCCATAAGATCTGATAGCCGAACATGGACCCCGCGCGAGAGGGAAAAATCGTCTCCCCGCTCCCGATCGTAACCGACGCAACAATCGCCCCGGGACCGAAAAAGCGGCACCAACTGAAGGGGTTGCGGGATCTCAAGCCGCGCGGGGGTTCGACCAGTTCTTGTTCATCCGTCCTCACGACTGTTTTTCCCTTCGCACGTTGAATGAGAGAGGAAGCAGCGTCTTCTTGCAAGATCGATAATTTACGGGGAGCCATTGGCACCAAGGATGTTCTTTTCTTTCGCCCGTCGGTGTTTTGAGACAGGGGACGGATGATCCCCAGGCCGCCCAAATATCATGTCTTTTCGCGTATGGGTGGTCCATGAATATTCTTCCGTTACTCGTCCGTTGTTCTCTCCACAACCCAACGAAAGCCTGTGTCCCCGTCAACACGCCCAAATTGACGGTGGTGCCCCTCAGGTCGGCCTTTCCGAGTGTACGCTCTTGGCACAAAATTGTTGTTAAGCAGGGCGAGCAACAAATTCCCGCCATAGACGGGGCACCATCGGCCACCCCTTTCCACGCGCTTGGGTATCTCCGATTTAGAATAACCCGTCCTTTCGGCTTCCTCTAATGAGGGACCCAGCGGATCTACACGCGGATAAACCGGCCGCCGGTATGCTATGTCGCTATAATAATCAGAACACCATTGTGGCGTGCTGCCCACAAGATCGTAAACACCCCACGCATTCGAGTTTTCTTTAAGAGTGCCTACCGGTAGGTGGACAAGCTCCGTTCGGTTAGTATACAAGGGGGAAGTTCGCGGGTCACGCATTTTGCCCTCAAAAAGAATAATTCGATATACGTGAAGGGTGTGGTCCTCATGGTCTCTCCGTCACCCGCCATTTCGGGCGTTAGAGTTTTCGCGCAAGCCGTTGGTCTTCTTATGGGGAACCTCAAAAAATCCGATTTGCAGTCGTCCCTACGGGACTCCAATTCATTTTCGGTTTGCTTTCCCGCCACTTGCGTGGCGGGCTGAAAGCAATCGTCCCTGCCGGGACTGAATTCTTCGAGGTGCCCTTAACTTCAAGAAACCTCAACCGATCACTCCCTCGCCGCCAGGCCGGCGCAGATCAGCTCGCGGTCGTTGCGGGCGAAGACGTGTTTGTAGGCGAACGCCGGGTGCGCCCAGCAGACGCCCGACTCGCGCTGCGACATGTCGGTCGTCGGCTCGATCAGCAGCGCTCGGCTGATCTCGTGGAATCCCTCGGGCGACAGCTCGCTGATGATCAGTTCCCCGTTCTCATTGAACATCCACGTCCGGCCGCCGTTTTGCACCATGTGGATCGTTGCCCAGCGGCCCTCGGGGACGGCCGTCAGGTCTTCCCACACGCGGTCGCCGTTCTTGGCATCGAGGCAGCGGAGCTGACCATAACTGTCGACCCCGTAGACGTAATCGCCGATCATCACCGGCGTGCCGATCATCGAGTGCAGGGCTTCGGTCTTGTTTTCGGTGATCCCCCGGCGCAGCCACAGCTCTTCGACGCCCAACTCATCCTGCTTGAGCCTGAGCAGCCGCGAGCCATCGTAGAAAGCCGTCAGAAAGATGCGATCGCCCCCGACCACCGGCGTCGCGACGTTGTGCACCATGTTCTTGGCCTTGGTGGGGACGTTCCAGAGGATTTCGCCCGTCCCCGGATCAAGCCCCGCCAGGTTGTTGCCCGTCCAGCAGACCACGACCCGCCGCCCGGCCTGCTCAATGACGATCGGCGCGGAATAGGAGACCTGATCATCGAGCGCGCGCCAGCGTTCGGCGCCGGTCGCCGTGTCGAAACCGACCACGCACGCGCCCTCCGCGCCGCCGACCTGCACGATCAGGACGTCGCCCTCGACCAGCGGCGAGGCACTGAACCCCCACGTCGGCTGACTGTATTCATAGTCGTCGACGAGCTCCTTTTCCCAGATCACGGCGCCGGTCGCGGCGTCGAGGCAGTCCAGGTGCCCCATCGCCCCTTGCGAATAGGCCCGGCCCGTCTCGATCGTGATCGAGGTCCGTGGACCGTGGGGGTAATCGACCTGGTAGCGGGTGGCGTTTGAATGCGTCCACAGCGGCTCCCCCGTGCGCCAGTCGAAGCAATGGACGCGCTCGGCCTCCTCGGGCTCCGTGACCCGGTCGCTCACGTAGACGCGCCCCTCGGCGACCGTCGGGCCGCTGAAGCCTGGCCCGATCGGGGCGCTCCAGCGGATCGGGAGCGTGGAGCTGGTGAAGGCGTCGACGATCCCCGTCTCGTTCCACACCCCGTCGCGCCCCGGCCCGCGCCATTGGGGCCAGTCCTCCGCGGCCGCGGGGAAGCCGATCGCGGCCAACGCGGCGATCGCCAATGTTGCGCGAAACGCCCACGCTCGCTGTTCTAGTCTGTTCTTCCTCATGTCTGTCTCCTCGCTCTCAGGCGCGATTACGGCCGAGGGCCGTGAAAATCGTGGTTTGGACTCAATCGGCTCGGGGGCTGGTCGTCTCTACGAACAAATTGGCCTGGAGTTCCCCCATCCACGCCCGATCCAGCCGCCGCGGCGCGCCATCGGCACCGGTCACGACGTGGTGGGTCAAGCCCCGACACATCGGCTCGGCCTCACCCGCGAGCCGCACCTCGTAGTCGAAATCGAACCGCACCCGCGTCAGACGCGCGACGCGGGTGTGGATCTCGAGCAGGTCATCATAACGTGCCGGGGTCAGGTAATCGACCTCGGCCCGGACCACCGGCAGCCGGTAGCCGTCGTGCTCCATCCGGCTGTAGGTCAACCCGGCGGCCCGCAACAGCTCGACCCGCCCGATCTCGAAGATTTCCAGGTAATGGCCGTAGTAGACGACCCCCATCTGGTCGGTCATCCGGTAGGTGACGCGGACCGGGTGGATGTGGGCCAGCCTCTCGGGCGCGGGAAGGTCGAGCGAGCTGGAGGCGTTCATCATCGCGTCCCCAAAATGGCCCCACGACGCGCCAAACGGCCCGATCCACGCGGGCCGAGCGGGATATTCTACACCTGGGTAACCGTATCGTAGCACGTCCGGCCCCCCCATGGATAGCCCGATTCAGCCCCCACCCCACGATAAGCCTTCAGGGCCCGCAGGAATAAAGCCCAGGGCGAGCAAGGCAAACCCTGGGTCTGCGGCGAGTCCGACCCGAGCCCCAGAACGGGGGGGGGGCGGCGGGTTGGCCGACGAGCGGCAAAATAATCCCCCCCCTTCCTTAAATTTAGGGCTTGCTTATCACCTTCGCGGCGGATACGGTAGTCGCTTTGCGGGAAGTGGTGGAACTTCGCCAACGGTGGCGTTGCGCCAAGAACGGAGGCCCGATCAAAGTCCTCCAGACCGATTCGATCCGCGTTACGTTAGGTGATGCATGGGAAGCGTTGTCAAGAAACGTCGTAAGAAGATACGCAAGCACAAGTACAAGAAATTGCGCAAACGCATGCGGCATAAAAAATAGTCGCCCCGTCATGCGAGGGGTCTGATCTGTACCACGAATTCCCCCCAATGGATTTGGCATTGGGGGGTTTTCGCGTGGTAGGCTGAAGCCTCGCACGGCAAACGCCCATGCCCCTCGCCCAAGTCATCCTCCACCCCATCCGCGCTTTCCGCGAGGACCTGCGGACCAACCCGCTCAGTCGGTTGACGTGGGGGATTGAGCCGGTTAGTAAGTCGATCCTGAAAAAGCCCTGCTCAAGCAGCCCAGCCGATCAGAGCTGAACTCGGGTGAACCAGAGGCATCCGTTTTCGACTCGTGATTTGCGCCAGACGCAGCAAAATATAATGAAAA
>CAUZJO010000198.1:0-6006 GCA_963580245.1 Candidatus Sumerlaeia bacterium | reverse complement strand
AGGTTGAACCGGGCCGTATGCTCGCAGAGATGCAAGCCGACGAGTGGAGCACGGAGGTCACAGCTGCGCAGAACGATGTCGCTTGGTTCGAGGCGATGACTCCCGATCACAGATCAGCGTGGGCGAAGGAGAAGGTGAGTCGCGGTCGCCGGCTGCGTATATCGCTGGATCGGGAGACGAGGCGGTGGCTAAAAGGGCTTATTTTGAGAAAGGACACATGAGTCGGAGGATAAAGAACAGTATGCGACACGGGATCCGTCAGAACATGGTGTTTTATCGCATGCCGAACCCAGCAAATGTCGGTTCTTATCACCCATAAATGACGGCGTATGCGCATATAAATGACGGTATTTGTAGTTACTTGTAGGCCGCGCCCATGCGGCAGATATTGAAATCGAGGACCGATGCGTGCCGCATCCGTCGAATCGCGAGCGAGATCACGGCGTTGCGCTATTCACTGGACCGCCTTAAGTCCAGTAAAATCAATGACGTAGAGCAGCAAGGCTCCCCCCAAAGAAATTGCTAGACACGCAAAGGTAATCGAGGTTTTGATCTAATGGAGGGGGAACCCCCTGGAGACAGTAAACACGTCCGGCGAATCCCCAATCAAAGCCTCTGTTTTTGAAAAGAGTTTGGAACCTGCGCATGATGTCATCGGCGCTAGTTGATGTTGGACTAATTCATCAAATGTATAATCTGAGACTTAGGTAACGCAATTGTTCGAAATCAAGCCGAACTCTCTCTATTCCCTGGATGAACTGGCCGAGCTGCTGCCCGGCAAGATGACGCTGGCGACGCTCCTGGACCGGCTGGGGCTTCGGGATCGTCGCGTCTTTCGAGATGCCGTCTTCGGTCACGAGATACTGGAAGCGGCCCGCCAGGCCAAGCCGTTTACCACGGCCAACTCCCCCCCGGCCAGCGTTGTGAGCATGACGCAGCGCGGTCGGGGTGGCCGTGGTCGCGGCCGGGCGGCTCCGGTGCGTCGGCTTTCGGCTCGGGACTTGGACGAATCAGTACATTATAAACTATTTGACTCGCCGCCGAGCGCCCTGATAGTGTCCATCCATAATGGTGAAGTCTCACAGGAACCCGAATAAGCGACCGGTCACGGTTTTCCTCGATAAGAAGGCCTTCGATAAGCTGACTCGTCTCTGCGCAGACCGTGGAATCAGCCGGGCGGATTTTCTGCGGGGAGCCGTTGAGGTGGCCGATCGTGTTCCGTCCATGAAGACCAGGCCGCTGACGGGTATTTGCCTCGAACGCCATAAGAAGCGGCTCCGGCGCGAGAAAGCTGCTGCTCGGCGAGCGGCGAAAATGGAGGGCTGAACCATGCCCAAGGTTACACAGTTCAAGGTCGCGCAGGTGTTCATCAAGGAACTCTCGCCAGGCAAATGGCGAGCGAGCTGGATGGACCCGCTCACAAGTAAGCACGTTCGGCGCATCCTGCCCGCAACGGCATATCGGGAGGCGAAGGCCCAGGCCCAGGAAATCAATAAGGACCTGGCGGCCAGCCGTGGATTTGGCGGTCGGTTGCGGGGTGGCTTCGGTCATGGCGTAGCAGACGCCGTTATCGAAGCGGTGAAACATACAGACGGCAACGAGAGGACGCGAAGGCAATATATCTACTGTGCTAACCAGTTCATCAATTACCTTGAAGCCCATGCTGCGGGTGTGCGTTCTTGGGGCGACGTGACGGAAGAAATCATCGGAAACCATGTTGAATATTTCCGGAGGGAAGACATCCCGCACGACACAATGAGGCTGAGACTGTATGTAGTGCGTTTGACCAGCAAGTTCATGTCTCGCACTTATCCAAAGCTATATCGCCACGTAACCGTTGATCTTAGAATGAAACGCACCGATCCCTCGAAGGCTGAGCTTGAAGCAAAGTCCGCGATTCTTACGACTGATCAGCTACGCGAGTTGTTGGCGTGGCTCAAGTCCCATTCCCCGATGGTCCACGTTTGGGCGACTCTGCAAGGATTGTGCGGGTTACGCCTGTATGAATGCGCTTATCTGCGGGAGGGGGACCTCGACCCACTCAATGGGACGATTACCATTGCAAAGAGTGAAGCGCACAAACCGAAAAATCGGCCAAGCTACCGAACGATACCGATGCCCCCGGCCGTGGCCCAGGTGCTCGCCAAATGGATGACGGGACTCAAAGTAAGAAGTCCTCACGGGTATCTGTTCCATCCCGCGAAGGCCACGACAGGTCAGCAGACGGCAAAAACACAGCAGGGCCGAGCGGGGGCTTATAGTTTCGACGGAGTAGATGCTGCTTGGCGAAAAGCCTTAAGGCGAGCGAGACAGGATGGCTTGAACATCCCGGAAAAGTTCACTCCTCGCCGGTTGCGTGGGTCATTCGTGACGGCGATGCGGAAGGCCGGGGTTGATATTCATGTTCTGCAAGCCTACATCGGCCATCAGCCGACAACCATCCTAACGGAGCACTATGACACCGTTGACATCGACCGGATGCGCCCAATCTCGGCGCTGGCCCAGGAGCTTTTCGAGGGGTCGGGAGCGTTCAAGGAAACAGGCACTCAGCGAGCTCCAGAGCCGATGCAGCGTTAATGCAGCAAAGGTGCAGCTATTCCAGCCATATTCCGGCCTTTTGGGGAACCGACACCGCATTCGTCATTTTTACCTGGAAGACTGAAACTACTAGACTTCGGCACAACGGGCAGTAGGGTTGGGTCGCTGAACTGAACCCCTAACCGATTGACAACTCGTCGTCCTGTTTCATTCCGAGAAGTCCTTCGAGGAGTGACTCGATATTCGCCATGCGGGTTTCCAGTTGCCCCAGCCGATCCCCTCCCGCAGCTACTTCCGGGGAATCGCTTTGTTGCGCGGCGACGATGTCTCGAGGTGGATTCAGACCGCACTTCTCGCATATCTTCGCCAACGCCGTCTGGGCATCGGGGTGAAAATCGACGAACTTCTGCAACGAGACCTGGTACAAGAATCCCAGCGCCTCCTTGGCGCTCGGCCCGACCGCGGCCATCCGCCCGCCCATCTGCTTGCACATGTTCACCAGATACATCACAACGCCGATGGCGCCGCTGTCGATAAAGGTCACCTTCTCCATGTCCAAGACCACATAGTGTCGGCCAAGGTGCTGCACAAGGCGGTTCCCCTCGTATTTCAGCTCATACACGGTCAGACCCGGCAGCACGCCGTCAAGCTCGATGATGGCGAACGGGTCCCTATCGGTCGTCTCGATTTTGAGGGTCTGCTGCATTGCGCATTCCTCCTTTCATTGGGGTGTCGCCTCGACCCAAGATGTGACAAGGACATTGCCCGTGTATTGTGAAGGAATGCCCAAGGCTTCATCGTAATGGAAGTTTTCATTTGACTGCATGTCGAACGTGTTGCCGACGATCGCGCCATAGTATTCAACGTTGGAGTCGATGAAGATATGCGAATTCGGCGCGAATATCCGACCGTGTATCGTGATATTGGAAGCAATTGCGATCCTCCCCTGCTCCACGAAGAAGCATAGGGCGGTCGGGATGCCCGCTTCGACGTTCCAAGTCAGATTGGAATTGAGCATTAGCGCGTCACTGTCGGGTGAGGAGGCCTGCAGGAAAAACCTCACCTCGCCGGGGGGCTGAATCTCAATCGCCTGGTTGCTGGCCAGATCGACGTATTCGAAAT
This sequence comes from Candidatus Sumerlaeia bacterium, assembly GCA_963580245.1. Taxonomy (GTDB): domain Bacteria; phylum Sumerlaeota; class Sumerlaeia; order MVZB01; family MVZB01; genus CAUZJO01. The sequence goes on along the minus strand of CAUZJO010000198.1, from coordinate 2,346 downwards.
AATAGTCTCCCGGCGGGATGATTATGTCAGAGTTACTGTCTGTGATCAGGGTGGTCCCGCCATCGAAGGGCAGGCCGTTAATCAGGATCAGGTCATTGTTGGCGGCGGCCTGGGCCGCTGCCAACTCCTCGTCGGGAAAGGCCGGCGGCGGTGTGGGCGGATCATTCAGGATCAATTGGTTGGGGTTGCCTTCCTCGTTGTCGCCATAGATGTCGGGCGCGTTGTCTAGCAGTAAGCCCCCGAGTTGCATGCTGCCGTAAAGTTCGATTCCGCTGTTGAATGTTCCGTCTCCGCCCGCGCCGACGTTGGCGTATGAATTGCCGTTGCCGGCTCCCGGGTAGGGCCCGGCCTCGGAGTCATAACTGTCGATGAGGTATCCTGTCAGGAAATCCATGTAGTCCCGCGCGTAGATCGCCCACTCGAAATAAGCCGGATCGGTGTTGGGCTTGCTCTTGATCTTAAGGGTCCGTCGCACTTGGGGGGAGGTAATTGATGGGATGAACCCCGTTGATACAATGACGTCTTCGTCGCCCGTCTCGGTGAACAAGACTTCAAACTAGCCGAAGGGGTCGCCCGAGGAGTTGTTTACGGTTTGCGTATCGGTCCAATTGTTCCCGCTGACGTTGCCCACGTTGATCTCGTGGATCGCGTACTCGAAACCGGCTTCGGTCACTGCCATCGCCTGTTTATACGAGTGGGAACGGTCGACCATCCGGAGGTTGAATAGCGTCAGGCGGATCGAGGAAAAAATAATGAGAAACAGGACCGTTGAGAAGATCAGCACCATCAGCAGCACGCTGCCCCGGCGTGTGCGTCCTTGTCGGACCCGCAGTAAGCGTTCTAGGGTTGCCAACCGATCAATCATGATTTGTTCCTCAAGCGGACCGAGCCGGAAATCGGCATTTCCAGCGGCTAGCCGCGGAAGGTCGTCGTTACACTCAGTTGGTAGTGGATCACGTACGCGCCCAACGCGTCGGGCATCGAGGCAAACGTCCCTTCAAACGATTTCCCAGTCATCAGGTTCCCAATGACTTTGGTCTCGGACCCACGGCTGCTGCTCGCATCCGCGATGACCACACGCACCATCACCGGCATCTGACCCCCATCAGGGTGATAGACGATCCGGTCAAAATTGTTCTCCGGGTCAATCACGTCTTCGTTGCCGTCGATCGACGGAATCCTCAGATTCAACGTGTCCGTGCCCGCCGTATAACTCCCAAAGCTGGCTTCCAATCCCGCCGCGCCGCGGATATCACGGGCGAGCAGGTCCGACACCAGACGCGCTTCCTTGGCCGTCTGGTTGAGGTGATGGGCCTTGGTCGTCGCTTGCATCACATAAATCGTGACGTAGCCTGACCCGGCCGCGACGATCAGGCCCAAGCTGCCGGCGATCATGACTTCCATCACCGTGAAGGCGCGGCAGCAACTCCCCGCGAGTAGTCGGAGATTCCCGGTCATTGGCGATTGATCCCACTCCTCGTGATGTAAGTGGTCGTGTCCATGGAAACCTCGTAAACCTTGAGGGCCGGTTTCCATGTGACCTTCACGCTCACGCTTATCAAGTCCGCAGCAAGAGTGTTGATGAAGACTTCTCCTGAAATGTCGGTCAACGCCACCTGATATTCAGCGTCGACCACATCGGGGTTGACGGTTTTGCCGTAGGCCGTGGTCGCCGGAAGGACCTCAAAATCAATTTCCGCCGGGAGCGCGCCGAGTTCGTAAAAGGTCAAATCCCGCAGCTCCTCCAACCTCGATTCCAGGATACGACTGACGTAGAGACGACTTTCCGTTTTCTTGACCGTGCTCAGCAGCCCACTGGCCGCCGGCAGGATGCCGATCATGGTGATCCCAAAAATCCCCACCGCCACGATGACTTCCACCATCGTGTACGCCAACGGTCCGTGGCATTGCCGTCTTATTGCCATCACTCGCATCCACCCCTTCGCCTAAACGGACCGAGCGGCCGTATCTAGTCGATCCTGAAAAGCCCTGCTCAAGCAGCCCAGCCGATCAGAGCTGAACTCGGGTGAACCAGAGGCATCCGTTTTCGACTCGTGATTTTCGCCAGACGCAACAAAAGATAATGAAAAACCGCCGCGTGGGCCAGCAGTTTCCTGAAATTCATCCCCGCCGCGCTTGCGATTGCATTAAACGCGTCGCCCTCGGCGTCCCACAGCCGGCAGCGATCCATGCGGGGTTCTTGTTTGAGATGCCCGATTCCCGGTTCGATCGCCGCTCGTCGTTTCATCCAGCGCCACAGCCGCGCGGCCAGCTTGCCCCGTCGCGGCCGGTCCACATGCACCTGGACTTGGCCCTCGTAGCCGTGACCGCGATAGCCGCGATCCA
>CAUZJO010000197.1:0-6033 GCA_963580245.1 Candidatus Sumerlaeia bacterium | reverse complement strand
TATGCTCTGCATGCCGCTTCGGCGCAGACGGCGGTGGAGGCCGCCAACGCCACGGACGCCGACCAGCTCGACGGGATGGATTCCGCCGCGTTCGCGACCACGTCGCACGACCATGACGCCGCCAACCTGAGCTCCGGCGTGCTGGATGACGCGCGAATCTCGGTCAGCATCGCGCGGATCGGCGATATCTTGCCCACGGTGCTGGCCAACGACGGGGTCGATAGCGGATTAGACGCCGATACGCTCGACGGAGCGGATTCCGCGGATTTCGCGACGGTAGTCCACGATCACGACACGCTTTACTACACCGAGAACGAACTCAACACCGGCGGGGCCGGGGGGGCGGTCCATTGGGACAACGTGACCGAGAAACCGGCATCGATCGGAGACGGTCATTCATTGGACGCCCAGAACGGCGACCCAGTCGACGCGGTCTTCGTCGACACGGAGGGCAACATGGGGATCGGCACGACCGCACCGACGGCGGGGTTGCATGTCGCAAAAGACGGACCGGGGATTGTCGACCCCAAACCGCTGTCCGAGGTTTATAACGAAGACGGGACGTTCGACTTCCTCGTCGGCGCCAGCTCGGTCTACGTCTCGGGAACGACGGCCTACGTCACCTCCAACGGCGACAATTCGCTCACGATCATCGACGTGAGCGATCCGACGAATCCGGCGCTGCTGGCCGAGGTCTTCGACGGCGACGGAACGTTTAGCCGACTCCGCAGGGCCTACTCAGTCTTCGTCTCGGGGGCAACGGCCTACGTCGCCTCCTACGGCGACAATTCGCTCACGATCATCGACGTGAGCGATCCGACGAATCCGGCGCTGCTGTCCGAGGTCTACGACGGCGATGGGACATTCAGTCGCCTTCATGGGGCCTACTCGGTCTTCGTCTCGGGGACAACAGCTTACGTCGCCTCCTACGACGACAATTCGCTCACGATCATCGACGTGAGCGATCCGACGAATCCGGCGCTGCTGGCCGAGGTCTTCGACGGCGACGGGACGTTTAGCCGACTCGGCGGGGCCTTCTCAGTCTTCGTCTCGGGGACGACGGCTTACGTCGCCTCCAACTACGACTATTCGCTCACGATCATCGAGACCGCGCCTCCTCTTTACTTAAAGGTCGGCGGCGATACGCTGATTTCGGGCGGGGCCGGCTCGGTCCGGCTGACGATCGAGGCCGACACCGACGATAGCGGCGAGAGCGACCAACCGCGGCTCACGATGCTCCAGGATGGCGGGCTCATTCGTGCCGACGCGGGCTTCTTCGGCGCCACCGACGACTTCGAGATTCGGACGCGCGGGACGGCTGCCTCGGACATTCTGCTCAATCCGCGCGACAACGTCGGTATCCACACAACCGATCCGACCAACCCGCTCGAGGTCGGCACCGATGCGACCAACGGCAACGCCGCCCATGTGACCGCCGGCGGCGTTTGGACCAACGGTTCGGACCGCAACTCGAAGCAGGACTTCGAGCAGGTCGATCGGCGAGAGATTCTTGAGAAGGTCGCGGGGCTGCCGGTCACGCAATGGCGTTACAAAGGCGAACCTGAAACCGTGAGCCATATCGGACCGATGGCCCAGGATTTCATGGCCGCCTTCGGCCTCGGGGCGAGCGAGCGCCACATTGGCACCGTCGACGCCGAAGGCGTGGCTTTGGCGGCGATCCAGGGGCTCTATCAGGTGGTGCAAGAGAAAGATGCGAAGATCGAGGCGCTGGAAGCTCGTTTGTCTATGCTCGAAGAGGCTCTGCAAGCGGAGAGGCATCGCTGGGACAAGCTCGCCGGACCTTTAAAGCAATCGATCTTGGCAAATCGTTAACGGTGCCCCCTACCCCCTCCCTACAAAAAGGTTAGGGGGGGCGGGTCGTCGGAGTCCCGGCTCGCGGAATTTTTTCAATCCTGGCGGTCGGCATCGGAGCACGCGGACTAAATCGCGTCTGGGGTCCGAGAATCGGTGAACGCGGACCACCCGGGCGAGGTTGCATACGGGTACGCCTCAGAAAACCGATCCTGGATGCTGTAAGCGGTCTTTCTCGGGGACGGAAGCCCCACCAACTTCTGTGCGTAAGCGTCAATCAGCGTTTCCCGACTAACGGACTCGGCAAGCCGCCGACAAGCTGCGGGGGGCAATATGGACGCGGCGGAGTATAAGCACGTCGTCCTGGGCCTGATCTTCCTCAAATACATCTCGGATGCCTTCCTGGAGAAACATGAGGCGCTGGCCGCCGGGCGGGAGGCCCACTACACCGATCCCGAGGACCGGGACGAATACACCGCCGTCAACATCTTCTGGGTGCCCAGGGAGGCCCGCTGGCCCCAGCTCCAGGCAAACGCCAAGCAGCCCACCATCGGCAAGCTGATCGATGACGCGATGGTGGCCATCGAGAAGGAGAACCCCACGCTCAAGGGGGTGCTGCCCAAGCAATACGCCCGCCCCGCGCTCGACAAGGCCCGCCTGGGTGAGCTGATCGATTTGGTCGGCACCATCGGTCTGGACGACGCATTCCTCAAGTCCGAAGGGGGCCTCTGCAAGGAAACGCTTAACGAAGCGCGTCGGATTCATGCCCAATCCCGACCTGCTCGTCCCGCGCGGTGTTCAAAATGCAAGCCCTGGAACGGGCCGACCGAACCTTGACTCACCTCTCGGTTACCGGTATGCTGAATGTTGTCAGCCTGTTCCCCAGACTGTGGCGTGCCTCACGCCCGCCAACGGAGAGGTAGAACCGTGCGGCAGCCCCATCGCAATCCCCAGCCTGGCCGAGCAGAGGGCATTACCCGCCCGGCGCGGCACAAGACACCACATGAGAATCACGCCGAACAACCGCTGAGCCCGAACCGAGTCGATCTCCAACCTCTCGATCCGGGCTTTCATAATCATCGCCTGGTACGCCAACAGGATCAGCACGATCCACGATGTGAAGATCGGCCACCTTGCGGTTGATTCCATGATTCTGTCCCTTCCGGTCGTTGATTCAGGTCCGCACGCATCCGCGCCCCATCCATCCCTAGAAATCCAAGTAGGGGGGGGCGGGGTCGTCGGAGTCCCCCCTGTCATAATTTTTATTCCGTGGGCGAGACCTTCGAACATAGGGGCACGGCGGAAAACGCCGTGACGGGCGTTTATCGGCGTCTGAGCCGCGATTCTCGCCCGGTCTTAGGCCGGTTGTGGTAGGCTGAGACTTGAGGACCCCCATCATGCGCCGTCTCCGGCCCAGTCTCAGCATACGCGAGAAGCTGATGCAAGATCGGGCGGCAAGGTGGTCGAGGATATCGGTTACGTCATGATCCAGAGGGACAAGGGGGCGATCCCAAGGGATGTGTTCGCGGCGATTCTGCGCAAGTCGGATCTCATTGGCCCGATTTCGATCCTTATCGAAGTGCAATGTTGACTCGGGTTCCAACGAAGGATAGAATTGAAAATGAAGGGGATGATTTAGAATAGACTAGGCGGCGAGGTGGGAAATCTCACCTAAAAACAACAAGCCGTCTTGTCAACCGTTAAAATGATTGCGCTTAGGTTCATTCATTAGATCGGAGATGCCCATTTCCAAGACTCAGAAGGCCACAAGGAGGATTTTGCAATGAATGTTACGACCAAAGCTTTTACGCTCATCGAGCTGTTGATCGTGGTGGCGATCATCGCGATTTTGGCGGCGATCGCCGTGCCCAATTTTTTGGAGGCCCAGGTCAGGTCCCAAGTAGCCAGAGTAAAGTCTGATATGCGCACCGTGGCGACTGCTTTGGAAGCATATGTAGTTGATAATAATGAATATCCACCGGGAATTGCACCCTTTTGGATAAGCCAGGCCGGCAGTAATCCCTGGGGTAGTGGCTGTGGTTCTGCATGGCTGTTAAACTTACGAAATGGAGGTGTTACCTATGTTGGTGCCGGTTGGTATTTAACCACGCCGGTTGCGTATATAACAAGTATTCCCAATGACCCCTGGATGGGTACTTATTATGGGTCAGTTTTTGGCGGCAATGCTTATATTTGGGAATTTGGCAGTTTCTTTTATCGTCGTGCCTGGGATTGTGATAGATATGGACAAGCAGTTCCAATGGTGGAGTCAATTGATGGCTATAACTATAAAGCTACCTGGTTTTTGCAAAGTTGTGGGCCGGATAATATTTGCTGGCATCACCATCCAGTAGGACACTATGACCCAACTAACGGTACTGTCAGCACCGGCGATATCGTCTGGTGGGAAAAAGAGGGCCTCAGGGGAGGCTGAAAAAGGCAGGATTGATATTGCCTGCCATGTACATTTATAATACACCGCTTACCAGTAGTGGTGGCATCGGAAATACCACAGCTTGGCTCTGGAAGGTTGACACTCAGACCGACACCATCAAGGATGTATCCAAGTGGAACCTCACCGCTGATGGCATCGCCAGCGGCCGGGAGGCGGCTGAGATGCGGGACTACGAGTAACAGTCCCTAATCGGATCCCGCTGGACCGACGCCTAAAGCGCCGCTGACTGTTCGCGCCGATTCATGTCCAAAACGCCCACATCTCGCGCTCACGGCGATCTCCCGCCCCGACCCATCTCTCCGGGCACGTCTCGATGGAGAAAATCGATTCTCGCAGCCCAGGCCGCTTTCTAATGCAGAGTCCTCGCGAATCTGAGCGGGGGGGGGGTGCTAGGCTCAGGCGGTGAGGATACCCATCATGCGCCGTCTCAGGCCCGGTTTCAGCATCGCCCGCGCAGCTGTTTTCGTGCTCCTGGCTTGTGCGATCAGATCGGCGGCACGCAAGTTCACCGCCGTACGGGTTACCCACTTCCAAGCATCAAGGTCCGCGCCTCGCTTTATTAGTCACCCCACTTCAGCCTCGCCAATCGCTCGAAGAATTCGGCCTCACACTCCTCATACCATCTCGCTAGATCGGGGTAGTACTCCGATTCCACCCTGATAAAACCGCGAGAGTCGTCGTCGTCGGGGTCCATATCGGGTGTTGCCTTCCATACGCCGATCACGAGGCCGGTGATGTCACCGCCCGAGCGGGTAACCGTGTCCATCAACCTCAACTATCGTGGAAATACTCAATCGTGATTCGGATGTAGACGTCTGGGTTCTGTATCCGTGATCAACAAGATTGCCGATTCCGTGCAGCCCGCTAAATCAACTCGCTAGAACCCAGACATCTGATCACGAGGTCAGGCCGGCCCCGTAATAAACCGGTTCGAAAATCTCATTGACTCAACCACCCGCGAGGTCAATTATGCTTCCAGCTTGAAGGAGACGCATCGGTTTGCCCCCAGGCTTTGAGTGAACCCGGCCCTCCGGGTTGAGCGTTGGCGAAACCGTCTTCAGGGGCGGACAATGTTCGCGAAATTCTTACTAGACGGAAGACGAAGATGAATTACCACATCATCGGGTTAAACGGAAGCGGCAGACTCACGGTCGCGTTGATGGTTATGGCGCTCTGCCAGCTTCAGGCGCAAGACACTCGCGCCATTGAGAAAGGGGCCTCCCGCCAAAGTTCCAACACACTCAACCTGGAGCCGCGGCAAGTCCAAGCGATGGCCTTGAACGAACTGATCGGCCTTGACGACGCGATTGAACTGAACCATCCGAACCATAGCGCCAGATTCAGCGCCGGCGGGATGCAATTTACGCCGCGCCATGGCCCCCAGTGGCAATGGACATTGACACGGGTTGCGACCACTGAAGGCCCCGTCAGCGGAGTCGTGACGGGGGAGATAACCCCTCGCGAGACCGCGAACAGGACCATTGATTATCCGCGCGGGGGAATTATCGAGCGTTACGTCCCCAAGGCGAACACCGTCGAACAGCAATTCGTCATCCCCGAGTCGCTCGGACTCGCGGCGGACCTGGTCATTGCGGGAGAAGTCTCCTGCGCGGGCGCATTCAGCGCCACGCGCCAGGGATGGACGTGGCGGGATGCGCAAGGCGAGGTGGCGCTGGGCGACGTCACCGTCTACGACGCCCAGGGCCGCACCCTCGAGGCGCGGATGGAGGTCGCCGCCGCCCGGACGCGCATCATCGTGAGCGCCG
>CAUZJO010000196.1:0-6180 GCA_963580245.1 Candidatus Sumerlaeia bacterium | reverse complement strand
TTCATGGCGCCAACTTTGGCAAGGTTTCGGCGGCGACTGACCGCTTTTCTTGCAAAACTATACACCACCCACCAGCGTTTTGATCCCATTGTTGTTGGGCAAGGGGTCTTTTTCAGGATCGACTAACGAGGCTGCACGAAAGCGGAATTCCCAGGTGGAGTGATTGAGCAGTGAAGGAATTGGCTGATCACGGCTGTGCGGCGAGACGATGGGCCTTTCCGCGATTGGCCGGACTCCTTGTTGTGCTTTCTGCCCACCCGTTCTCGGCCTTCGCGCAGGCTGGTTCGATGGACGACGTTGATGGAAGGCCGAACCCGCTCTCCACGACACTGACCGAGGACGAATGCACCACGCCGACGCCCATTCCCACGCCCTTCCCGACGTCCTATCCGACATTGACGGCGCCCGCCTTGATTGATGCCCAGTTCACGCTGCCGGCTTATGACGGGCGGGGCCATTGGCTCGGCGAAGGTGATTCGATTCAGGAGGAGGTCGACACGGCGGCGCCGGACGATCGGATCATTCTTGACGCGGAGCGATTCGTCGAGACTGTGGAGTTGACGACCTCGGGTTTGCTCATCGAGGCTGTGCCTGGGAGAGACGTTCGTTGGGTAGGGCAGGACTCCTCAAGTCCGTTCAATCAGCCCGATGGGCAGCCCGCCCTGATCGTTTTCCGGGCCACCGACACCTTGATCCGGGGCATCGAACTTTTCGGAGGACACGGAGTTAGCTTTATTGGTGATTTCCTTGGGTTTCCGGGTGGTAACGGCGGTCCTGGTCTGAGAGTCGAAGAATCCGCGGTCCAATTGATGGACGTCCAGATGAGTGGGGGAAGTGGGGGAACCGGCAGTCATACTGATGTCCCCAGATGTAACAGCCACTTCTGGGCGGGGGGAGGAGATGGCTCGGTCGCACTACGGGGGTCTGGGGCCAATCGACGATCAGGGCAAACGCCTCCTGCACATTTACCGGTGGACGCGGCGGCCAAAGCGGTGGCACCGAACATGTTCTTCAGTACGAATGCTGCTGGTTGTTGGGAGCACCTCACGGGGATGCCGCTCCACCAACCAGTTTGCCGGAGGATGAAGCATTGCAATGGGTGGAGTTTGTCAACGTGCCGGGTTCGCCTTCGCAAAACACGGTCCTGAACTGGCAACTCTATGAATAATGGGGGTACACCGCCGCGAACCCGCGTCCGGTCTCTTCTCCGGCCTCAGTCGAGATCCATGACTCGCTTGTATACCTCCAGCGTCTTGCGGGCCGTGGTCGCCCAGTCGAAGCTGCGGACCTGCTTGAGGCCGGCCTCGCGCAAACTGTTCCGCATCGATGGGTCGGTGACGAACCGGGCCAAGACGTTTGCGATCGATGAGGTGTCTTTCGGATCGAAATAGGCGGCGGCCTCACCGGCGACTTCGGGGAGTGAGGCGGTCTGGGAAATCAGGGTCGGGCATCCGCAGGCCATTGCCTCGAGCACCGGCAGTCCGAATCCCTCGTAGAGCGACGGAAAGATAAACCCAAGCGCCTGGCGATAGAGGGCGGGGAGCGCCGCGTTGGGGACGTAGCCGGTCAACTGGATGCGATCACGCAGCCGGGCCTCGTCCAGGCGCGCCTCGAACGCCCCGACGTCCCACCCCTGTTGCCCCGCGATGATGAGCCGCGGCAATTCCCCCGCGTCGGTCCGCGCGATTTGGCGCGCCTTGGCATAGGCTTCGACCAGCGCACCCAGGTTCTTGCGCGGCTCGATCGTCGCGACGCAGAAGAAATACGGCGGCTCGATCCCCAGCGCGGTGAGGCAGGCGTCGTCAGCCGCCTCGGCCCGCTCGTGAAAACGGTCGAAGTCGACGCCGTGGGGAACAACCGTGATTCGATCGGGATCGATGGGGTAGTGGCGTAGGAACTCATCGCGCGTGAACCGCGAGACGGCGATGACATGGTCCAGTGCCGGCAACCCGCGCTCGAACGTGTTCAGGAAATACCGCCCGCCGTAGGGCTCGACATGGTCTGGGGCGTGCTTGAAATAGACATCGTGGATCGTGATCAAGCGCCGGGCGCGGCGGGTGGGCGGGATGTAGCTGGCCGGGGAGTGGATCAGGTCGAGCGGCCCCGCCAGTCTTTCCACCGGCGGCCAGCGCAAATATTGCCAGCTTCGTAACAGGACCCGGCCCGGAATGCGCGTGCGCCGCGTGGAAAAAGCCGGTGACGAGTGCCACGGATCGTTAGCGGGCAGCGGGTGACGGCGCGAGTTGACCCACACGCGGGCGGGCGGCCAGGCCTCGGGCCAGATGCGGCCCAACCCGGTGAGGAGTTCGGCCGTGTAACAACCGATCCCGGTGCGGCGGCCGACCACCGCCGAGGCGTCGATTCCAATTTGTGGGGAGCTCATGTCGCCCCGACCTTTGTTCGGGGGAGTAGGGGGCGAGGCGTGGGTGGATGAAGGCTTGGAGGCTGGGGCCCGTGCTTCGGATTCACGTTCCGGATTTCAGGTTTCTCGGATTCGGTCCTGGCTCTCAGGAGGCGTCGCCGGCCGGTTCGGGACGCTTCAGGCGGATGACCAACCCATCGCGCTCGCGTTCGAAACGGGGCAGCTCGCCGACCGAGCCGACGATGTACTTTCCCCCCCTGGGCGTGAACGGGGCTTCGTCCAGAAGGCTGCTCCCGTCGATCAACTCCTCCATCGTGAGCGCAGCACCCGGCTCCAGCCCCATCTTGGGAATCATGTCTTGCTTGGCCATCACGATATCCATAAGCGTCCGGCGTATGCGTAGCTCTTCCTCGAGCCGGCTCGAGCGACGGACGACCGGAATCGATACGAGGACCATCAGCACCAACACGCCCACGACCATCATGATGGCCCGCCAGAGGGTGGGACGGACGGTTTCACTCATGTTAACAGCTCCACACCTCATATGAACGCGCCTTGGCGACGGTCCTTACCCAATTCTTCAGCCGTGCGGCGCCTGCGGTGAATAGAGATATTCGTGCAGGTACTCGATGGTGCCTTTATGCTCGTTGATCTCCTGGGCCAGGATGTCGCCGCTGGTGATGATGCCCCTGAGCCGGCCATCCTCGACCACGGGGAGGTGGCGGATGCGTTTGTCGGTCATCACGCCGCGGCACTCCTCGAGTTTGGTGTCGGTCCGGCAGCAGGCCACCGGGGTCGACATGATCTCGCTGACCGTGGTTTTCGAGGGGTCGCGCTCCTTGGCGACCAGCCGGCGCAGGATGTCGCGCTCGGTGATGATGCCGACCACCTTGCCCGCCTCGACGACCACCAGCGAGCCGATGCGTTTGATGTTCATCTCGCGCGCCGCCTCCAAGGCCGATTGCTCGCGCCCGATCGACGCCACCTCCGTCCCTTTCTCCTTCAACACCTTGTCGACCGTCGGCATGGTCGGTCACCTCCTTAGTAAGTGGGCGGAACAGCTCAAACGGTCATGATCTCCTTTTCCTTGGCCGCCATGTGCTCGTCGATGATCTTGATGTGGTCGTCGGTCTTCTTCTGAATCTCGTCATGCAGGCACTTGGAGTCGTCCTCGGAGACCTCGTGTTTCTTCTCCAGCTTCTTGATCTCGTCGTTGGTGTGGCGGCGCACGTTGCGCACCGCGACGCGGCCCTCCTCGGCGATCTGATGGGCGCGCCGGACGAGTTCCTTGCGCGACTCTTCGGTCAGGGGCAGAATGTTTAGGCGGATCAGCTTACCGTCGTTGTTCGGGGTGAGGCCGATGTTGGCCTGAAGGATCGCCTTCTCGACAGCACCCAGGGCGTTCTTGTCCCACGGCTGGATGGCCACGGTCGAGGCGTCGGGGGTGCTGACGGTGGCCAGTTGGTTGATCGGGCTCTCGGTCCCATATATCGAGACATTGATCCCGTCGAGCATCCGCACCGAAGCCCGCCCGGTCCGTAGCGTCCCCAACTCATGGTCGACCACCACGGCCGCCTTATCCATCTTCTCGTGGGTTTGTTTCATCAGGTCTTCAAGCATGGTTGACTCTCTCCCCCGGGCCTAATCCGAACCTCCAACAATGGGGCGAGCACGCCGCCTTATCACAGCATCCGTTGATAACACGGCCCCGGCGCCGAAGTCACCTGAATTATCGGCCCAGGCCCCCGCCTCGCCCCCAGATCGCGACGATCGGCCGGGTTTGACTGGCGGGACCCGCAGACCTGAACGCACGACGGGCGTCACCAAACGAACAACGGAAGGAGACCGCTCTCCCCCCGTCGGATGAATCGCCATGTTCGCCGATTTCGTGGGGATCAAAGAAACCCCGGGCCCGGCGTACCCACGTACAAGATGTCGCCCTTGCTTACCACGCCGTTGGTCGGATTGTAGACGGCCCAAGGCGCATCGTCCCCAAACATGAGGAGGTTCGGCCCCGGACTTTGCAACCAGTATACGATATCATTAAACCAATAGGGGGGTGAGTGCATACCAAAATTGAGCCTTTTGACGGGGTCCGAGGCGTACCAAAAACTGGCTTGAGCAGTGCCGTATCCCTGGTGAGGCGACCGTTCGAGATAATATGAACTCCAAAACGGGTCGAAGAAGATTTGGTTGGTGGTAAAATAGGCGATCGGGGTCGTTAATTGAACGCCAAGGCCATCAATACCCCCCGAGAAGGTCTCCCGAAACAAAAACCAAGCCCCGAAGCAGGTATTTGGACTGCACGACCCGGGGTAGCGTGGGTTGATATACGCATTGTTATCCAAGTGGTAGGCTTCCAGCCAGAGCACCACCGTTCGCATTCCCGATTTGACACCGACCACCTTGGTACGTGTCTGCGCCTCGAGGAAATTCGGCACGGCGATCGCCGCCAGGATCGCAATGATCGCGACCACGATCAGAAGCTCGATAAGCGTGAATCCTTTGCGCGTCATGAGATGGGAGACTCCTTCAAACGGATTCGGCGAGGGTCAACCATGGCTTACCTCGCACGACCGCATAAAAGCGTGGATTATCCTACGACACTCCGGCCGGTGAAGTCAACAGAATCCTCCGACCTATCCGGCCCATAAACAACAGGGAGAGACCGCTCTCCCCCCGTCAGGTGAATCGCCATGTTCGCCGAATTCGGATGGATTAGAGAAATCCCGGGCCCGGCGTTCCCACGTACAAGATGTCTCCCAGGCTCACCACGCCGTTGGTTGGATTGTAGACCGCCCAAGGCTGCTCGTCTGAAAAGATGAGGAGATTCGGCCCCGCGCTTTGCATCCAATATACGATATCATTAAACCAAAGGGGAGGTTGCGCGATGCCAAAATTGAGTCTCTTGACCGGGTCCGAGGCGTACCAAAAACTGGCCTGGGCAATGCCTCCGAATCCCTTGCTGGCCTTGGCCTTAGCCGGGTCGATCAGATAAGCACTCCAAAACGGGTCGAAGAAGATGCTGCTGGAGGTAAAATAGGCAATCGGCGTCGTCAATTGAACGCCAATGCCATCGACGCCCCCGGAGTAGGTTTCTCGGAACAGAAACCAAGCCCCAAAGGTGTTTCGGCCGACGAGCGGAGCAGGGTAACGTGGGTTGATATAGGCATTGTTGTCCAGGCGGTAGGCTTCGAGCCAGAGTGCCACCGTTCGCATCTCCGATTTGACCTTGGTAACCCTGGCGCGTGTCTGCGCCTCGAGGAAGTTGGGCACGGCGATCGCCGCCAGGATCGCGATGATCGCGACCACGATCAGAAGCTCGATGAGCGTAAAACCTTTGCTTTTCATGGTTCTCACGTTTCTCCAAACTTAGAAGGTGGTGGGCTGTAATTACCCGGCCCACCACCCCTAAGATTTTATATATCGCGCCACCGACCTAGGTCAATAGAACGTCCAGTGGCCCACCTCGTTGGGGGCCGGGGTCGGAGTTGGGGTTGGGGTCCCCTGCATGAACGGATGCGAATCGTTCTCAATAATGATGTTGTCGATGAAGACCCCGCCCTGCGCCGTGGAGAAGCCCAGGTACAACGGCGTGGCGTTGCCCGTCGGCACGACTTCGTCATCGGGCCGCGTCATCATGTCCTGGCCGCGCGTATCGTAGACGTCGCTGTCGGGCCACGTCGCCCCCGGGGTCCAGGTAACACCTCCGTCGAGCGACCATTCCATAAAGAACCCTGAAACGTCGCCGGCCCAGAAGCGCATCTTGATGCCGGTATCGCGACCCACCGCTTCCTCCGGATCACGACCCGCGGGAT
>CAUZJO010000195.1:0-6306 GCA_963580245.1 Candidatus Sumerlaeia bacterium | reverse complement strand
TTCCCAGGTTACTTCGGAGGCGGGGATTGGGATGGCGATGGCGGCGCAGTGCACCAGGAGATCAATGGGACCGAGTGCCTCGCGCGCCTTCGCGACGATGCGTTGCGCCTGCGGCGGCTTGGAAACGTCGCCAGCGATCGCAACGGCTTTAACACCCGCCGCTTCGATGTCGGTCAGCGTCTGTTTAGCGTCCGCTTCCCGAGAAAAATAGTTGACCGCGACGTCGGCCCCTTCGCGAGCAAGCCGAAGCGCGACGGCGCGCCCCAGCCCGCGCGTCCCACCCGTGACAAGCGCCGTTTTCCCCTCGAAAGTTAAAGGCGCCATGAAATCTTCCTCCGGTTTACCACAAGCCCATGTGCGACGTTCGTTCGACTCCAAGGTCGGAGATCCCTTCAAATGGAGGTCGGCACAACAATGGGCGGCAGGACTTTCTCAATAGGTTCACCGCTATCGAGCAGCTTGCGATCCTGACCTGAATACCCGTCAACCATGACCGAGAATGGCATCCTCGCTCGATTGGTCCGTCATGCGCCGATATTGATGCAGACGGCCTTCGTCTTCGAGTAGAGATCAATGCCATGGGCGCCGGATTCGCTGCCGTAGCCGCTCATCTTGTATCCGCCGAAGGGGATGCTGTCCTCGAAGATATTGTAGCAGTTGACCCAAACCGTTCCCGCCTGCAAGGCCCGCGCGACTTGGTGGGCCTTGCTTATGTCACGAGTCCAAACGCCGCCAGCCAGGCCGTAACGGATGTTGTTGCTAAGCGCGACGACCTCGTCCAGGTCCTGAAACGGGATCGCGCTGAGCACTGGGCCGAAGATTTCATCTTGGGCGATCTGCATGTCGGGGCGAACGCCATCGAACACCGTGGGAGCCACAAAGTATCCGTTGGCCATCTCCCCGGTCCTTATGCGCTCGCCCCCGACGCGAAATCCGGCCCCCTCCTTTTGTCCAAGCTCCAGGTACCCGGTTACCCGATCAAGTTGCTCTTGCGAGATGAGCGGCCCCATTTGCGTTTCGGGATCAAACCCGTTGCCGACCTTGATGCTCGACGCAAAGTCGGCGACCCTGGAGAGGAAATCGTCGTAGAGCTTCTTTTGAACGAACAACCGCGATCCCGCGCAGCAAACCTGACCGGCGTTGCGGTAGATGGCCCAGGCCGTGCCCGGAACCGCCTGCTCCAGGTCGGCATCGTCAAAAACGATATCCGGCGACTTGCCGCCCAATTCCAGAGAAACACGCTTGAGGTTGCCCGCCGAAGCTTTAACGATGCGCTGTCCGGTGAGGTGCGAGCCCGTGAAGGCGACTTTATCCACGTCTTCGTGTTCGGCCAGGGCCGCCCCGGCCGTCTCGCCGAATCCCGGACAGATATTAACCACGCCGGGCGGAAAGCCAGCCTCCAGGATCAGTTCGCCCAGCCGCAGGGTGGTCAACGGCGTCTGCTCGGCCGGCTTCAGCACCAGCGTGCAGCCCACCGCCAGGGCCGGCCCCAGGCTCCGCATCGCGACCACGAGCGGACCGTTCCAGGGATGGATCGCGCCCACGACGCCGACCGGCTCGCGTAGCGTGTAGGTGAAGTATTCCCCGGGAAGCGAGTTCTCGATCGTATCCCCATGGATGTTCCTGGCCAGGCCTCCATAGAAACGCAGGGTCGACGTGATGCGGGGGATCATGCCGTTGCGCGCCGCCGTGAGGGGCATCCCGTTATCCAGGACCTCGAGGCAAGCCAGTTCATCGGCGTTCTCCTCGATCAGTTCCGCCAGGCGCAGCATGAGCCGTTGGCGCTGGGCGGGCTTCACCTTCGCCCAATCCCCGTGAAACGCTCGCCGAGCCGCCTTGACCGCGCGGTCGATGTCTTCACGGTCGGCCTCGGTCACCGAGGCATTGACCTCGCCGGTCGCCGGGTTGAGGGTTTCGAAGCTCTTCCCCGAAGCCGACTCGACCCATTCCCCATCGATGAGCATTCGCTTGGGTTGCGTCTTGAGAAATTCGATCGCCGCCGGATGCAGATTAATTTCAACAGCAGGCATGATGGTAAACCCTCCTTTTTTGCGGGCCGGACCTGGTCGACTCGTCTGAAATGTGGTCGGTACTATATCGTCCGGGGGGATCATACGCAAGGGTTTTACACCCCGGCACGACTTGAGGCATGCGTCTCGCGGCTCCATCACCTTGGAAAACACCGCGATGGCGCCCGAAGCCGGGGGTTTTCGGGAATTCAAGCTCTCTCGCCAGGTCCCGGTCCCTGTGGAGGGCGTAGTGGGGCACTCTCAGACTGGAGATCTTCATCAGACAAAAACCAGCGATCGCCCCGCCGAAGGGCCCAGCGCCACGTCAGCCAAGCGCACCCCACACTCAAAAGCACCAAATATATTGCAACGTAATCCTGCCTCATCGAATCGTCTTGGGTCGTCGTGTAAGGCCGGCTTGTGATCACCTCTGGAAGCAATGGAAAGAGCACGTAGCGGACGATGCTGAACAGCGCCATAAACAAAATGTATGAGCTTAAGAAGCTGAGCAGCGAAAGCGTCCAGACACGCCGCCGGCGGGGGCCCAGTAGATGCAGGCGGCCAGCATGAGAAGAGGCATGCTGATCAACCAACCCAACAGGTTGAGACTATTGACAAACTGCATGGCTGAAAATGGTTTACGCGCGGTGAAGTATACCATCAGCCCAATCAGAGCGACGTAACCGAAGCCCCATATCAACCACGACTCGCGCAGCTTGCGCCGGAAACATCGATTGAAGGGGGGCCGCGGGTCGGACGGCGCGAGGCGATGGCTGGGGTCGCGGGCCGCCGCCAGACCGTGAAGGAACGCTCGGCTGACCGAACTGATAAACACGATCGGTGTAACCAAGTAAAGAACAAACCCAATGATTTCCAAGATATCGTCGGTAACCATTAATGGACCCTCACCCGTTCCCGTTGACATGTACCCCCATGGGCCATCCGTTCAATAAAGACACAATAGGACTGAAAATGTTGCGACTTCGTTGGCCGAAACAACTCGCATGACCGTGGCAGGCCGGGTTTGGGGCCGTCTGATTCGGCTATCCGTCCTCTTTCCGTCCCCTCTTGCCGGATTCCAGATTGATTCCGCCACCGCCGGGGCCTAATCTTGACGCGGACCGAGCGACGCGCGAATCCAAACCGGGGCGCCCCTTCAATGGAACTCACGCACACGAATTCAACCAGCGACTTCCACCGTCTCGATCGCCTCGATCGGCTGATCGGCGTCGAGAGCGACCTGGAAGTCGTGGCGCGCGCGTTGAAACACGACGCGCGGGAATTGCAGCCGGGGTTGGTCGGGGCGATGCACTTGACCTGCGCCGATGAGTCCGAGCACGAGTGCTCCGACGCGTTCCAGGACGTCTTCGTCAACTCCATGCTCCCCTCGCTCAAATACGCGCACAAGGCCCCCTTCCGGCTGGCCAACTTGGGCGGGCGCTACGAGTGGGGGGCCGCGCGGCTGGTCGAGAACCACTTCAACCTGCGCGAGCGTAGCGAACCGTTCACCATGCTCGTCTTCAAGGTCAACTCGCACGTCTCCAAGGACAAACAACTGCGCTACGGTCAGATGGAGCGTTACCGGATCCCTTCGATCTATTGCGGCGCGCTGGGTGCCCTGCTGGGCCAGGGACTTGAACCGGCTCTGGACGACTTGCGCGAGAGTTTCGGGTCGGAGGACAAGGACCGGCTCGCGATGCTCCACGAGCACGTCCCCGATGAACTGCGCCCGCTCGCCGCGGCCATCGTCAACGCGCGGCTCCAGGCCCGCTCGGCGACCCTCGAAATGCAGGAGATCAAGCCGGCCAACCCGCTGATGGCGCTCGTCGTCGCCTGCGTCACGCTCAACACGCCCGAGCGCGACACCGAACTGGTCGTCGGTTATTACGTCATCGACCGGCGCGCCGCGGGGGACGGACGGGACCATTACGTCGGGATCGGCGATGACCCGAGCCGTTTTCGGATCACGCACGACGACCGTATCCTCCACGTGGCCGAAGGCGACGGCCTCGAGCGCAAGGCACCCAAAACAGAGGAAGGCCCCGAGGCGCCCATGGGCCCGCCCAGGCCGAAATCCCGCTTGGCGCGCAACCACCGCGAGCTGATCGGCAAGGCCTGGGAACGCCAGAAACCGCCCGCCCCCAGAGCCTTCGAGCAGACCCGTCATAAGGTGATCGATTCGGAACTGACCAAACCCCTGCTCAAGACGCTCGTCTTCGCCCTGGCCCAGACGACCGGTGCGCCGGTGGGCCTGTTCCTGTTCGCCGAGGGCCTGGTGGGCCTGCACCACGTCTGGCAGGCGCACCGCCTGGCCCACCAGAAACCCGACCCGGCGGCCTCCGAGGCGATGATCCGCGAATTCGAGGAACGCCTCGACCGCATGCCCCCCGAACAAGCCCAAGTCGCCCTCAAGCAACTGCTCAAGGACTACAACATCCCGACGCAGAGCGGCTGAATTTCCGCTGCCGTGTTGGCGCATCTCATGGGTCCGTGAGACGCACCCTTGCCGATTGGAGGCACAAATCAATTCTGTCCTCGTGCTCGACCCTGGAAGGGTCGAATGTGAGTAGCCGTGGGTATCAACCCACGGTTCGAAGTTCCCATCTCACGACAACCCTGAAGGGGTTGAAACATAAGATGCTGCGGGCCTGTTCGACCCCTCCAGGGTCGCGAGGTCTTGGGGGGGCCATGTCCGGGGGTTTCCACCCCCGGCTAATCACATTGCTCCCTTTCAGGGAGCCGAAGAGCTCGTTTTGTGTCCCATCGCGTGTGGCGCGTCTCACGTCTCCGGGAGATGCGCCCTCGCCGTATCAACGAGCTGGTTTGTCATTAACCGCCGGGACTTATCGGTGGTATCAGGAAGAGAACGCCGATGAAGAACTGCGCGATCATCGCCTTGGTTGTCCTGACGTTGCGCGCGGGAGTCGCGGGGCCTCCGCTGATGCTGGGAGACATCCATCCGGAAGGTTCGGCGAGTCCGGACCAACTCGCCGTCTGTGGGCCTTATCTCTTATTCGTCGCGGAGGATGGAATAAGCGGAAGAGAGCTATGGAGAACCGATGGCAGTCCCGAAGGAACAACACTGACAAAGGATGTCAGCCAGGGACCGGTTGGCTCGAATATCGAATCGCTGTTTCCTTTTGGTAGTAAACTACTGTTCTTGGCCGATGACGGCGTTCATGGTCAGGAATTGTGGACCTGGGAGGATGAGGAAGCGCGCCTGGTGAAGGACATTCATGATGGAACTGCTGGATCCAATATCGGGATTGATGATGACGGCGGTGAAGTAACCCCGAGATTCCTGACTATCGAGGATACAACCTACTTCGTGGCCAACGATGGCCAGCATGGCGCTGAAATATGGGAGACCAATGGCCGCTTGGAGGGCACTGATATCATTCATGATTTTTTACCTGGTCCCGACGCGTATGACATCGACCAGTTAACGAGTTTTAAGCAAAATCTTTACTACATATTGGAAAACCAATCATTGTACCGATTTGACCAAGGCATTGGTGAATTGCAGAGAATTGATGAGGCCTATGTTCCTCAAAATGGGATGCACGAACTTCAACCGGCAGGGGACAAGTTATTTGTTTCCATAAACTTTGGCGCGTTTGACGGCGCGTTGGCTTATTCTGACGGGGAGCGACTGTGGCGTGTTAGAAATATGGTTCCGACTGATGGTGCAGAGGGAACGAGGGTTGAAATGCTGACGCCCTTTGGCGAAAGATTTTACTTCAGACTTGTCATTTTTGAACGAGAAAGCGACGAATACTTTGAGGAGGGGGATGAGACATGGGGCAGTGATGGAACCCACGACAATACGACAATGGCAGGTCGTACTTTTTTCAAGTTTCATGGAGTGTTTAAGGATCATCTATATTTTAGTCGGTCCTGAAGAAGCCTCCTTGCCCAACAATAATGGGATCAAAATGCGGGTGTGTGGTGTATGCTTTTGCAAGAAAAGCGGTCGGTCGCCGCCCAAGCCTTGCGAAAGTTGGCGCCATGAAGCCCAAACCCTCCCCCTGCGAAAACCTACAAGGCGATCTGTTTAAGATCGAACTGCAAGCGATCGTTGACGTGAACCACGCGATGGTCAAACTGGCCCAGCGTGTAGATTGGGCGCGATTGGAGGAGACTTTCGGCGCGCTCTACTGCGACAACAACGGCGCGCCGGGCCGCTACACGCGGCTGATGGTGGCGTTGCATTACCTTAAGTTCACGTTCGACCTGAGCGACGAGGACGTGGTGGCCGGATGGGTCGAGAACCCGTATTGGAAGGCACTGAGCGGCA
>CAUZJO010000194.1:0-6348 GCA_963580245.1 Candidatus Sumerlaeia bacterium | reverse complement strand
AGCCGGCGGCGGTCGAGGAAGCCGTGCGCCTGGCGCGCGAGGCCGGGTCGCTCCGATCGGTCATGCTGCCCGTCTCCGGGGCGTTTCATTCACCGCTGGTGGCCTCGGCGGTCGAGCCCATGACCAAGGCACTGGCCGGGACGGCACTCAATCCGCCCGATTGCCAGTTCGTCGCCAACGTCAGCGGCGAATTGACGGGCGATGAGGAGCGGATTCGCGACGGCCTCGCCGATCAGATCGTCTCGTGCGTGCGCTGGGCCGACTCGATCCGCACGATGGCGGGCGATGGCGCGGATGTGTTTATCGAGGTGGGTTCGGGAAAAGTCCTGACCGGTCTCCTGCGCCGCATCGATAAGAACCTCACCGGCGTTCCCTTCGGCAAGCCCGACGATCTGGAAGCGGTCAAGGCCGCCTTGACGTAGCCGGCGGGGGATATCCATTACGAAATCCAAACCGTCTCGATGACCGATATCAGCGTCGAAAGCGTGACGGCCGGACACAGGGACGTTTTTCGCGAAGAGGTGGTACGCCCTCTCCAAATTGGGTTTCACGCCCTCGCGCCCGATCACCGCCCCTTCAACCCTGGATCGTCCTTGGCCTCGACCGAGTGGTAGGAGTGCGTGCCGTCCCAGTAGAGATTGGCGCCGATCTTATCGCGAGGGATCGCTTCTTTCTGAAACTCAAAGTACTGGCGGTTGACGCGGAATTCCCCGTTCTTCGCCGGGCAGGCGCTGGTCTCCAAGACCTGATGCCCGATCCGCCGCAGTCCGAGCGATTCCAGCGTCGTGACCAGGCCGCGCTCATTGAAGAACGTGCAGGAGGTCGGCTCGTAGGGGCTGTTGCCGACGGGACAAAACAGAAGCTCCGTCTCTCGGGTCCCCTTCGTATCCACAAGGATCCCGGTCTCAACCAATAGTCGTCCCCCCTCCGCGAGGCAATCGATCACCTTCTTGAGTCCCCAGAATGGGTAGCGCAGGTGATAGAGCACGCCGAAAAACAGGACCAGGTCGCTCAGGCCGTGCTTGGAGGGATCGAGTTCGTAAAGACTCAGTTCCTCCATCGTCACCTTCGATTGGAAATGTGGGATCAGAAACTCGGTCGCGCCCAGCGAGAGGTCGTTATCGACGCCGCGCACCGACGCCGCTCCGCGTCGTTCAGCCTCGAAGCTGAAAAGCCCATCGCGACACGCCACGTCGAGGACGCGCTTTCCGCTGAAATCAATTCCCGCCGTGGATGAGAGAATGAAATCCCAAAGCTCTTGGAACCCCCCGCCCGCCGGCTCGGTATAAACACCCGGCACCACTTCGATGCGGTGATACCAGCCGTACTGGCCGATCTTCTCGATCAGCGCGCGCGTGGCCTCGTCGGGAGGGCCGCTCGCCTCGGAGACCTCCGCTTGGTTCACCGGTTTTGTTCTCTGGAGCCAGTTGAGTATCATTTACATCGTCGGCAAGGCTATCCCGGTTCAGGCACGGCGGGGGTTCGCATCCACGACACGGCAATGACATTACAGTCGCGGGACCGTGTATGCTCCTTCAAAGGTAATGATCTGCCCCTCGCTGATGGTCCCGTTGGTTGGGTCATAGAACCATCTAGCAGCGCGATTCGGGTGGTTAATATCCTCGGGTCTCGCCCAATGCAGGTCAGGTCCCGCGCTCTCCATCAACCAACTCGGTTGACCGTGAATAAGACCGAACGCCTGGTTCTCGTGGATGCGGATCGGATCTCCCCCCTTGGGCACGCCTGAAAAGACGAACGACACGCCCCGATAACCTTGATAAAAGCCGCTACTCCGTCTTTGGTTCGAGTTGAACCAATCGTAAGGCACCTGGCTCAGATACGCTATGGGCGTCGTCAGCAGCATACCCATATGAGAAAATTTAGACCCTTCGATCATCAGGAAATCGATCATCCACGTAAAATCAGCGTATACGCTGGTGTCTTTGGCCATGGGCAACTGGTTGTTATCGATGATATAGGACTCCAACGCAAACACGCAGGCCCTCTGATCCGTAATGGTCCGAACTACCCTGGCGCGCATCTGCGCCTCGAGGAAATTGGGCACCGCGATCGCGGCCAGAATCGCGATAATGGCAACCACGATCAGCAGTTCGATCAACGTAAACCCCCTGTCCCCGCAGTGATCCGAGACTCTTCTCCTTTGGAAGTCTGGGGTGAGACACCGTTTGCATGGGTCGCGGAGATCCTCGGCAAGGCAAAGGTGTGATGAATTCAACATAAGGGCTTTCCTCCGTTCAATGATGAGAGTCCATTTCCTATAATCTGCGGTTACGACTTAAACGATGATAGCTCTGTTCAAAAGCTGATGCAAGCAGACTCGACCTCTGGGCTTGATCGGCAAGCCGGCTGGGGGGCAAGGATGTTTCTTCCAATAGCCGGAAACCGAGTCGCATACATTAGGTCGCCAGATTCACAAACTGCGTAAAATCCCCCCGGAACAGCAATTCGAAATCGCCGATCGGCCCGTTGCGTTGTTTGCCGATGCGGATGGTGGCCAGTTCGGGTTCGTTGGGGGCTTCGGGGTCGTGTTGGGTGGATTTCTCGCGGTGGACGAACAGGACGACATCGGCGTCTTGCTCGATGGCGCCGGACTCGCGTAGGTCGGAGAGGCGGGGGAGTTTGTCGCGGGTGCCGCGGCGTTGTTCGGTCTGGCGGCTGAGCTGGCTGAGCGCCAGGACGGGGACGTCGAGCTCGCGGGCCAGGCCCTTGAGCGCGCGCGAGATCTCGCTGACCTCCTGTTGGCGATTGTCGTAACGCGCCGCGCCGCCGCACATGAGTTGCAGGTAATCGACGATAATCAGGGCCAAGTCGGGGCAGCGCCCCTTGAGCCGCCGCGCCCGCGCCCGCATCTCGAGCACCGAGAGGCTAGAGGAATCATCGATGTAGAGCGGGGCGCGTTCGATCCGCTCCCCGGCCTCGTGCAGGGCGTCCATCTCGTCGCGCCGCAGGTGAAAGTGGCCCCGCACACGGCTCATCGAGACGTGGGCTTCGGTGCACAGCAGGCGGGTCGTCAGCTCGCTGCGCGACATCTCGAGCGAGTAGATGCCGACGGGCCGGCTCAGGTGGATGGCCGCGTGGGCCGCCATGTTCATCGCCAGGGCACTTTTACCCATCGAGGGGCGCGCGGCCAGGACAACCAGGTTCGAAGGCCGCAGGCCCGTCGTCATGCGGTCCAGCTCCTTGAACCCGGTCGCCAGACCCGGCAGGCCCTGGACCCCCTTTTTGAGGTTTTCGATCTCCTGGAGCTGGTCGGCGACGGGTTCGCCGATATGCACGAAGTCGGCCTCGGTTTGGTCCTGGGCGATTTCGAAAATCAGTTTCTCGGCCCGGTCGACGATCTCCTGGGCGGGCGAATCGGAGTTGTTGACCTCCTCGACGATCCGCTGCGAGGCGCGCACCAGGCAGCGCAGGCGCCATTTCTGGACGATGATGCGGGCGTATTCGGGGACTTGGCCGAGCGAGAAGATGTCGTCCTCGAGGCCGGCGAGGTACGGGGCACCGCCGACCGCGTCGAGCTCCTCGCGGTGCTGGAGTTCCTCGGCCAGCGTGGTCAGGTCGACGCCCCGGCCCGTGTCAAAGAGCTCGTGGATCGCCGCGAAGATGATTTGGTGGGACCGGCTGAAGAACAGCGGTTCGGGTCGCGGACCGCGGCGGCGTGGCAGGCGATCCTGGCGCAGGGCGCTGATCGCCGCATGGGGGAAGACATCGAGAACCACGTCGATCTTGCGATTATCGAGGATCAGGCAACCGAGCAGCACGCGCTCGGCCTCGACGTTATTGGGCAGCGTCGCCCTCGGCGATTGTTCCTGAACGACTTCCTCGAGCATCTAAGACGCGTCCTGCTTGAATGATTCCGGACCAAGGCAGTCCTGCCCGGAATCGGTCGGGGGAGCACTTCATTATATCCCCCTATTCGGCCGGAGATTTCAAGCGTGGATTTTATCGATGCGGATGATTGGGAATGAGGGACTTACAGGCCAAGCAGCCCGAAACCGAATCTCATGCCCGATCCGTAATTCTCACGGAAATCCAGTGGCTTCAATCGGTTGCGGGTTCGGGCTGGGGCTTTTTCTCTGTCTCGTTTTTTTTCTCTTCCGCTTCGGGGCCGGTCGCCTCTTTGGCCGCGTCCCCCGAGGCCGCCTCGGCTGTTTCGGCTTCCTCCTCGGCGGGGCCGGCTTCGTCCTCGACCGTCACCTTGATGTGCGCCTCGATTTGGCCGACCAGTTTGACGCGAACGTCATGGGTGCCCACCGACTTGATCGGCTCGACCAACGCGACCTGCCTGCGCTCGATCTCGAACCCCTGCTCGACGAGTAGCTCGACGATTTCCCGGTCATGGACCGAACCGAACAGCTTCTTGCCGTCGATGGTCTTCATCTTGAAATTGAGTTCGGCCGCGGCCAGGCGATCGGAGAGCGTTTGGGCCTCGCCGCGCTGCGCTTCGGCCGCGATCATCAGTTTCTTGCGCTTGGCGTCCAGGCGCTTGAGATTAGCCTCGCTGGCCTCGACGGCGACGCCGCGCGGTCCCAGGTAATTGCGGAAATAGCCCTTGGCCACGTTGACGACGTCGCCTTGCATTCCCAGTTTGTCGATATTCTCGAATAGCACGACCTGCATGAGTGTCTCTCCGATTTTTGTTGTCGCTAAGAAGCCTTCTTCAGACCTTCTCGCCGGGTCGGGTCGATGCGGCGGAAGTCGAACCACACGTCGGCCAGCCCGATCAACGCCCCCGCATATGGGAATACGATCAGCACTCCCACGCCGATGACCTTGCACCACAAACTCCCGACCCGGCGGCCTTGCTTGCGCCACAGCGTCCCGTGAAACAAGATCACTGCCAACCCGGCGAAATAAGTGGCTAGATACAGTACCACAAAGATCGGGGCGGCGATAGTCCAACAGGCGCCCCGTTGGAATTTGAATCCCAGAATCACCAAGATCAGGCTGGCGATCAAGAGGAAAACATAACGGTGGTGGATGCGAAAGAAGATGAATCGACCGAATGGATAGTTCATCCGCCCGAGCAGGGCGCGAATCATCCGCCCGCTGAACCACAGGGCAACGGTCCACGCCCCAATCACCACGCCAACCGACCATTGTGGGAAGACCGGCCCGATCAATTCCCAATACTCGCGCACCAGGTAAGCATCCGTGCTTTCTTTGCTTGCGCGTTCGAACTCAAGCTCGACTTCGGCGCGCCAGCTCTCGATTAGTTCCTGGGCGCGCCCTATCGGCTCCTCCAACTGTCCGCCCATGCCGAGCCACAGCAGGATCGCGAAACTGATCAGGGCCGCGCCGGCGGGCAAAAAGAGGAAATCGTCCTCGTTGGCCCGTTGGTTCGTCAGCCAGGCGCCGACGCCCCCTGCCAGCGCCGAGGCCGTCATCCACAGCACCGCGTCCTTGGTCAGCCAGTAATAGGTGGCCACCAGTATGATGATCAGCTCCAGGCCGATCCCGCGGGGGTTGAGCCGCAAGAACGCCATCCAGTAGGTTACGGTCGTCAGGCACGAAGCCGCCACGGCCAGCCAGATGTCATTTTGCGAGAGGAATATGGCCGCGAATGAAATCGCGGCAACCAACAGATAAATGATCCCCGCGGGCAGCGGCGAGGCGGAGGGCGTATTCGACGCCTCTGGCCGCGCCGAAGCTTCTTCGTCCGGTTCCGAACCCTCATCGGGAGGGGCTTGATCTGTAAGGCATGGAGGCATGAGCAAGGCGTTCCGTTTGCGCCATAAAGCTATCCGCGCCATCCTGTCAGAGTCTCTCGCAAAAGTCTTTTGAATGTGGCGGCGACGACTTGCAAGAGACTGGATAAGCGACCCGACCTACCCTACGCCGAGTAGCCACAAGCCATTGAAGGATGGCTGCATACGGAACGCGGTCTGACGGCAATACGATGGGAAGTGAATGAAATAAGGGTGAATCTAGGCATTGGGGATGATGCGTTTGTGCCGCGCTCTCCCTAAAACAGACGGGAAGCGAGGGGATGTCTCGCGGTTCGCGCCCATTAGGTGCTTCGCGGAGCCGAGGACACGTTCAGCGATCCACGCGTCCGCGGTTCGCTCCTCGACAATGCGCAAAGCGTTGGTCGCATGCCCTCGAACTCACCCGCGCCCGCCCGCAATGAGGTTTACGAAGGCGTCGTCTCCGTCTGAACGAGGGGCTTAAGAAGTCTGTTCGCCGGTTGGGCCCTCGCCACCGGTCTGCGGCCCACCGTCGGCTTGCGGCTCGGCGACAACTTGGTGCCCGTTCCCGTCGCCCGCTGTGGCCAGTTCTTCTTCGGCTTCCTCGCCCGCGGCCGTCTCTTCTGCCGCCACGCGGGCCTGC
>CAUZJO010000193.1:0-6401 GCA_963580245.1 Candidatus Sumerlaeia bacterium | reverse complement strand
GTCAGCCGTCCCGAAAAACACCTCGCGATTCTGCTCCAGCGTCTGGGGCTTCCACTGCCGAACCGACCCAAAAGAATTCAAAATGTAGTGCAGACTTTTACCCGAAAAATGCAAATTTCTTCGAAAACGGGCACTTCTAAGCGCTGAACTGCGGAAAATGGGCTAACGGTCTGGACGCCCCGGCACTTATGCGCGAGGCCCGAGATAGCTGACCGACTCCCGTCGCGCCAAGGTGATTTCGGCCGCGGGCGCATGAGGGTCCAGCCCCTCCACGGGCCAGTAGAGCATGTGCGCGGGGCCGGGGTCGGCGTTAACCCGCGCCTGCGTGATGCTCCACGTCGCCGACCGATCGCGGCGCATCAGGGGTGCCCATTGGGCGCGATCGGGAGGCTGGAGCAGATGATACAGCGGCAACGCCCCGGCGAAGGGGCTCCCATCCTCACGCCACTGCTCGAATGCGCTTCGCCGCCAGGCGATGACGTCCTGCTGGCACCACGAAGAGGAACTGAGGATCTCCCATTCCAGCGGGAGGGAGCGTTCCTGGAGTTGACCGCCGCCGTCCCACCCAAACTCCCAGACCGCGCACCCCGAAGCGACCACGAGCGTAAAGTCGGCATAAGGCGACGGATCGAAGGAACGTGAGAGCCATTCGACGGCAAGCTCGGCGTCCCCCCGCCGGAGACATTCGGGGACGATGGCACCTCGACTCGGACGTTCGCCGCCGCCGGGCTGCCGGTCCGGGGGGGGCTTGAGGTAACGATTGAGCAGGCAGGCCACGACCCCACGGTCGTTGACGCCCATCCACGTGCCTCCGCCTGCCGGATCGCGCGGCCCGGCCCAGCAGCCCTCATCGGTTTCGAAAATCTCGGGCGGACCTTCGGCGGGGCGTCCACGCAACTCATCGCGGTTCACCGTCACCCGCAGCAGGCACTCGTTTCGTTGGATCGTAACGGTGCACATCGGGGGTTGCCGGCGTTATTGGGCCCGGGATTGAGCCGGAGATTGAGTCGACCAATAGGCCGCCGTGGAATAGGCCACGCCGAACTCCGCGGGGATGCTCACACCCTGCTTCTCAGCGAGCATGATCATCATGGCGACGTGATGGACGTTGTGGCTGGCGAGGAAGCACAACTCGCGTTCCAGGGTGGTCTCGAGCACGACCGGTTCATCGGCCGAGGAGCCCAGGGCGCGCAGGTTCAGCTTGCGCTTGAGTTGGGCCGGATCGAGCCGGATAAGTCGCCGGACGAGACCATCGTGGACCTCGTGGAACAGATCGCGGCACCTTTCCAGTTCCGGGTTGCGCTGGCGGGCGTCGTATTCCACCACGCCACCCCGTTCAACAGCATCGTGAAGTGGTCCAGGCAATGGCGAACATGCTCGCCGACGGCGTGGGCACCGTCGGGGCGGTTCAGGTATTGGTCGGGCGTGTGCAGGTCGACCACTCGGCGGCATCGCTCCAGGGCGATCAAACACCCCTTGACAACCGCCGGAGGTCCGGGTCGGGTCGCCGCATCGTGTTCGTTCCGCTCATTGCGCGTGATGGTCATCATGGATGATCCTTTTGGACGGGCACGGTGTGGGTGGCCGATTCAATCCTCGTTCACCCAGGGCAGCGTCGTCGTCGAGTCAATTCCGCCGCCTCTCTTCAAACCGCCCTGGTTGGCGCAAATCAGTTGTGTTCCATCGACCGGCGGGGGCATTCTAACTCACCCCAATGGGATTAACGAAGCTTTTTCGTGAAACTCTCACTGGACCAGCGTCCCGAGCTTCTCCCCCATCACGGCGCGGCGCACGTTTCCCCGGCGGTCGAGATTGAAGACCAGGATCGGCAATTCATTGTCGCGGCACAGCGAGACCGCCGCGGCGTCCATCACGCGCAGGTCGCTGGCGAGCACCTCCTGGAACGTGAGCGTTTCGTAGAGACGGGCGCCGGGGTCCTTGACCGGGTCGGCCGAGTAAATCCCGTCCACCTTGGTGGCTTTCATCAGAATATCGGCCCCGACCTCATTGGCGCGCAGGGCGGCCGCCGTGTCGGTCGTGAAGAACGGGTTGCCGGTCCCGCAGCCGAAGATCACCACCTCGCCGCGCTCCAGATGACGAATGGCGCGCAGCCGGATGTAGG
Source organism: Candidatus Sumerlaeia bacterium (assembly GCA_963580245.1). Taxonomy (GTDB): domain Bacteria; phylum Sumerlaeota; class Sumerlaeia; order MVZB01; family MVZB01; genus CAUZJO01. Next base: position 4,279 of record CAUZJO010000193.1, on the reverse strand, counting down.
GCTCGGCCACCTCGCGCATCTCGATGGCGCTCATCACGCGCGTGCGGACGCCGATGCGCTCGAGGGCCTCGCGCATCATCAACGCGTTGATCATTGTGGCCACCATCCCGATGTAGTCGGCGGCCGCGCGATTCATCCCCTTCACTTCGCCGCCGCGTAGGATGTTGCCGGCCCCGATGACCAGGCCCACCTCCACGCCCAATTCGACCAACTCCCGGGTCTCCTCGGCCAGGCGACCGAGGATTTTGGGATCGATTCCGAAGGGGGTGTCGCCTTTCAGGTATTCGCCGCTGATCTTGAGCAGCACCCTGCGGTACTTGGGATCGGAGCCGGGGGTCGGGAGTTCGCTGGGGGCCGCGGAGAGGTTCATCGTTGTGACAGGGCCTGCATTCCTTATCTCGAAGGTGAATCAGGCTTGCGCCGTCGCTTGATCGCCGCCGACCACGAAGCGCTCGAAACGGCGGACCGTCACTTGGTCGTCGAGCTGCTTGCCGGCCGTTTCGATCCATTGGGCGACGGACTGGTCCGGTTCCTTCACGAACGCCTGTTGGAGCAGGCAGATGTCTTTGAGGTATTTGCCGACCTTGCCCTCAACGATGCGGTCGATGATTGCTTCGGGCTTGCCCTCCATCTTGGCCTGATCGGCGTAGATGGACCTTTCCCGATCCAGATCAGCGGGGTTCACGGCGTCGGGCGCGATGGCGAGCGGGGCGGCGGCGGTCACGTGCATGGCCAGATCGCGCCCCAATTGCGTAAATGCCTCTTGCTGGAGTGTATCAGCCTTGCCGGCGCCAAGGACGAGCAGCACCCCGAGTTTGCCCGGAGGATGGAGGTAAGAGAAGATGGCGCCGTGGGTTCCTTGGGGCCCCGCGTCCACCCGAATAAATCGGCGAATCCCCATGTTCTCGCCGATCTTCCCGATCGCCTCGGTGACGACCTCGGCCACCGGCTTGCCGTGCTTGGGGAAATCCAGCGTCTGGAGCTGATCGAGGTCCGCGACCTGAGGGTTGGCCAGGACCAATGCCGCCACCTCCGCCCCCAGCGTATTGAACTGCTCATTGCGCGCGACGAAATCGGTCTCGCAGTTGAGTTCCACCATCACGGCCGAGTCGCCCTCGGAGGCGGTGAAGATCAGGCCCTCCTCGGTGGCTCGTCCGCCGCGCTTGTCGGCCAGTGCCTGACCGCGCTTGCGCAGTTCGTCGACGGCCTGATCCAAGTCGCCGCCGGTCTCGGTCAGTGCCTTCTTACAGTCCATCATCCCCGCGCCCGTCTTCTCGCGCAGTTCCTTGACCATCGATGCGGTTATTGTCGTCACCTGTTCCAACTCCCGTCTGTTTGTCGTCATTTACTCGATAAGGCTAAGAGATTCGTGGGAACCTTGGGCCGTGCCTGGGCTCGATTGATTCAGGGACTCGAGGACGGTTACTCGGCCGGTGGTTGATCCGGCGGGGCCTGGGGAGCTTGCGCTTGAGGCGCCGTGGCCTGGAGCGGAGCGACCTGCGGCGCGACGGCCTGGGGCGGCGGAGCAGTCTGGATCGGAGCGACCTGGATCGGAGCGGCCTGCGGCGGAGCGGCTTGGCGCGGCTCTTGAGCGGCCTCGGGCGTAGCCGGTCCCCGGGTGGGTTCGGTCCGTTCGGCCGGTGCCCTCGCTTCCTCTTCGGCTTGGGCTTGCTCCTGCTTTTGGGCCAGGAGCGCGCGGGCCTGTTCGGGAAGTATTTCCAGCAGCTCCAAACCCTGCTCGACGCGCTGCATTTTGCCCTCCAGGACGGCCTCGGCCATTTTCTCGCAGGCCAGGTTGATCGAGCGGATCGCGTCGTCGTTGCCCGGGATCACGTAGTCGATGGGATCGGGATCGCAGTTGGTGTCGACCAACGCCACGATCGGGATGCCGCACTTGTTGGCCTCGCGAATCGCAATCGTCTCCTTGCTGGGATCGATCACGAAGATGAACTTGGGCCTGTCCTTCATGTCACGGATGCCCTGCAGGTTCTTCTCCAACCCCTCCTTCTCCCTCGTGATCTGACTCTGTTCCTTTTTGCTGTAGCGGTCGATTTCACCGCTGCCGACGAGCCCCTGCAGCTCGATCAACCGGTTGATCGACTTGCGGATCGTGGCGAAGTTGGTCAGGGTGCCCCCCAGCCAACGGTTGTTCATGTAAAAGCTCCCCGAGAAGTGGGCCCACCGCACGATGGCGTCCTTCGATTGCTTCTTGGTGCCGACGAAGATGCCCTGGCCGCCCTCGGCGGTCGCGTCGCGCACGAAATTATAGGCCTCGCGCATCAGGCGCAGCGTCTTCTTGAGGTCGATGATGTAGATCCCGTTGCGCTCGGTGTAGATGTATTTCTTCATCTTGGGGTTCCAGCGCCGGCTCTGGTGGCCGAAGTGGACCCCCGCCTCCAACAACTGTTTCATCGTGATCTGACCAAGCATGTCGTTTGTCCCTCCTCGGGACGGTTTGGGTTAGGCCTCCGCCCCGGCCCGCGGATCATCCGAAGCGGCTGAGGACCGCTTCGAGGCGTCCACTTCGACTCGGCAAGCACCCCAGGCTCCGGGATTCCCCCCCCAGACCCGCGACGCCCGCCCCAGCACCCAAGTGGACAGGCCGGCGACGTGTGTGATACGGGGCTTCAGGTCAGGTTGACCCGATTCGCCCCGGGCGCGCCCGTACAGGACCGGCATCATCGCCATGAAGACCGCAAGCCCCCCCGCTGATCCCTTTTCCTGACCGGACGCACACAGGCTGCGCAATCTATCAGCACTCCGACCAGCCCGCAAGGGAAAAACCGGCAAGAGACCGAGCGGATCGTCCGGGGTGAGGGAAGAATCATGTGACGCTCGGGGGGTGGGTGATATATCGTAAAGCATGGCGTCTGAAACCAAGCTTTATGGATTTATCGACTGGGAGTATGCTGAATGATGCCAGCCCGTTTTCCCCACTCCAGCGTGCCTCCCGTTCCCCAGCGGGGGGCTAGGACCATGCGTCAGACCCATCGCAACCCCCCGTCCAGCCGAGCAGAGGCTATCCCCCGCCCAACGCGGCGCGGAGCCACGAATGAGGGAAATGCTCCCCGAGGAACCAGCCAATTTTCTCTTCTCATTCTCAGGCGTTTCAAAAGCCGATTCCTGGCCCTTCTCCACGCTGCCCTGCTCATTATCCTTCACCACTTCGCGACTCAACCGATATGCGCTCAGGCCACGTTTGGGCCCCAGCAGGTCATCACCACGGTGGCCGACGGTGCCACGTCGGTCTACGCGCCGACCTTGACGGCGATGGCGACACCGACGTGCTCTCTGCTTCAGTATGGGACGACAAAATCGCCTGGTATGAGAACACGGACGGAGACGGCGGCTTCGGTTCCCAGCGAGTTATTACCAGGATGACCAATGGGGCCTCCTCGGTCTTTGCGGCCGACCTGGACGGAGATGGCGATACCGATGTCTTGTCTGCCTCAGGGGGTGATGGCACGATTGCTTGGTATGAGAACACGGATGGGGACGGCGGCCTCGGGCCCCAGAGGAATATCACAACGGCGGCCGACGGTGCCACTTGGGTCTATGCGACCGATTTGGACGGCGATGGCGATGTGGATGTCTTATCTGCCCTATGGCACGGCCACAAAATCGCCTGGCATGAGAACACGGATGGGGCCGGTGGCTTCGGACCCAAGCGGGTCATCACCAGGTCGGCGAGTGGCACCAGGTCGCTCCATGCCGCCGACTTGAGACGGCGACGGTGACACCGATGTCTTGTCCGCCTCAGAAGATGACGACACAATCGCCTGGTATGAGAACACGGATGGGGTCGGCACCTTCGGCCCCCCCGGGTCATCAGCGCGGCGGCCGACGGAGCCAAGTCAGTCCATGCGGTCGACCTGGACGGCGATGGTGACACCAATGTTTTATCCGCCTCATCCTCATTCAGTGAAGACAAAGTCGCCTGGTATGAGAACACGGACGGGGCCGGCGGCTTCGGGCCCCAACAGGTCATCACCACGGCGGCCGACGGTGCCTGGTCGGTCTACGCGGCCGACCTGGACGGCGATGGCGATCTCGACGTCCTCTCCGCCTCATTTATCGACGACAAAATCGCCTGGTATGAGAACCTGCCCCCCGTTCCCCCGGTGGTTATTTTGTCCAGTATCTCCCCACCTCATCCCGCTGGCGACAGCGAGATTGAAGTCAGCTGGCGGACGCTCCAGCACTGGATGCAAACCTGGGGCCTGGGCACGGCGCCGCGCAAACTGCTCGAAGAGATGGCCGAGGTGCGCAGCCTGGACGT
>CAUZJO010000192.1:0-6412 GCA_963580245.1 Candidatus Sumerlaeia bacterium | reverse complement strand
TGTCCGTGTGTCGGGCTCTCCGAGCTGTCCATGTCCAGGATCAATTCCTTTGTCCTGGATCGCCGGTTGGCTTCCACCACCCACCGCCCGCAAAGATCGGTCAACGCTTGAAGGTTCTCATCGCTGGACAGTATTTCTGTTTCAAATCGGCTCATCTGGCTGGTCGAAGCGGCGTGAGGCGATCTAAAAAAAGCAATCCGAAGCGCAAATGAACTCCTGGCGAATCATCCCGAAATGCATGATTTGCGCGGTCATATGGCCTTTTGGCTGTCCCTCATCGGAGAAACAGATGAGGCGCGACGCCAGTACAAGACCCTTCTTGCACGGAATCCCGACGATAAGGAGGCACGCCAAATGCTGCAACGAATCGCCGTTACCGAAGCTGATTAGGCCATCCTTTCTTCCCGCCCCACCATCGGATGAAGTAATTGTCGGTGGGGTTTTGGGTTGCTATTCCGTCCCGAATAGCTAGGTTGGACTCTGAAGGTCATTATGCGGAGGATACTGAACCAATGAGACTGGTCACTTATGATCGGGGTGGGGAAAAGCGCGCGGGGATAGTTGTGGGCGAGGCTGTCGTCGATCTTGAGAGGGCCGGCGCACGGCTCGGACAGGGACCGAAGTTGCCGGCCTCGGTCCGCGGGTTGCTCGAAGCGGGTCCCGCGGCGATGAAGCGGGCCGCGGCGCTCCAGCGCAAGGCCGAGAAGATGATCGGCCAGATCGAGAAAGGCCGCGCGCGCCGCCCAGCCTGGCTACATCCGCTCGCCGAGGTCCACCTCAACGCGCCCGTCCCTGATCCCGAGAAGGTCATCTGCCTGGGCCTCAATTACCTGGACCATATCCGCGAGTCGATCAGTAAGACCGGCCGTGAAGCGGAGGTCCCGAAAGACCCGATCATTTTCGCCAAGTTCCCCTCGACCCTGACCGGCCCGTTCGACCCCATCCGCCTGCCGCCGCGCAAGATCGAGAAGCAGGTCGACTACGAGGTCGAGATGGCCTTCGTGATCGGCCGCACCGCCTACCGCGTCGCCCGGCGCGAGGCGATGGACTACGTGGCCGGCTACATGGTCCTCCACGATGTCTCGGGCCGCGAGTGTCAGTTCAACGACAAGCAATTCGTCCGCGGCAAGAGCTTCGACACGTTCGCGCCCTGCGGCCCCTGGCTGGTCACCCCCGACGAGATCCCCAACCCCCACCGCTTGCGCCTGACGGCCACCGTCAACGGCCAGGTGCTTCAAGACGGCTCCACCCGCGACCTGATCTTCAAGATCCCCCAGATCATCTCGATCCTGTCGCAGGGGATGACGCTGCGGCCGGGGGACATCATCTCGACGGGCACGCCCTGCGGCGTCGGGTTCGTCCGCGAGCCGCCGATTCTCCTGGGCCCCGGCGACGCCGTCGAATGCTGGGTCGAGAGTATCGGAACGATTCGCAACGTCTGCATAAGGTCCTGACGAAACATTGCCATGATCAACATGAGGATGAGGACAAACCTATGGGAAACCTAAACCGATAAACCCCTCACGGCCCAACACTTCTGGGAGCGTCGCGAGGATCTTCTTGATCGGTTGCGGCTTGCTATTGCTGCTAGGCCTGCTTGTGCCCGACGTGATCGCCTACAAGGCCGTTAAGGGCGTGAAGAAATTCGGCGAGGGGATTGAGAAGGGCGCCAAGAAACTACAGACCGTCAATGAGACTTACGGCGTCACGTTATTGCCCGACTCGCCGATCACCGCGAACGATCTCCAGAACTGGCTCCAGGTCCGTTCGCAGTTGCCGACGATCAGGTTTTATGATTTGGAGAACTCGTCAAGCGTTACCGAGGCATATAATATAACAAAAGCACTTTTTACGGGAGCACCCGAGACCCTGAAGAATTTCGCCGACGCGCTCGAAACGGCGGCAATGTCCTCGCTCGACTACGCGAGAATGACCCAATGCGTCGTCAGTGCCCTGGACAGTCAAGTCACCCGCGAGCGGACGAGCTTAAGCGAGCTGCTCCAAGCCTATCAGAAGATAGGTTCACATGTTGGGCAAACGGTGTACGATCTATCCAGGCTCGAATCATCCCCGAGACCCACCGACGATCAGATTGAACAGACATTAAACTTAATCGACCGGAACAAGGCTAAAGTGCTCGAAACAATGGGCGTTTTTAACATCGATATGTTCGTGCTCCAGTTCTCGATGACAGCCGCGCAAACCCCAAGCACCGCGCCCGCGGACGCGCAATTGACAACGTCGACCCAACCGGCGACCACGCCTTGAGATCGCACCCAGCGCGGCGCGGCGAGATTTCCTCGCGCCACCTGATTGATGCTCCCTTTTTTATTCCGCGCGTCCCAACAGCTTAGAATAGGCTGGAGACGTTTAGGCGAGATGACCCATCGGGCGGGAGTCGATAGATTCGGGGCGAATGATTGAAGCCACCGATCCTCCCAATTTGCGATAGAATCGGGTCGATTTGGATGAGAAGGCATTAGCCGACAGACTGGAGCGCGCGCCTTGACCGATCCATCCCCCCCCCCGTCTCTACAACCGGGCCACCGGTTGTTGCTTGCCCTGATCGTGTTGGGCGGGTCGATCGTCCGTTTCGCCGACCTGGATCATTGCCCCAACGGATTTTTTCGCGACGAGGTCGAGAAGGGCTACAACGCCTGGGCGCTGGCCACCTCGGGGGGCGCCATTGATCTTACGCCGGGTGGCTTTGATCTCACGCCGAGCGCCGCCGACCCGCCCAGCGTCCGTTGGCGCCGGTGGCCGTTCATGATCAATGTCATGGGCGTCAAGACCTCCGCGCTCTATCAGTATGCGTCCATGCCGTTCGTGGGCCTGTGGGGCTTGAGCGTTGGCACTACCCGCATGGCCGCCGCCCTCGCGGGCGCGTTGACCATCCTGGCCGCCGGCTGGCTTTTCATGCGGGCCTGGGGGCCGTGGCAGGGTTTGGCGATCGCCCTATGGATCACGCTATCGCCTTGGCACTTGGTCTTCAGTCGCTGGGCGCTTCAGGGCATCTTCGTGCCGCTGTTGATGACGCTGACGCTGATCGGCGTTTTCGGGCTGGAGCGTCAAAGGCGCTGGGCATTCCCGCTCATCGGCGCGGCGTTGGGCTTGATGTTCTATGCCTATTCCGGCGCGCAGCCGCTGGTCTTGGCCTGGGGGGCGTGTTTGGTGTTGCTCTACCGCCGGTCCCTCAAATGGGCGTGGGCGTTGTGGGTCGGGGTCGGATTGTTCCTGGTCCCCGCGTTCCCCAGCCTTGTCGTCCGGCTGACCGAAGGCGGCTCGCAACGGCTGGCCAGGGTCGCGATCTGGAACGAGGAAGGCGCGACGGCCGTCAGCGTCACCGGCCGCTTCATTTTCAATTACATTACCCACTTCGGCCCGAACTTCCTCTTCTTCAACGGCGACGCCCTGCCCCGTCATTCGATCCCCGAAATGGGCCAGATGACGCTGGTGGACATGGCGCTCCTGCCGATCGGGTTGATTTGGACGCTGCGTCGACGGCGCCCGCTGGCCGGGGCGTTGTTGGCCGCGTTCCTGTGCGGACCGATACCCGCCGCCCTCACGCGCGAGGGCATCCCCCACGCTCTGCGCTCGATCGGGATGCTCACGCCGGCGGTGGCCTGGAGCGGAGTTGGGCTGGCGGTGTTGGCGGGGTGGTTGGCTTCAAAGGTCAACGTCCCGCCGGCGGAGGCGCCCGCCGGCCGCCGCCGGTCCGCGAGCCTTAACAAAGGGCAAGTCTACGGCCTCGCGGTCGTGGCCGCCTGCGCGGTGGTGGGACTGAGCGGAGTGTGGCGCTATTGGAAGACCTACCGTGGTCCCGATTCCCCCCTGGTTCAGATCGCGTTCCAAAACGGCGAACGGCTCGCGTGGGAAACCATCGCCCAACAAAAACAGCCCGGCCAGCGCGTCTATGTCCACGCGGGCAGTCCCTACTCGGCGTATTACCAGCTCTTCTTCACGCGCCGACATCCCCACGACGCGGCGTTCCGCGGTCTCGCCGCGGATGATTTCGTATACCATGACCCATCCCGGCAAACCCCCGACCAGGTCTGGGAAGGGCTGGATAGCGGCGATTGGTTGCTCGAAGTCGTCCACCCCGCCTCGGTCCGCCTGACCGGCGGCGGCCCCTGGATCACCCCCCTCCAAGCCACCCGAATCCGCGAAGCCTGGGTCATCACCCGCCACAAACCGTAGAGCAAGTCCGAAAAATCCCAAAGCCCCCGCCGAGAACCAGCCCACGAACCCAAAACCCGCCTGATGGTTCTGTTCCTATTGATGGAATGCTCCTAAATCGGATAGACTCATTCGTTAGTCTGATCCGATATTGGGGGTGCGCATCGATGGGCAATTCGCAGACTTTCGACACATCCAAAGTTCCTGCGAATGTTTATGCGGGTCGCTTTGTGCGACGGGTTGGCAGACGAGGGACTGGATCGATTCCAATGGGGAATCACGGGCACCAGAACCCAGGCGGGGATCGGCACCACTTACGAAACACAAGGATCGTCGAGCCCATCCCCACGAGCGTCAGCTTTAGCAGATAAGACGACACAATCGCATTTGAATAATGAGGAAACCACTATGAGCCAGTGCAAGATCGTTTTATTCGCCGCAAACCCCGAAGGGGCCGGACAGCTCGCCCTCGATAAGGAGGTTCGGGAAATCGAAACTAAGATTCGCGCCGCCGAATGCAGGGATACACTGACGCTCGTTTCCAAGTGGGCGGTTCGGCCTGATGATCTCCTGCAAGCTCTGAACGAACATAAGCTGCATATTGTCCAGTTCAGCGGACATGGATCATCTTCTGAGGAGATTATATTATCAGGGCGCCGACGATCAACCCAAACCCGTGAGCAAGGCGGCACTGATGAGCCTGTTCAAAACGCTCAAGGACAACATTCGACTGGTGATGCTCAATGCCTGTTTTTCAAGACCTCAGGCGGAAGCCATTGTCGAACATGTTGACTGTGCCATCGGTATGAGCAAAGCAATTGGCGATAAGGCAGCCATTACGTTTGTGGCGTCGTTTTACCGGGGAATCGGCTTCGGTCGGTCGATTCAAGAAGCCTTCGATCAGGGCAAGACTCCACTTCTACTGGAGGGCATTGACAAGGAGAAAACGCCTAAGTTTCTGACGCGCTCTGGAATTGATGTCGCTAAGGCCTATCTACTAAATCCTTAGTCGGCCCGTCGGTAAAGGCGCCACCGCGGCGGGTCCCAAACACATCGGCACGCGAGGAAGCAGCGAAGTCCCCCAACGTCTCCAACGCCCACCGCCCCCGCGCATTTCGTTGGTCGCGAGGAGGAGTTGGGGCGGTTGGATGCGGCTTGGGAGGATGGGGGGACTTGCGTCATCAGCTTGGTCGCGTTTGGCGGGGTTGGGAAGTCGGCGTTGGTGGCCGAGTGGTTGCAGCGGCTGGGGCAAGACGGCTGGCGCGAGGCGCGGCGGGTGCTGGGGCATTCGTTTTATAGTCAGGGTTCGCGCGAGGACGCGCAGGTGTCGGCCGACGGGTTTATCAACCTGGTGCTGCGCTTCTTCGGCGACGCCGATCCGACCGCCGGCTCGGCCTGGGATCGGGGAGAGCGGCTGGCGCGGCTCGTGCGCGAGGACCGGACGCTGCTCGTCCTCGACGGCCTCGAACCGCTCCAATACGGCCCCACCGCCGGCGACGCGGGCCGGATCAAGGACCCGGGCGCTCCAGGCGCTGGTCCGCGAACTGGCCGCCGCCAACCCCGGCCTGTGCGTCATCTCCACGCGCGAAAAGGTCACCGACCTCCCTGCTGCACCCTGTATCCCCCTGGACGAGCTCTCGGACGAGTCCGGCGCCGCGCTCCTGGCCGCACTGGGCGTGCAGGGGTCGCAACGGGAACTCGAACGGGCCTCGCGCGACGTCAAGGGCCACGGCCTGGCACTGACGCTGCTCGGCAATTACCTGCGCAAGGCGTGCGACGGTGACGTGCGGCGGCTGGGCGAGGTCGAGCTGTCCCAAGCGGACAAGCGCCAAGGCGGTCACGCGCGCAAGCTGGTGGAAAAGTACGAACGCTGGCTCGGCGAGGGCGTCGCATTATCGATCCTGCGCCTGCTGGGCCTGTTCGACCGCCCCGCCCAGGCCGATTGCATCCAGGCCCTCCGCGCCGCCCCCGCGATCCCCGACCTGACCGACTCGCTGATTGACGTGACCGACGAAGACTGGAACTTCGCAGTCTCCACCCTAGAAGAATGCGGCCTAGCCCATTTTCCGCAGTTCAGTGCTTAGAAGTGCCCGTTTTCGAGGAAATTTTCATTTTTCGGGTAAAAGTCTGCACTACATTTTGAATTCTTTTGGGTCGGTTCGGCAGTGGAAGCCCCAGACGCTGGAGCAGAATCGCGAGGTGTTTTTCGGGACGGCTGACGGTCCGCAGCCGGATT
>CAUZJO010000191.1:0-6469 GCA_963580245.1 Candidatus Sumerlaeia bacterium | reverse complement strand
CCACCCTGGCCTTGAATGCGTCCGTAAAAGTTATTCCCTTTCGTCCCATCTGTATCCGTCCTTTCGTGTCCTTTTCAGGATACAGATTCCACTTAAGCCGGTGGTCCGAAATTCGGGGGGAACCGCAGTCAATTGGCCGATCTTACGTTCCAGTGCGGCCATCCGCGCCTCGTCGCTGTAAGCCCGGCCATTGCCGGCGAAGGCCCGCTCGCCGTAACGCCGCAACGCGCGCCGCCACTGGTCCAGTTGCGTGGGGTGGACCTGGTGTTCGCGCGAGACCTCGGCCACCGATTTACCGGCCTCCAACTCGCGCGCCATCGCCACCTTGAATTCTCGCGTAAACCTGCGTCGCTTCGCTCCGCCCTCGGTCCTGCGGGCCGCCCCTTCGGGGACGGGCCGCGCCACGCAACGGTATCAGCAGGGGCGGCTTGTTGACCGCTCAAAACACGCAACAGGCAACCACAGATTCCACCTTAAATTCGCCGGTTCGTGGTCTAAGATGGGGGGGAGGCTGACTCCATGGCGTATCCTTTCCGCTCCGAACCCTCGGAGCCGTGGTTTTGGCAAACTTAGGATACGCCGCTTTTCTTATCACCCGCCATCCACAACTTTTGGTTATACCTCATAGCGGTAGTTGAGGAGTTATTGACCCTTGGCGGGTACCGACCAGATTGCTACAGGAATATGCTCTAAGAGGAACTTTTCAGGGAGATTCTTCGTTAATCCTCTCCTTTTTTGGGCAGCCAAAAATGGATGCTGCGTGTGCGAATGATCTCACGGATGCAGACGAACCCCATCGATCCGATAAGCAAAACCCCCCACGGTTTGAAAGCGAAGAAGTTGGGAACCATCAGAAAGAGTGCCCCCGTGATGAATACGCCGATGGGTAGTTCGAAGATGTCGAACAGCCTCGAAAAGTTCTTCATGCCCCACTCCTATCGAGAGAAATGTCCATCCCCGGGGTAATCGCTCATCCGAGGATTTCGAGACTCTACCTCATTAAGTCGGCCAGTGCCTTTCGCGAGGTTGCCTGATACGCGACATAGATGATGTCCATTTCGCCTTCGGGTATTTGTTTAACTGCGCGTCCCCAAAGCGGCGCGATGCCTGGTGACTTCTTCAACGGTTTCATGTCGCGTTTCCACCTTTTTGGGGTTTTCCCAATAGCTGCCCGTTCATAGCCATTGAGCCTCCTTTTCGTCGATTCTGCATGGGTTCAGCGAGAGGGTCGAGTCAATTCTTGGTCTTGAAGCGACAGAGAGTCCCTCCTCGACATGGCATGTTGCGGTCTTTAGACGCCATGAAAGGTTCACGCATGCCCAGCACACATCCGCTCAGCCAAGCCTCGCTCCGCCCAGATCGAAGAGCACGCTGTTCTCCTTAGTTTTTAGGCCCAGCTCGTCTTTCATCCTGTGACACAGGACAGCATGCCCCACCTGACGGGGAAGTAAATCCGGTGTATCTTCTGGACAGCTCTATTGCACGAAGTCGACAGCCAGGATCTCCGTGAGACTCTGGTGATCGAGTTCGCCCGTGACGGTGCTGAGGCGCATGGCTTGATTGCGCACGGCCGACTCGAAGAGGTTGCGCACGTAGCGGCCGTTCCCGAATTCCTGTCCAGCGGAACGGATGGCGTTTTCGAAGACATTTAACAATTCCCCTTCAGTGTCCTTCGAGATGCGATAGTCACTCTTTTCGCAGCGGATTTTCAGTATAGCGAGAAGCTCATCCGGTTTGTAATCGTCGAAAGTGATATGTATGGAGAATCGCGACCGGAGCCCGGGATTGGACGCAATAAAGGTTTCCATTTCGTTCTTGTATCCCGCCACGATCACGGTCAGTTCGTCACGGTGATCCTCCATGCGCTTGACGAGGGCGTCGATCGCCTCCTGGCCGAAATCGGATTCGCCTCCTTGTGCGAGGCTGTAGGCCTCGTCGATGAAAAGGAGGCCGTCGCGGGCGGTGTTCACGAGTTCGGCGGTCTTGATGGCCGTGTGGCCTACGTACTGGCCCACGAGGCCAGAGCGATCCGTCTCGACCAAGTGGCCGCGCTTGAGGACGCCCAGCGCGCGGTAAATGTGGGCGATAAGGCGCGCCACTGTCGTCTTCCCCGTCCCAGTGTTTCCCGTAAACACCATGTGAAGGGACAGGGGAATCTGAGTCAAATCGAGGGCCTTCCGTTTCTTCTGTATTTGGAGAAAACTGATGAGGCGTTTGACTTCCGCCTTCACGGAATCCAGCCCCACGAGGTTCTCGAGGTCCTCGAGATACTCGTCCAAGGTCTTGTTGTCGTCACCGCTGATGACCACCGATGAGGAATCCGGCGCAATCTTGCCAAGATCCTTGCCGAAGTACTCGCCAATTTCTCTGTTCGCCTCTTGTACGAGGTCTCCCCGCGACCGGAGCAGGGCTTCCTGCACATTCTTAAGAAATCCCACATGATCGTCGACGAGGTCCCCTTGAAGGAGACAGTTGACCAGTGCGGTCCGATAGAGGGTGGCCGCAAACTCCGAACGCTTCCCGCCGATTCGAAACTGGTCCATTTCGTAGGATGTTTGTTTGTCAACCTTGCTCTGAAGAAGTTGCTGGTAGAAGGTGGACCAGCCCATATGAATACGGACCAGCCGCTGAAAGACGTCTTGCCTGTTGCTTGGGGGCGATCCGGCTATCCACGCGGAGACGAAGAGCATGAGCCATAGTTCGTAATCGATGTCGAAGGCGGTGGCGGAGGTGGCGACGATGTCGCGTTTGAGGTCTAGGAGATCGCGAACCGAGAGGTCGATTAACATGGACATGGGCTCATCAGGACGACCCGGCCTACACGCGTGACGCTTTGGGCAAGCCCCGGTCCACGTAGGGTCTAATCCAACAAAGGTACCTACATGCACCATCGGTGCCTGCGGGTTGAGGGAGGCCCGTAGAAGCCCTCTGCGGGGTTTTTGATGGCCTGCCCGATTGATTGACGGTCGGCGAAATGCCCCTTTCAGGTTGACCAGGACCGCTTCGGGTCCTCGACAGCATCGCCGCCGGTTCAGCGGTATCCTGGCAACACATCAACCTCCTGGGGGAGTACGAGACTTCTCCGGCGAAAAACTCAAAGATTCGGTCGGGATCAAGCCCCCCCCAAATCCTGGCCTTCCAGGGCTCGTAAAATTGGGAGGAACAATTTTGGCGTAACCGCCTTAACAAAGGCATCTTACGAAATCAGCTGGGTGCATTTGGGTACCTTTGTTGGGTTAGACCCCACGTAGGTCTGGAGTGTACCAGCTTTTTGAGACAGGAAGTTAAGCTTGTTGGCGAATCCGTCCGGGCGATTCGAGCCCGGGGCAGTTTGGATTTTCCAAGGCATGGGGAGCAGCTCGGAACGGTCGATGGGTGAGAAGGATGGAGTGATCGCTCCACCCCTCTGGGCGACCATTCGTCGCAGTCCCGGCCGGCTATCCCTGACGCCTTAGCGTCCCCGCAGCACCCGCTTCCGTTTCACCGGTTGCTTTCATCCTTCGCATAGTCGATCCCTCGCGTCAAGCCGCGCCGCGGCTCGAACTGGGCCGGCGGCAGATAGTCCAGCGCGCTGTGCAGACGCCGCTGGTTATATACCCGCTCGATGAAGTGCCCGATGCGCGCTCGCGCCTCGGCCTCATCGGCATAATCCCACAGGTAAACCTCCTCGCATTTGAGCGTTTTCATGAAGCTCTCGGCCTGAGTGTTGTCGGTGAGCGCGGCGCGCCGACTCATCGAGATGGCGATGCCGGCCCCCTGCAACAGCACCACGTAATCGCCGCAGGCGTACTGCGCGCCGCGATCGCTGTGGTGAATCAGTCCGGGGCGAACTTGGCGCGTGGCCCGCGCCATCTTGAGCGCCTGGATCGTCAGGGTCGCCTCCAGCGTCGCTCCCAACGCCCAGCCGATCACGCGCCGGCTCAAAGCGTCCGGGACCACCGCCAGGTAGACGAAACCGCGCGCCAGGGCGATGTACGTGATGTCGGCAACCCACAACTGGTCCAGGCCCGTCGGCTTAAAGTCACGCGCCAGATTCGGCCAGACTTTGTGCCCGTGATCGCTTTGCGTGGCGCATACTCAGCACCCCTTGGGCCGCACCGTCAGCCGTTCCTCACTCATCAGCCGAACGGACCCCGCTCGCGGCCCACCGGTGTCCCTTGAGACCGCAATTCCCTACTCACGCGCCGACAGCCGTAGGCCGTCCATTTGCGGCAGACCCGCACCACCGCCCGCCGGGCCTGGCGGTCCCGATCAACCGGTTTGCCGCCACGCGCGCGCAACTGAGTAGTACGTCGAGCATGCCAAACCCACCACCCCACACAACGCTGTGGTCGGCGCGGCGCCGGATCGAACGGCCTGTTTGTGGACCCGCTCGCTCATCGTTTTTTTTGACCCCGCTTTGCACCGGATCCCGCGTCTCCAACGCCGACAGGTCCTTTTTCAACAGGTCGTTCTCCATCGTCAATTGGCCGATCTTACGTTCCAGCGCGGCCATCCGCGCCTCGTCGCTGTAAGCCCGGCCATTGCCGGCGAAGACCCGCTCGCCGTAACGCCGCAGCGCGCGCCGCCACTGGTCCAGTTGCGTGGGGTGGAGCTGGTGCTCGCGCGAGACCTCGGCCACCGATTTCCCGGCCTCCAACTCGCCGCACCATCGCCACCTTGAATTCTCGCGTAAACCTGCGTCACATCCTCGCCATCGTCATGCCCTCCTCGTTTAGGAAAGCTTAACTGGCTGTCTCATTCAACCGGTACAGCGCAGTTCACCTTGTAACGCCTGGCGGCGATGAAATCGATGATTGCGCCCAAAGGCCTCGATGACGGCGTAGCCGATTTTAGGCCAGGTATGGAGCGTGTCGTGGCTCTTCGCGATGACGATCGAACCGCTCAATCCGCCCGGGCTGAAGGGATGAAACACCGATTCAACCTCGCTTGCCCCGATGCCGCCGGCGGCCTGCTCCAAATCCCGCCGCTAACCGTTCGTTGTCATGGAGCAGTTCACGGTCGCAGTCGTAGAGTTCCGGCAGGAGATGAGACCCCACCCAACGGCTCCGTGGCCGAAGCCGCGCCGCGCCGCGGCCGTCTCGATCTGTAGCCTACACGGAGGTCATGCTTTCCCCACGCGCTCCTTAAGGGCCGCGAGCTTGTCCTGGACCGCGGAAGACGAAACGCTCCCTCCCAACCCCTCGAATTCCTTCTCGAGACTGTCCTCCCCGCCAAAGGATTCCGCCATCTCTTTCGCGGCGGCGGCCTCGTAAGATTTCCGTTCCGCCTTGGCCTTGATCCGGGCCATAAGGTCGTCGGTGCTCGAGTCCTTCGTCATCTTTGCCTTGGCCTCATACAGCTTCTTCTTCACGTCCGCCGCGCGGCTTTGGGCGAGGATGAACTCCTTATTGCGCTTAAAGTCGGCCAACTCGTCTTCCATTTTCGTGATGTCCATCTTCAACTCGTCCACTTGCGTCCGTTGGGATTCCCACTGGCCTTGCAATTCACTGGCCTTGCTCTCGTGTTCCGTGGCGCGCGCCAGCGCCTTCGCGGCAAGGTCTTCCTTTCCTGCGCGCAGGGCCGCCTCCGCTTTCAACTCCCAGTCGGCCGCCTCGGCCTTCTCCTGTTCGAGAAGCGCCTTCGTTTTCCGTTCCGTAGCGATGCATTTGAGGACGGCTTGTTTCACCTCGCGAATTTGTTCGCTCTTGTTTCGGATTGCCTGGCCGAGCATCAACTCCGGTTTTTCCATTCTGTCGAGAACCTTATTCGCCCCGGCCTGCCCGATGTTGAATAGGCGCGAGAAAACGCTCATCTGTAACTCCTTTCTTTAGGTCTCCACCGAGGGAGACCACCCGAATCTCGCCCGCGATCAACGCCCCTTCGTCGCGGGACGCCTGTCAACTGGCGAGAACATCCGTAAGCAACTCTTCTGCCCGATCGGTGGCCAACTCCAGGGTATCAAAGACGCCCAACAACTCTTCGTCGTTCAAATCAGACACCAACCGGCTTTCGGTAATGACCAGTCGCGGATTGTCCGAATCTGTGGAGTCGATGCCAAACGAGACGGGTACCACTTCCGTGTTGAGATCGAGAAGTTTGAAGTACGTGTCTTTCGAATCGATGGCCGACGTGGGGCAGAGATCAACCTGGAACCGTATGACGCCCCCGGTCACGTTAACCATGACGGGCAACTCGCCCTCACGGGTTACGGCAAAGTTTTCGCCCCCGAGATCCTCGACCCCGAAGCCGTTCAGCGTCAGGAACTCGTCGAATGCTTGCGATTTACGAATAGCCACTTCCACTGCGTCGCTCATATGCACCTCCTATGCCGATTGCTTGCTTAGAATCTCATTCTCGATAGCGTCGAAATCCTCGCGGGATTCGGAAAGCAAGACTAGCTTGTCCCCTTCCTGAATCTCCATCACTTTCGGCGGATTCATTATAGCATGCCCGTCGCGAAATACGCCAACGATTTGCTGGTCCGTGG
>CAUZJO010000190.1:0-6521 GCA_963580245.1 Candidatus Sumerlaeia bacterium | reverse complement strand
GGTGGACGCTGAAATACGAGGAGATTTACCCGAAGGCCTATGCCGATGGGCTGGCGCTACACCAAGGACTTGGAGACTACTTTGCCTACTATAACGGAGAAAGGAGACATTGGGCTCTGGACAAGAAGACCCCGGCAGAGGTATTTGTCGGTGGAGGGGGTCGGACATGATCGAGCGAGATGCCGTCGCTTCGCTTCGGGGACGGGCCGCGCCACGCAACGGCATCAGCAGGGGCGGCTTGTTGACCGCTCAGAACACGCAACAGGCAACCACAGATTCCACCTTAAATTTTCCGATTCGTGGTCTAAGATTGGGGGGAGGCGCACTGTTCGCAAGGTTTAGCCGGACGGAGTTATGGATAAAATGAGACAGACGCTCCAAGAAGGTGAATGCGTTTTGCTGTACGATCTCGGACTGAGTCTCGTCGAGGGTAACACTCATTAGAAACTTGAGAATTTCCTCCTGCCGCAGAGGCGGAGCCTTTCGGAAGTCCTCCACGAGTGTCTCTGTGGGAACAGCTGGCGTTGCCCCCTCGACAATGTTCTTTACATCGGTTACCCTGAGCAGATCAATAGGATCCCGAGACAGTACGACACCGATACAGGTACGGAATACGTAAACACAATCCTCAACTCCGGCCTCGTACTCATCATCTTCATGCTCGAGATCACGGCGGATTTCGTAACAACGGCAAAGACGACGCCATTCCGGTCGCGAGAGAAAACCGATTTTGTAGGCCAGATCAATGAGTTTTGCCGTTGGATAACGCTCAAGATCCTCGGCCGATGTAACAGCTGGGAGTTTCGATTGTGCCGCTGCTGCTTTGGCGATGTCGATTCCGGCGAGAACAATCTTCTCACGAAGATTGTGAATCGCAGCATTGAGTATGCGTTGACAGGCACTGCTGGGATCTATTGTCAGCAGGCGATGCACCCTCGTGATCAGGTTCTTGGTTTTCCACGACGGCCGGATATTGTCCATGAGCGAAGGGACTTCCGACCGTTGGATGGTTTCAACGTGTTTAGCCGGTATGAGATCGTATGTCATGCATCATGGTTCCAACTTCATTTTATATTGCGTCTTTGTTCCAACTCTATTAACGCTGCTGACTCTCTCCAGCATCGAGCCTATTGCTCCCGCGTGCTAACCACCCAACGCCCACCAACGCCAGCAGCTCAATCCGAGCCCTCTGCGTCATTGTCAGGGCTTAGCGTTCCTTTATCAGCTACATTTGTCAATTTTAAATTGTCAGTTTTAGATGTTAAGTTCTTTCGCCTTCCGTTTCCCCGGTCCACCAAGCAACGGCCCACCAGCCTGAGCAATGGCACGGAACGAGAGCATCCCTGGAAAACCGCTAGGCCAACCCTTTGCGATTCGTTATGATCGGTTCGTGTCCGTCTTTGGTCGAGGAGTTTCAGGTAGTCGGGAGATTGGTCGCGGATTTTGGGATTGGGGATTATGGCGGTTTTGCGTTACATGACTTCGGGCGAGTCGCATGGGCCGCAGCTTACGTTGACGGTCTCGGGGATGCCGTCTAATTTGCCGGTCGATAGCGAGGCGATCAATCGCGACCTCAAGCGGCGCCAGGGGGGGTATGGGCGTGGGGGGCGGATGAAGATTGAGTCGGACGCGGCGCGGATCGTTGCGGGGGTGCGGCATGGGTTCGCGTTGGGCAGCCCGATCACGATGGTGATCGAGAACCGTGACTGGCGCAACTGGACCGAGATCATGTCGCCCGAGCCGCAACCCGACTACAGCGGCAAGCGGGCCATCACGCGGCCGCGACCCGGTCATGCCGACCTGCCGGGGGTCCAGAAATTCGACCATACCGACGCGCGCAACGTGCTGGAGCGGGCGTCAGCGCGGGCGACGGCGACGCAGGTGGCCCTGGGGGGGCTGTGCAAGGGGCTGCTGGGCCAGTTCGGGATGCGGGTGGTGTCGCACGTGGTCGAGCTGTGCGGCATCAAGGCCGACGCCTCGGGGCTGACGTATGACGAGATTGCAAGGCGGGCCGAGCGGAGCGAGCTGCGCGTGGCCGATCCCTCGGTCGAGGACGCGATGCGCGAGTTGATCGACACGTGCAAGAAAGAGGGCGACACGGCGGGCGGAATTTTCGAGGTGATCGTCACCGGCGTGCCGAGCGGGCTGGGCAACGTGATGAACTGGGACGAGAAGCTCGACGGCAAGATCGGCCAGGTGATCATGAGCATGCAGGCGATCAAGGGGGTCGAGATCGGTCCGGGATTCGAGGGCGCTCGGTTGCGCGGGAGCCAGGTACACGACGCGATTTACCACACCGCTGATCCCTCCGAGCTGCCCGACGGCCACGGCCCCTCGGGGGGGTTTTATCGCAAGACCAACCGCGCGGGGGGGATCGAGGGGGGGATGAGCAACGGGGAGCCGCTGGTCGTGCGCGTGGCGAAGAAGCCGATCTCGACGCTGATGCAGCCGATCGCGTCGGTCGATTTCCAGACCAAGGAGGCGTTCGACTCGAGCAAGGAGCGCAGCGACGTGTGTGCGCTGCCGGCGGCGGCGGTCGTCGGGGAGGCGCTGATCAGCTATGCCGTGGCGTGGGCGTTTCTGGGTAAGTTTGGCGGGGACTCGCTGGCCGAGGTGCGGCGCAACTATGGCGCCTACGTGGCGTCGCTGGGATGAGGCGGGGCGAACGTGGAGCGGGTGCGGGTCAGCGTCCTAATTCCGTGTTATCAGCAGGGGGCGATGCTGGGCGAGGCGGTCCAGTCGGCCCTCGCCCAGGACGGTGGCGGGTGCGAGGTGCTGATCGTCAATGACGGGTCGACCGACGGCACCCGCGAGGTTGCCGAGCGTCTCGCGATTCAACATCCCGGGCGGGTTCGCGTCATTCATCAGGACAATCGGGGGCTTTCGGGGGCCCGGCAGGCGGGTTTTGAGGCCGCGGGGGGGGAGTATATTGTCTGCCTGGACGCGGATGATTTGCTTGAGCCGGGGGCGGTGGCGGCTTGTTTGCGGGGGTTTGAGGGTCGGCCCGATGCCGATGCGGTGGTCGGCGACGCTCTGCTGGTGGCCGAGGATGGGTGGACTGTCCTTGATGAATTTCACCAATCGCGGCCGTGGGATGGCGATTTAAATCCCGCCGGGGATTGGCCTCCGCAGTGGCCGGAGCAGGTCCTCCGCTCCAATCCGTTTGGGGCGGGAATGGCGGTGATGGCGCGGGCGAGTAGCATCCGGCGGGTCGGGGGGCTTGCCGTGCCGGGGCTCAAGACGTGCGAGGATTGGGATTTATGGGCGCGGATGATCCGCTGTGGGATGCGGTTCGTTCCGGTCCACCGGTTCCTGGGCCGCTATCGGCAGAGGCGTGATAGTCTGGGCCGTGACCCCCGCCGGTTGCTGCGCGACAAGCTGGAGATTTTGGCCCAGGCGGCCGATGAAGACCGCCGACTGATGCATCCTGAACTCTCCGCCGCCCCGGCGATCGGCTCGCGGGCGCACAGCCGGTTGGCGAACGAGCACGTTTTTTACAGCCTGGGGATGGCGGCGGCACTCGAGGGCCGGGCCGTGGACGTTTCGCCGATCCTCGGGCATCTCAGGCCGGGCATGATCGACGTCGCGGGGGCGGGCGAGCAATTCCTTTGGGGATGGCAATACGCGCAGCTGCCGGAGCGTCGGCCCCGCCGTCTTGGGGCTGGACTGGTGCGCAAGGCGATTTTGCCCCGCCTCGAACGGCGCCTTCAGGAGGCCGACCTGACGGGCCACTGGCCGGCCCTGGAGGTGGAATTGCTGCGATTGGCCGGAGGGCGGTGTGTCTGGGCGGGGGCCATTCGGTCGCGGCTGTTGGGTACCTGATCGCGCCGGCGATCCCGACCGCAGATTACGGGATTTTCGCCAAATGTATCCGATGACGAAGCCGGGCCCATCGATTAGACTGGCGCGATTCTTCTCGAATAAGACTCGAATAAGAGATGATGCGCGCCTTCGATGGATTCCGGCCCAAAGCTCAGCGTCCTGCTCTGTACGCATAATCCGAATCGCGAGTATTTGCGGCGTGCCCTCGACTCGCTGGCGGCCCAGACGCTGGCGGCCGAGGATTGGGAACTGATCGTCGTCGACAACCTTAGCGACCGGCCGCTGGCCGAATGGGCGGACCTGTCGAGATTGAAATCGGCGCGTGTCGTCGTTGAATCGCAATTGGGCTTAACCCATGCTCGGCTGAGAGGGTTTCGCGAGGCCGCCGGCCAGTATTTGGTCATGGTCGATGATGACAACGTCCTGGAGGAAGGATACCTGGCCCACGCGTTGCGGATCATGGAGGAGAGGCCTTTTCTGGGGGCGATCGGCGGCAAATGCAAGGGGGAGTTCGAGCGCAAACCGCCGGGGTGGATCGACCTCTTTTACCATTACCTGGCCGTGATCGATCAGGGCGACCAGTCGCGTTGGATCAACGATCGGAACACGTATGACGCCTGGTATCCGCGTGGGGCCGGGATGGTCTTGCGCGCCGAGGCGGCCGGCGATTACGCCCGACAACTGGAGAACGACTCGGTTCGCCGCGACTTCGACCGCAGGGGCCGGAGCCTGGGGGGGTCGGGCGATATCGACATCGTCATGACGGTTATGGACGCCGGTTACGCGGTGGGTTATTTCCCGGCGCTCAAGCTGACCCATATCATCCCGGACTCGCGGGTGACGGTCGGATACATGCGGCGGTTGATTTATCACGCCCATTATTCAACGTACCAGCTCAATACGCTGCGCGTCTGTCAGAAGCCCCTGCGTCCCTGGCCGCTGGGTTATCTGGCCAGCATCGCCTTGTGCATCCTGTATCGTCACTGGAACCCGGTGACGTGGCTGGTGGCGTGCGAGGTGGCGCGCGGGCGGTATGCGGCGCGGCGCGATCTGGAAAAGGAGACGGCCCGCTAAGACCGCGAGATGGCGCGAATAGATCTGGCGGAGCTAATCGATCGAGATGAACGCGAGCTGATGAAAGGCTCGGCGCCCAAATATCGTGTCAACTCCTCTTTCAGGACCATCCCCACGCACGTGTGGACCATAACTGTGTCACACTATCTTTCGAGGACTATAAAGGCATCCCTGAACGCGAGTTGAACGGACACTTCCAGCCGCGGCCGCCTAGGCACCAATGACACCGATTTCACCCATTTTCATTGTCGGAATGGACCGATCGGGAACCACGCTGATGAGTGTGTTGGTCGACGCCTATCCCCGCATCGCCGTCGCGCCGGAAACCTGATTCATCAATCACTGGGCTGTGCCGAACAAACACCTCGATCTTAACAAAGAGAAATATTTTATCTTTTTCTGGATGGATCTTACGGAACACCAACGCTTCTTGACTCTTGGACTGGACCACAGCGTTTTGCTTGAAGAGATCGCGAAGCTTCAACATCGGTCGTTTCAATCCATCTCCCCTCTTCTGCTCCAGGCCTATGCTGACCGCTTCGGCAAACCGCGCTGCGGAGAAAAGACGCCTCATCATTATCAACATATTTATCTGATCTATAATTGGTTTCCCGACGCGCGAGTCATCTTCATGCTTCGTGATCCAAGGGCCGTGTTCGCGTCCTTCAGGGAGGCGCCTTATGGCCACGAGTGGCAAGACTGCCACGCGCGTGAGTGGCGCGATTCGGTCCGGATCATCGAACGCTGGGAAAGGGACCATCGATTCAAAGTAGTTCAGTATGAAGAATTGGTGGGGGATCCAGTCGCGGTCTTGCGCGACACTTGCGCATTCCTGAATGAAAGCTATACCGATGAGATGCTAAGTCGCTGCAAGAGTGAGCACCGGCTCGATCGTCTGGGAGGATGGCTCCTCGAGAACGAACGGCGAGCCATTCAACCGATTTTCACCGAAGGCATCGACCGCTGGAGACACGAGCTATCGGAATACAAGGTTTGCGTCATCGAGCATTACGCCGGTAAAGCGATGGAAAACAGAGGCTATCCACGCGCAACGGCAGGGCTTGGAACGCGACAATTTTGCCGCATGCGTCTGGGGCGGCTCCGCCGAACGATACGATACCTGGGTGAGCGAACTTTAAGCCTCTTGTCTCTCTCTAAAGTCCTGTTATCTTTGATTTAAGCAACCTGCTCCCCGTGCCGCGACATGGGGTGATTTCTAGTTGACCACTCTCTCCGAGGGGGGTTATATAAAGGCGTAACTGTTGTAACCAGGTTTCGAACGGCATTAACGGGACATTGTAAAATCCTTCATAAAGGGTGGAGGGTCAAATGCGGATGGTAGGAAAAATTCGATCAGTACTATGCGTGGCCGCCGTGATCGCGAGCTTGGCGCTGACGATCTCGGTTGAGGCGCAGACGGTTGTGTTGGAGGAGAATTTCGACGATTCGGGCGGGGTGCTCGACGCCGGCGAGTGGATTTCGACGACCGGTCAGGGAGGGCAGGTCGAGCTCGAGGAGATCGGCGCGGGCGACTGGGCGTTCTTCACGTTGGCCACCGGGGATACATTTGATGAATCCCATCGCAACAGCCTGTATTCGGTCATGGACTTTTCGCGCGGCGAGAA
>CAUZJO010000189.1:0-6556 GCA_963580245.1 Candidatus Sumerlaeia bacterium | reverse complement strand
GGTTTCATGGAGCCAACTTTCGCAAGGTTTCGGCGGCGACTGACCGCTTTTCTTGCAAAACTATACACCACCCACCAGCGTTTTGATCCCATTGTTGTTGGGCAAGGGGTCTTTTTCAGGATCGACTAAATAGTTGTCCTCGATCAGCATGTTGGACGCGAGATTACTGCCCGAACAATGGATCGCCGCGCCGTTTATCATATTGATCAGTTGGATTTCGTTGCCGCGAATGATCACGCCTTCGGTGCCGCCGGCGCCCACGGCCCGGCCTTCCGCGAAAATAGTTCCAATCAGCTTCTGGATCTTGAAGCCCTCGAGGATGTTGTGGTCCTTGAGGTCGATCCCTCGGACCCTGATCGCGAGCGATATGTCACCGCCGGTGGTCAGGTCCTCATTGTCCAGCGGCCACGCGTAGAGCTTGTAGGACCCGTCGGCCTTGGACGTGGGGGAGAGATAGAATTCGCCCGGCGCATCAAATACATTATCATTGATTACGTTCGCCAAGGCGTAATGCGTATCCCTGTCGGTATACACATTGGCACTGTCGAAAATGATGGTATGGGACGATTCTTCGTAGCTCAAGATTTCGCGCCACACGATTTCATTGGGATTGACCCGCAGGTATACATAAGAACCCACCAAGTCCGAGCCGCCCAGGGCCGCCACCAGCGGCCGGTCGTTATGAAACAGGCTGATGCTGAGCGCAGGCTCGGCAATCGAGGGACTATCCACAAAGGTGTAGTAAATGTTGCTCCAGTTCGCGTTTCCACCGCAATCAGCCGCGGATTCGCACTTGAGCCAAGCCCCGGCGATGGGCTCCGAACCGTCAATGATCGCCTTTCCGGTCCCCCAACCATCGCCTTCATAGACGATGGGATTGCCCGGGCTTCCCTCTGACGGAACCCATAAACTCCCGCGGTAGTAGACGCCGCCCTTCAAGAGGACAACGTCGCCGGGCGACAAGGTTCGATTGGCATTGGCGGTGGCGTAGGGATCGCCCGGGGCGCGTTTCCACGCCGTCTGAGGCGAAATCCCGTCGTTGTCGTCCGACCCCTCGGCGAAGTCAACATAGTACTCGGCGGCATGGACCGCCGGCTCGA
This sequence comes from Candidatus Sumerlaeia bacterium, assembly GCA_963580245.1. Lineage (GTDB taxonomy): Bacteria > Sumerlaeota > Sumerlaeia > MVZB01 > MVZB01 > CAUZJO01. The sequence goes on along the minus strand of CAUZJO010000189.1, from coordinate 5,456 downwards.
CATACGAGCAGACAAGCAAAGCCAAAAGCAGTAGACCGATAACCCGACTCACGTTAAATCTCTCCATCGCGGTGTGAGTTTCCGGATCTGGTCGAAATAAACCAAATCTCGCATGCGCCTTGACCTATGCTGGCAATCCGATTCAAGAATGGTTGCATGGGTCGGAACCCATGGCGCAACAGTGCCCGCGGGCGTGCCGCGTTGAACCGTCGTGGACGTGTTTTGCGAAGACCGATACCCGGTTGGGCTCGCTGGACGATGTAACTGAACATGCCTGTGGGATGAGTGCTCCGATGGCATGGACCGGACGCATGGGAGCTCGAGGCCGCAGGGTCTGGACGTAGCCGTACGCCCATCACCAGCATCAACTCCGTTGATTCTGGCGGCCGAGGATCCCGTCAATCTAAATGGCCCACACCTTTTCATGTGCCATTGTGGCGCATATGTGCATAATAGATACACAGAATGCCTCATATGGTATTCTGGCGCACGTTTTTGATCCCCTAGGCGCGATTAGCTGATTGTTCGCCAGTACTCCCAGAGCATCGAGCCCTGATCTGGCTGGCTCGGGCTCAGTCCAAACCTCCGCCGACCAGATCTCAAATCGGAGGGTTCTAGCTCTCAGCGTCGTTTTCGCGTAAAGGATCTGTTTCAAGCATCCGACCCACACAGGGGCCAGACCATACCGGAGCACTCACCCAACGGGTGCGTGATTTAAGGAAGGATATTACCCAACCCACGATGCAATCTTTTTTTTGCTAGATTACCGTTTTTTTTCTCTCATTGGCCAGAAGTGACGAAATCTTGACCCCGGCCCCTCCGTCCGACAAGATTCCGGCCAGGATTGATGAGGGACGAACGGAACTCCAGGGCCTTTCGGTTTTGAGACGTAAGTCGAAGGATTAGAATGTTTTGGGCACTGATGGGCCGCGCGGGATTCCGGGCTCAGACCCAAATATTGTCAAGCTGGCCTTCTGTACGCCCCACCGACCGCCGTGGATGGCCTCTCGCGGGAAAGGTGGTCAAAAGTGAATATGGAACGACCATGAGCGGCAAATCGACCCCAAACAAACGCGGACCCGGGGGTCGGGCTTGCATCAATTCACGCCGTTATGGTAGGGATGTGCGGCGGAGTTGGCCGCGAGGGCTCCGCGAGAGATCTATTAGTCATACGCGTGAATCCGCACTCGCCCAACTCAATCACAAAGAGCATCAAGCAACATGACCGTTAAACTCGATACCATCGTCTCTCTGTGCAAACGACGGGGGTTTCTGTTTCAGAGCAGTGAAATCTACGGCGGGATGACGGCGTGTTATGACTATGGGCCGATCGGCGTGGAGCTCAAGCGCAACGTGCGCGACGCCTGGTGGCGGGCGATGGTCCAGGAGCGCGACGACATCGAGGGCATCGAGTGCTCGATCCTGATGCACCCGGAGGTGTGGCGCGCGTCGGGTCACGTCGAGAACTTCACCGACCCCCTCATCGATTGCAAGAGCTGCAAGGCGCGGTTCCGGGCCGATCACGTCCCAAACTACCGGGCCAACTATCGGGTCACGGCGACCGACGAGGGAGGCGGCAAGGTCGAAGGGTTGGAGGTTGAACTCGGCGGCGAAGTCCCCAGCGACAGGATTCGGCCCGGCTTCGAGGCCGACGGGCGAAAGCTTGGGCAAGTCGAAAAGATCGAGTTCCTGGGGGCGTCGGTGGGTTGTCCGACCTGCGGGAACAAGGAGCTGACCGAACCGCGGCTGTTTAACCTGCTCTTCCGCACCCACGTCGGCCCGATCCAGGACTCCGCCTCGACCGTCTTCCTACGCCCCGAGACCGCCCAGGGGATGTTCGTCAATTTCGAGAACGTACGTGCGACAATGCGGCGCAAGCTCCCGTTCGGCATCGCGCAGGTCGGCCGCAGCTTCCGCAACGAGATCACCACCCGCGCCTTCGTCTTCCGCACGCTCGAGTTCGAGCAGATGGAGATGGAGTATTTCTGCAAGGACGGGACCGACGACGAGTGGTATCGCCACTGGGTCTCCGAACGGTTTAATTGGTACCTGCGTTACGGCATCCAGCGCGAAAACCTGCGGCTGCGCAAGCACGGCGACGACGAACTGGCCCACTATTCGAAACGCTGTTACGACGTCGAGTATAACTTCCCGATGGGCTGGGGCGAGCTGGAGGGGATCGCGCACCGTGGCTGTTACGACCTGACCCAACACATGGAATGCTCGGGCAAGGACCTCAAGTATTTCGATCAGGAGTCGGGCGAACACATCACGCCGGTGGTGATCGAGCCGGCGGCGGGCGTCGACCGCGCGGCCCTGACGTTCCTGATCGACGCCTACCACGAAGAGACGGTCCTGGATCGCCCGCGCGTGGTCCTGCGCCTGCACCCGGCGCTGGCCCCGATCAAGGTGGCCGTCCTGCCGCTGATCAAGAAGCGCGTCGAGATCGTCGAAATCTGCCGCAACCTGACCGCCGACCTCAAGGCCCGCTGGCGGGCGATGTATGACGACACCGCCGCGATCGGCAAACTATACCGCCGCCAGGACGAGATCGGCACGCCTTTTTGCGTCACCGTCGACGTCGACTCGCTCGAAGACCACAAAGCCACCGTCCGCGACCGCGACACGATGAGCCAGGACCGCGTTGAATTGGATCGCATGGTCGAGTTCCTGGATGATAAAGTCGTCTTAAGCCCCCCGAAGATCGAGGAGGCGGTGGATATTTAAAGTATTGACGACCAGCGGATAGTGGGAACCTCTAAAAAACCGGTTTGCAGTCGTCCCTACGGGACTCAAACTCGTTTTCGGATTGATTTCCCGCCACTTGCGTGGCGGGCTGAAAGCAATCGTCCCTACCGGGACTGAGTTTTTAGAGACACCTTAATGTCCTTCTCATCTTTCATTCACCAGCCTAACGGCAGATTCCTGCTCCCATTGATCGTATTACACTATTTTTGGATTGCCGCCGCGGCCCACGGCGGTGAGAAGTGGAATATCCACATCCTCGCATCCAAGAATTCTTCATTGCGGGCGGACCCGTCTCAGGTCGAGATCGAGATTAAGAACTCTTGCCAACTCACTGCTCTTCTTGAAAAGCGATCTGACAATGGCCGGTTTTACTATTCTGATATTCCCGGAGAAGCAGCCCTCGACGGCCGAATGATCAACATAAAGAAATGGGATGAAGAATTAGATCTCACGATACGATGGGTGAAAATCGAGCCGTATATGAGGCACCCGTCGAAAGGCAATGACCCCACGGTTCCGTCTTATCTTTGGTATACGAACGCTTATACCCCAAGGTCCCCCAAGGCTTCCGAGGGTTGGATCGATTTTGACAAGATTCGGTATAAATCCACATACCTACCGGAATATCGGGACCGCTGGAGAATTCCAGCCGACGCCCACCCCACGGATAGGCGATACGACCTCCACGGCGGCCTTGGCCTGATGCGCTATGGCGTGGAAGCTTCGGTCTCGGGAAGCACGATCCGCTCCAAGGACGAAAGCGTGGTCAATTACCTAGGTATCTCCAATGACGTCATGAAACTGGCGGTGCGCGCCGACAACACGTTTTGTGGTTACGTGACCTCGTTTTTTAACGTCCCGGGACTCTTCGGAAGCCATGAGAAACAGGTGGAGAACTATATCGGCGTGGACTGCGCGGATATGCTGATCGGCGCTTATCGGAAGTGGGCGAACTCCGATTTTGCATTCACGGGGGTGAACGGCTTGATCGAGCAGATGAACGCCGTCGGACCGGTCCATTATTTGACAGAGCGCGGGACGATTTACGTGGATAAGGAAAAACAAGTCCCCTGCCGGACCGAATTTCAGAAGGGCGACCTGGTGACATTCGATTATCCTGGCACGGTTGCCGGATGGTACGATCACATCGGCGTGTTATACATCGAAGACGGCGATGGCGTGATTAGCGGGGGTGATATGATGATTCACTGCGGGCCCGCGGAGCCGCGAGTGGAACCTTTAGAAACTCAAGCCCCTTCCAATGAACGCTTGACTCGAATCCGGATCTTTAGATGGAAATCGACCTTGTGACCAAGGGGGCGGTGATCTCGAAACGGCTGAGGGGTGCTGGAGGGAAGCGCGGTTGCTGGGAACTGGACCCGGCATCTGAGATGTTCGAGCAAGGTGTGCCGCGATAGATTGTCGGCGTAGTTTCCAAGGTTCCAAAGCAAGCCCATGAGTTCAGAAAAAAGTTGCTGCACGCCGGGTCGTCCCGGTTCGTGGGAGGCTCGGGAAAGCCCAGCGCGGCCCCACGCGCCGACGTCCAAGACCAGCACCAGCGGGATGGTGCGGCTGGAGGGTGGGTCGTTTCTCATGGGGGCCGACGACGGGATCGGTTACACCGAGGACGGCGAGGGGCCGGTCCGGGAGGTGCGGCTGGCGCCGTTTCATATTGATAGAACTTCGGTTACGAACCGGCAGTTCGAGCGTTTCGTGAAGGAGACCGGCCACAAAACCGAGGCGGAGCGGTTCGGTTGGTCGTACGTCTTCTTTCAACTGCTCGCGCCCGAGCTTCTCCGCAAGGTCAAGCAGCGCCCGCGCGAGGCGCCCTGGTGGTGCAAGGTTCCGGGTGCTTATTGGCGTCGCCCCGAGGGCCGCGCCTCGAACATCCGCCGGCGCATGGATTACCCCGTCATTCACGTTTCGTGGAACGATGCGATGGCGTATTGCGCCTGGGCCGGCAAGCGCCTGCCGACCGAGGCCGAATATGAATACGCCGCGCGCGGGGGGCTGGAGCGCAAACGGTACCCCTGGGGCGACGAGTTCAAGCCCAACGGACGGCACTACTGTAATATCTGGCAAGGCGAATTCCCGCAGAACAACACCCTGGAGGACGGCCACCTGGGGGCCGCGCCGGCCCGCTCGTTCCCGGCCAACGCCTTCGGCCTGTTCCACATGGCCGGAAACGTCTGGGAATGGTGTTGGGATTGCTGGAGCAGCGCGTATCACCTGGACGGTCCGCGCGACAACCCGACGGGCCCCCCCGCGGGGACCGAGAAAGTCATCCGCGGCGGGTCGTACCTGTGCCACGATTCCTACTGTAACCGCTACCGCGTGGCCGCTCGCACCAAGAACACGCCGGACAGCTCGACCGGCAATGCCGGATTCCGCTGCGTTGCCGACGCCATTTGATGGCGGCGCGACTCTCACGCGACCGGTCAGCGAGGCCCGTCATGAATATGCCGAGACTCGATGTCGAGACACGCGAAGCTGGTTCAGCGATCCCATTGCGGAGCCGATGATCAGTGGAGCCGAGGTCGGACGGCGCCGATAAGTTATCGTGATCGAGGCATTTCTTGGTCTTCCGTGCTGGACAGATACTCCATAAGCCCATATTTCCCATTTGAGAAATAGAAAGTCATGGTATAATTTTTCAAATGGCCGATGAATAAAAGCCGAAGTCGATGTTCGAGCAGCAAGAGTTGAGA
>CAUZJO010000188.1:0-6576 GCA_963580245.1 Candidatus Sumerlaeia bacterium | reverse complement strand
AACTCAAAAGAGCTTCTTCGGCCAGAATCCATGCTCAAATCCCTTGCCTTTGGCCAGGCACGGTGGGCTGATCCACTCAAAGATTTGGAGGATCGAACGGTTTGGTTAGCAAAATGGGAAATGTCGGGTAGAGCGGTTGAGCCGGATTCCCTAACCGACTCTGAACAGAATGTAGCGCAGCGCCCTCCCCGCCAGCCAAAGCAGCACGCCAAACGCCGCCGCGATGAGGCGTAGGTGCGTTTCATCTTTGAGGAGCTGATGGAAAAACCAGAGGGCGCGCTCTGGAAAAAGGAGTTCAAGTGACGTTCGATATGCGGCATAATACCTCGGCGATGAATATGGTCGGTTCGTCGAGCGACCCGCCTTCTTACGAGAACGTGACGTATCTATTCAATACGTGCTGTCCGGGTTCGAACGATCTTTATCCCTTGGCCTGGACGACCAAGGAAGAGGAATGGGCGCCTGCGATTCCGGGTTTGGTGAACGACGATGAATGGATCAGCCTGCGAATTACTCTCGGCCTGACGGCGGGTGCGACGTTTTATTATCATGGCGGAGCCGATTGGGTCGAATTAACCGACGGCACGACCACCGAAAGCAACGATGCGTCCTACTATTTCGTGTTCGCCAACGCCCTTCGTTTTGATCCGCCGCCGGACCAACCTGGAATCGCCATGCTCGATAATGTGGTCATTGAGTATTCCGACTCCGGTCCCGGGTGGACGGGCTACCACAACAATATCGATTATGCATTTCAGCCCGTCACGCAGGATTTCGGATATGAGATCTCCAACTTTGCCGGCGGCGCCTCCACCGGTGAAATCGGCGGAACAATCGTGTCCTCGACCACCCCGGCCTTTTACGGGGTGTCGGTGACCCAGGACTTTGACGACACGCTGACCTGCACCGGCAGGTTCTTCGTGAAAGACGTCTATAACAATGGCGGGTATACCGAGCAAAGCTGGCTTTGGTTCGGTTGGTTTAACAGCGGCTTCCAGGGCTGGCAACCCTCTGACTTTGTCGGGATGGGGTTTCCGGGAGCCAGGTTTCCCGATCATACCAGTCCCTTTGTACAATCTGGGACGGGCCATGGCGTTGCCGATCGCGCGAGGGTCGATCTCCAAATCAACGAGGACGACGTGGCCCACACCTTCGATCTCCAGTACGACCCGTCGGCCAACGGCAACAAGGGAGCCGTGACGTTGTCGATCGATGGCACACACATGGCGACAATTAATCTCCAAACCGGCTTCAAAGCGCAGGGCGCGGATTTCGACATGTTCGGCATTTTCGCTAACAACCTGCCCAGCGGCGATCCATGCGAGATCTACTTCGACGATTTGGTTGTCAACGGCACTCCGTACGATTTTGACTCCGATCCGAGTTGGACCGGCAGTGGCAATAACACCACATTTGCCGATACGATCTGTATGGTACCAACTAATACGGCTACAGCAGCTCCACGAACCTTGCCGGCGGCGCCAGCCCGGGCGAGATGGGCGGAGAGTGGTGGAATGTGCATCACACGCATGACGGCTTTAAAGGCTATTACGCCGACACCGATATCGGGACGTTCGGGTTTGACAAAGCCCTGGAGGCCACGTGCAAGATATCGATTGAGAAATGGACCATCGACTCGGGGCTTCACTTTGGATGGTTCAATACAAGCGCGCAGGCATGGCCGCCCGAGAATCTCGCGGGGATTCACATGGACAGCATCACCAACAACGGCCGATTCATCCAGCTGATGGTTGGAACGTCGCAGGGTAATGTGGCGGCCGGAGAAACCATCTATTACTTGGCTGACGGAACGCCGCGCGACTTCAGGATCTATTACAACCCCGAGGGCGGCAACGGCAATGGTCAACTCACCTTCGAATTGGACGGCACGAGTATGTCGACGGTCAATCTGACCTCGGCGCATCGGGCCGAAGGCGCCTCGCTCAACGCCTTCGGCGTCTTCAACAAGCAAAACTAAAACGGAAAGGAAAACTACGTCTACTTCGATGATCTGAACTACACGATCGGCGCCGTAAACACAACGGCCTCCGCAAAATTCTTCGAGTAACCTGACGACAGCAGTCGAAACACGCCGACAAGGAATCATGCCACGTAATGCCCATCAGCGAAACGATCCTGCAACATGTGAACCGGACACCTTTCGTCGATACCCACGAACACCTTTTCGAGGAGTCAAAGCGGCTCGCCGCCCTTGATCCCGGCTTCACCGCTCAAGTCCCCGTCGGCGCCCCCGATTTCGGACTGCTCTTTAGGAACTATGCGCACTCGGACCTTCACTCGTCAGGCATGGAACGTGAGTCCATTGACAAACTGTTCGAATTCGAGATCAGCCCGGCGGATAAGTGGAAGCTGCTCGATCCCTGGTACCGCAAGACCCGCCACACCGGTTATATGCAGGCCATCCGCGAGACGGTACGACTGCTTTATGACGAGGACGACCTGCGGGCCGACAACGTGCAGTCCATTTCCGATCGTATTCGCGATGCGATCAAGCCCGGCTACTACCGGAAGATCCTGTACGAAACCGCCGGCGTTGAATATGCACAGGTTCATAGTCTAGAAACGCCTGTTTTCATGGAGACGCAGGACCCGGAACTCCTTTGCCAGGATATTGTCTTCCAGAATCTGAGCACGGACCTGGATCTTGAATCCGTCATCGGCCCGGAAGACGGGGAGGTTCGCAGCCTTGACGATTTTCATGACGTTATCGATCGGAATTTCGCGACGTACGGCCCACGGGCGATCGCCGTCAAGAACCCCTGCGCTTATCTCCGGCGACTGGATTTTGCAGAGGTCTCTTCCCAGGAGGCTGCCCCGCTGTTCGCGCGGTTCGTGAAAGACAAGAACGACCTCTCCCCGGCTGAGCACAAAGCACTCTCAGATCACCTGTTTCACTTCTGCGTCGATAGGGCCACGGAATACGGTCTGCCGGTGAAGCTGCACACGGGGTATATGGCGCACACCGGGCAGATGCCGCTGCACCGGGTCCGCAGCAACGCGAGTGACCTCTGCGAGCTGCTGCAAGTTCACCCCAAAACACAATTCGTGGTCATGCATATCACTTATCCCTACCAGGACGAGGCGATTGTCCTCGCCAAGCATTATCCCAATGCCTTTATTGACCTATGCTGGGCCTGGATCATCAATCCGATGGCCTCGATCCGGTTCGTCAAGGAGTTCATCAAGGCGGCGCCCGCCAATAAGCTGTTTACTTTCGGCGGGGATTACACGGTGGTTGAAATGGTGCCGGGACATGCCCGCATGGCACGGCGGGGGCTTGCCCAGGCCATCAGCGAACTGGTTGATGAAGGCTGGATTGATTCAGAGAACGTGGATGAACTGATCGAACGCCTCATGCGCGGCAGCGCCCATGAAGTATTTGACTACCAGGCCACGCTCGCGCAGTGGGCTGTTTCTCGCTAAATATCAGACCCGAGAAAAAAGAACGCGCGAAGCGAAGATGGCACCGGTGGACGGCGAAGCAGAACAAAGCTTATCGCGCCAACCGGCGGCGGACCGAGGGCACGCGTGGGCGGCGGTGCCATATGTTTTATCGGTAAGATGAGCTGAGAAAGCCCATTATTCAACGGGCTGCTAGGCGACATTTCTCCCGATCTCCTTCCCGTTCTCCCCCATGTCGCTTATCGAACGGGATAGGCAAATCGCACCCTCGCAAAGCAGAGACGCCATGTCCGGGGGGATCATAACCGTGATGGATGGAGACTGTCGGCGGGAAGTCTGGCTATAATCCACGGCCTTGGGGGTGGTTGCCGTGTGCGGTCGTTTTGCAAGGGCTTCGTCGGTCGAACATCTTATCTCCTTGATTCGTGGCGTGCTCCCCGACCTTATGCTTGACGACTCCCTTCTCGATATTCCCTCCTACAATATTCCGCCCTCAACCCAAGTCGTTGCGACCGGGCGGAGCAAGCCCGACCATCCCCACAAGCTCGCCTTGCTCAAATGGGGATTCGTTTCGTCTTTCGTGCCCGACCTCAAGGGACCGGCGCCGATCAATGCCCGATCCGAAAGCGTTGGGACGAAGCCCATGTTCCGTAAGGCTTTCGACCGCCAGCGTTGCCTCATCCTGGCGGACGGATTCTATGAATGGCAACGGGCGGGCGCGAGCAAGAAACCTTTCTTCATTCGCCGGCGGGATAGGATGCCCCTGGCGATGGCCGGCATCTACGATGTCTGGAAAGGGCAGAAGCCGGCGCTCGTGTCGTGCGCCGTCCTTACAACCGACGCGAACGATGTCGTTCGATTGATCCATGACAGGATGCCCGTCTTTATCGAGCCGGAAGATTACGCTCAATGGTGCGATTCTGAGCACCAGGGAGCGGAAGTCTTTCACCTATTGAAGCCTTACCCTGCCGAACTCACCGAAGCCTACGCCGTCAGCCCTGCCGTCAATAGTCCCCGGTTCAACGAGTCGGCTTGCATCGAACCGATCAATGAGCAACCGGAATCTCCGACCAGCATGAAGTAAAGCGAGGCGTGAGCATCTTCCGTTTCATCGACCATTCCCGCTTGATCCCCGACGCCGCCAGATAGGCGGTGTTGCTTCCCCACTCGCGGTTGATTCGATCGATTGTCTCCATTAGTCGATTGTCCGTTGCCTGGTCTTTCCCGTCGAACATATCTCCCTGGATAATGTCATTTGGAGAGAAGTCGGTCAGGATGATCCCGCACTTGATGTATTCGTGGCCCTGCCGAAAGACCTTCTGCAATCCCGACTTGGCAGCATGAAGGATGTCGATCGTGTTCGCGGTGGGGACCGGCAACCGAACGGAGCAAGAGTTGTTGTAGTATCCCGTCCGAAAGCGGTTTGTTTCGAGGAACACGGATGCCAGGGAACACAATTGACGCTCCGATCTTAGTTTCTCACACGCGCGTTGCGTGTATGCCGTGAGCGCCTCCTCGATGTCGCTCAACTCGCAAAGCGGTTGAGAGAACGATTTGCTACAGGTCAACGCTTTCCGGGTCTCCCTCACTTGCTCAAGCTTAATGCACGGCGCCCCATTGAGTTCCATCATCATCCGCAGGCCGACGATCGTTAGATTGTCCTTGACCCATTTCGGATCGGCTCGTGCGAAGTCATAGGCGGTGAAAATGTTATGCGCCATGAGGACCTTTGTGAGCTGGGCGCCGATCCCCCAGAGATCCGGGATCAAGGTCTCCCGGAGAACATCATCGATTCCATCCTGTAGGACGCAGACTCCGCCGTCTTTCTTCGCCCTTTTGTTGGCTATCTTGGCGAGGCATTTCGTGCTCGCGATCCCCACGCCTACCGGGATGCCCACCCAGCGCCAGACCTTCTCTTTGATCTCGTGGGCGAGTCCCTTGAGGTTGTCGTACCCCTCCACCCGCAAAAAGGATTCATCGATTGAGTAAATCTCCATCGGAAGGCCGAACTGCCGGAGAACATCCACGACCCGGAGGGAGATGTCAGCGTAAAGCGTGTAGTTGCTCGAAAGGCTCACGCATCCGATCCGCTTGAGCAACCGCTCCGCCTTGAAGTAAGGCTCGCCCATTTTGATACCTCCCGCCTTCGCCTCGGGGGAGCGGGCGACAACGCATCCATCGTTGTTGGAGAGGACGACGACAGGGACGCGATTGAGACGGGGATTGAAGAGACGCTCGCATGAGACATAGAACGTATTGCAATCGACCAGGACGTAGTAGACCGGCGTCATTGTTGGCTTGCATGGGTGGAATGGATCGAGAAGGTGACCACGCCCCAAACGGCGCAATCCTCGCCGTCGATCTCGATGGGCTTGCTACGAGAGTCGGTGGCGATCAGGGAATGCTTCCCGCCGCTGACGCGGAGTTGGCGGACATGGAAATCCCCATGGACGCAGGCCACGACTATCGATCCGTTTTGGGGCACGAGGGACTTGTCCACTACGAGAACATCGCCGGCGCGGATGCCGGCGCGGGCCATGCAAGAGGTCTCCGCGCGTAGGAAGAACGTGGCTGCGGGATGTTTGACGATGTAGTCGGTCACCTCAAGACGCGCTTGGGCGTAATCGTCTGCTGGCGACGGAAATCCCATAGATCGAAACTCGCGTAGGGGTTGAGGGGCGAACTCGTATATTCGCCTTTTCTTCGTCTAATGTATCCGGGGCCAGGATTGCTTGGCAAGTTGAAATTGAAGGGGACCGGCTCCCCCCCGATGGCTAGATGCCGACTGGTATCTATCCAGTCGTGTGGGCGCTAGGCCGGCCAGGAAGGAGAGTCGGGGGTTCAGCGGGCTGTGGGTTGCTCTTGATGCCATGGCCGCTCGATGGCGTTGAGCTCGGTTCAATAGCGTGGAAGCAGGAACAACCTCCAGCTTCTTCCTCTGCGCACTGAACCACTCGTAGACTTCGGGCTTTTTATGATAGGAGGCGTTGTCTTGGATCAGCGGTCTTCCTTTGCCAGGTTACTTAGTTCCCGTCCTAAAACCATCTAACCTTAATAATTTCAACATCATACGGCGAATTGTGCGCTTGACTTCTTCCGGCGGGGGGATATCATAAGTCTTGTGATTGCAGTCATTCACGCTCCCATCCCCTC
>CAUZJO010000187.1:0-6784 GCA_963580245.1 Candidatus Sumerlaeia bacterium | reverse complement strand
ACAAGGTCCGCCGCGAGTCCGAGCGACTCGGGGATGACGAATTGCTGTTCGACGGTGTTCGCCTTGGGGACGTAACGCTCGATAATTCCGCCGCGTGGATAATCAATGGTCCTGTTCGCGGTCTCGTGAGGGGTTATCTCCCCCGTCACGACTCCGGTGACGGGGCCTTCAGTGGTCGCAACCCGTGTCAATGTCCATTGCCACTGGGGGCCATGGCGCGGCGTAAAGTGCATCCCGCCGGCGCTGAATCTGGCGCTATGGTTCGGATGGTTCAGTTCAATCGCGTCGTCAAAGCCGATCAGCTCGTTCAAGGCCATCGCTTGGACTTGCCGCGGCTCCAGGTTGAGCGTGTTGGAACTTTGGTGGGAGGCCCCTTTCTCAATGGCGCGGGTGTCTTGCGCCTGAAGCTGGCAGAGCGCCATAACCATCAACGCGACCGTGAGTCTGCCGCTTCCGTTTAACCCAATCATGTGGTAATTCATCTTCGTCTCCCGTCCATAAGAATCTCGCCAACGGTCAACCCGGAGGGCCGGATTCACTCAAAGCCTGGGGCAAACCGATGCGTCTCTTTCAAGCTGGAGGCATAATTGACCTCGCGGATGGTTGAGTCAATGATATTTTCGAACCGGTTTATGACGGCTGTTATTAGGGGGCCGGCCCGACCTTGTGATCAGAGAGTGCTTCAATATATCTGTAGACCATCCGTGGCCAGAGAAATCGGGCTTTAAGCTGGATAGTCGATCCTGAAAAAGCCCTGCTCAAGCAGCCCAGCCGATCAGAGATGAGCCCGGGTGAACCAAAGGCATCCGTTTTCGACTCGTGATTTGCGCCAGGCGCAAAAATAAACAATAAAAAACCGCCGCGTGGGCCAGCAGTTTACAGAAATTCATCCCCGCCGCGCTTGAGATTGCATTGAAGGCGTCGCCCTCGGCGCCCCACAGCCGACAGCGATCCATGCGGTGTTCTTGTTTGAGATGTCCGATGCCCGGTTCGATCGCGGCTCGTCGTTTCATCCGGCGCCACAGTCGCGCCCGTGGGCCTACCTACAGAAGTCAATGACATAGAGTCCGAGTTATGAATTGCACAACAATTCGATTCCTATGGTCGCTCCTCTTTGCGCCAATGACCTCAACAGCTAGATAGACAAACGACGGGAAAGGGATGAATAACATTTAGCGAATATCGGTATTAGGTGTGACCTTGGGGATACCAACCTCTCTACGTGAACGTGACGACCTTCTTTCAAACATTTCAAATCATCCGACTCAGGTTGGGTCTTTACAGGTGAGACGGAAGGCGGACTAGTCTACCCAACCGGGGGTGGACTTCGGATTGGATCTTCTTACGGGATGGAATAGCGATAATCGACTAGTGGCCGACTTCTTGCCTACCGACTGACATCAAGCAAGAGCCTGGAACCATCGATTGCCAGACCAGCGCGGACAGGCGTTTCGTTGGGGATCAAGTCGCCGTCGGGACTCGCGTAGTAAATCTGGCCAGGCGTCAGACCGCTTTGATCGTCGGAGATTCCTTGCAATATGATTGGCACGGTCTCACCGGCCATCCCCGACGCAGCGGCTATTCCGAGCGATTGTCCGATGTCGCTTGTGGATTCGCCGTTCGCAAGGATCAGATGGCCGGATTCATGACCGCCCCTGACATACATGACGCCATACTCACGGGAGGACAATGGAAATACCCCTTTTTTCAAGAGTGGTGCGATCAGTGATCTCGTATCCTGGCTGATCGATAGATCGGATACGTTGAAAGTAACAGCTGTTCCATAATGGGACTTTCAGTTGTTCACAAATGACATGACAAATCTGTCCACACCCAGGGGAGAGGTAGAAAGAAAGTTTAACTGATTTAAAATACCGGATGTATGGAAAACTTCCTTTTGCCAAAACGTGATCGCGGAATCCTCGATCGTGACTTCCCCAGCGACGACTGTTCCATGATCGAGGCCACTCCCGCCATCCGCAAAGGCAATGACAAATTATTTATCCGACAATCGCGGAACAGAGGGGCTCGTTGTTGTTTGACATTCTTGAGGATTGCTAGGGCCTGAGACAGTCTCTTGAACACCCGTCGGACTTTGAAGAAGGCACGAGGATTGCGCAGCTGCTCATTACCGAACATCGACCCGGTGTTCATGTAATCGGCCTGTTTGGCATCCAGGATTCAGAAGGTGGGGTTACGTGTAATCCGGCGACCGTCAGGAAAAAACAGAATGGTGGGTCATGTATGAGAAGCGAACTAGAAGGACGAACAACGGTTACTGGACATCTCTGGGAGATTGTATCCCGTCCGCGTTGCGGACGTGAAGGGTCACAAAAACAAAGCAATTCGACGGGTACTCTACGAAGAATCCGTAAAAAGGGGCATCGATTTCAATGAAGATGGCGATTGCCTTACCGCGCATGTTCCAATCGGGACTCCTATGGGCTATCGGGGAACAGTCTTGTTTTGGCTGTTTGCCGAAAGGAAACTCTCTGGGGTCCACTTATCCCTCGGATTTAAAAACGGTGCGCATTCTCTAAACGTCCATTTTCCGTTTTGCGATGAAGAGTATAACTTTGATGTTCCCCACCTCGACCCACGGCTTGCCAATTTGAACGAAATCGAGTACGAAAGTTACGCCGGACTTAAAGAAAGCTTCCCCGAAACACTCGACGATCTGATGCGGCGATTCGAGATTCGGGGACAAGAGGACCTATTTGTAGTAACCGGTTGGCGCTACAAAGAGGAACAAGTCCTAGGGGCCATCGATGCACTTAAACACAAGAACCTGGTCGCGGAAGAAACAATTATCGCAAGCGAAGAGGATGAAAAGGAATACAAGAATGTCCCCGCCTGGCGGCGAGTGCCGCGTGTTCAGAATAGCGGGGCAGGCAACGACACCACCACCCCCACAAACGCGTTGGCCCAGCGCGCCGCTGGCAATGCGGAAGCGTCGGTCTTTGATTTGCCTCGCAATGTGCAGGTTGGTGGCCAGTTTGCCTCAGCGGCGAAACTTGCGACGATCAGGCACCGTGAACGCCTGAAGCGCAGCCGGAGCCGCACCCGATTCCGCCGGGCCGTCAAACGCCGATGCCTTGACTCGCGAACGGCGGGCGCCGGATGCGGTGGACCCTCCGCGCCGTTTGAACGCCAGTGAGGCCGTCTTGGGCTGACCGTGGAGTTCGGGATAAATGAACGTTCCGACTTCCACGTCGGGTTTGGCCTGCTCGACAACCAACGGGTTGCTCTCGGCGTAGAGATCGTGACGGATACCGGTGACCTGCCACGAAACCCTCAGCCCAGCGGTCCCGCCGGCGACGCCGAAACGGTTGTCCGCGACTTCCTGGGCGATGTAGAGCCCCGGCGCCTGGCCGCCGATCGGCGTGAGCTGGTAGCGAAATTCCTCGTTGAGCGCCTCGAACCAATCGGGCAGCTCGATGGTCGCTTTGCCATTGAGGTCCAGCGTCGCGACACCGTCGTAGACGTTCTTCATGTCTGAGCTTTCCACCACCGAGTGGAAGAGGTACTTGTTGGCGGGGTCCAGGGGATGGTCGATCTTGAACATGTCCACGCCCTTGGTGAGCGTGCCGGTGATGTTCACGTTGCCGATGAACTGGCCGGCGAAGCCGTTGGGGCTTTTCGTCTCGCCCCAGACGCCAAAGTTCACTCCCGTAGCGTCGACGCCGAGGCCGACCACGCCGGCCCCAGCGGGGCTGGTAGTCTCTCCCCACACACCCGTGGCGTTGGTGCCGCTCGTCGCGCGGGAGTTGCCAAAGACGGCGAGCCCTTCGGGGCTATCAACTCGACCACGCACCCCTGTGGTCACCCCGGTCAGAGAGGTCGCCCTGCCGAAAACGCCTGAACCGTCCACGCTATCAACTCGACCCACAGTACCGACGGTGAAACCGGTCGCCGAAGTATTTTCGCCGAATACGCCTCCACCGAGGGGAGCGGTCGACAATCCCTTGACACCGACGGCCTGGCCGCTCGTGGCATCGTTCTGGCCGTAGACGCCGGCCCCGTCGGGGCTCGCGGCGAATCCCCCGACACCGGTCGCGTCACCCACGCCGTTGACGCCCGTGGCGCCGCCGAACCCGAAAATCGCCGTGCCCGCAGGATCGGTTGTCTGGCCTTCGACCCCGAACACCCCGCCAAGGCCCCGCACGCCGACCCCGTCCATGCTCTCACCCAAAACCCCGATCGATGAGCCGGTGGGACTGGCGATGCTGTTCTCGCCCTTCACGCCAACCCCGTCGGGGCTATTCGTCTCGCCGACCATGCCGAAGTTAACGCCGGTCATGGCATGGGCGGTGCCCTGGACGCCGATCCCATCCATGTTGTTGGCGTTGCCCACGACACCGGTCGCGTCACCCACGCCGTTGACGCCCGTGGCGCCGCCGAACCCGAAAATCGCCGTGCCCGTAGGATCGGTTGTCAGGCCTTCGATCCCGAACACCCCGCCAAGGCCCTGCACGCCGACCCCGTCCATGCTCTCACCCAAAACCCCGATCGATGAGCCGGTGGGACTGGCGATGCTGTTCTCGCCCTTCACGCCAACCCCGTCGGGGCTATTCGTCTCGCCGACCATGCCGAAGTTAACGCCGGTCATGGCATGGGCGGTGCCGCTGATCGCGGTCCCCGACGGGCTGGATGTAGAACCCTGGATCCCGACGGCATCGCCGCTGGTTGCGCTGTTGGCGCCTAGCACGCCGACCCCTTCGGGGCTTAGCGAGACGCCATGGACGCCGATCGACTCGCCACTGGTCGTATCGGCGAAGCCTCTGACCCCAAACCCGCCGTTGTTGCTTTTCGTAAGGCCAAGCACGCCTATCGTGTTGCCGGGCGAGGCGCTGGCCACGCCGGAGATCGCGATCCCGCCGGTATTGTCGTTGGTGATCTGGAAAGGGGCACCGTCCATATTGACCGTTTCATCGATCGGGAAATCGAACCCGGCCGTCGTCAGCGAGAATTGTGACTGGGGGACCGCGTCGATGCGCTGGCGGGGCATCAGAGAGGTGAAGTCCCCCGTCTCGGCGCCCGGCCGAACGGCCAGCTCCAGCCAGCGTGTGTTCCGGTCGAACGCCACGCCGAAATCAAGCTCCAGCACAACCAAGCCCTCGGTGACCTGCGCGTCCTCCACCATGACAATCGATCCGACCTGGGCGTTGGTGTCCGTCGGATGGTTAAACAGCCCGATCTGAAAGTCGAATTCCCCATCGGCCGGCTGACCCAGTTGCCGCAGCCGCCCGTTGTAACTGAATGCGGTGCCCAGCGGCGTCTGCGACAGCGCCAGCGGCGGAACCAGCCACGTCAGAATGACCATGCCAACCAGCGCAAGACGATTCACATGACGAAAATACAACATCGAACTTCCCTCCCTCCGAATGGCTGCTTCCTCCACAGCGGCCCGCGTCAGAAGATAACGCCGGCCACGTTACCGTGAGAAAGGAGAAAGCGTGGATGCGAGGGTAGCACAACTTGGCTATGAATCAATAGGGTGGATCGCCGAATGAGCAGCCGGGTATTCCCAGGGTGATGGTCTCTTTTCGATTCAAAAAATGGAGATACGCTGATTTCGGGCGGGGCCGGCTCGGTCCGGCTGACGATCGAGGCCGACACCGACGATAGCGGCGAGAGCGACCAACCGCGGCTCACGATGCTCCAGGATGGCGGTCTCATTCGCGCCGATACCGGGTTCTTGGACGCCACCGACGACTTCGAGATTCGGACAAACGGTACAAACGCGTCCGACATTCTGCTGAACCCGCGCGACAACGTCGGTATCCACACAACCGATCCGACCCGCCCGCTCGAGGTCGGCACCGACGCGACCAACGGCAACGCCGCCCATGTGACCGCCGGCGGCGTTTGGACCAACGGTTCGGACCGCAACTCGAAGCAGGACTTCGAGCAGGTCGATCGGCGCGAGATTCTTGAGAAGGTCGCGGGCCTGCCGGTCACGCAATGGCGCTACAAGGGCGAACCCGAATCCGTGAGCCACATCGGCCCGATGGCGCAGGACTTCATGGCAACGTTCGGCCTGGGCGCGAGCGAGCGCCACATCGGCACGCTCGACGCCGAAGGTGTCGCCCTGGTCGCCATCCAGGGGCTTTATGACGTGATGAAGGCCGAGCTTGAGGAGAAGGACACGCAAATCGAGGCGCTGGAGGCTCGGTTGGCGGCACTTGAAGGGGCCTCCCAGGCGAAGGAACAGCCTTCGGTCAGTTTCGCCGACCTCGCAAAGAAGTCGAACGTGGTGGAACGTTGACACCCCCACCCCCCCTCCGTACGAAAAGGCAGGGGGGGGCGGCATTGCGGGACCCCCATTCTCGCATATTTTTTTTATTTTTTTATTTCAATCCTGGCGGTCGGCCTCGGAGGACGCGGCCTAAATCGTGTCTGTGGCCCCAGGATCGCCGAACGCGGGCCGAGGCGAGGGTTGGGGCACGGCTATGCCTGAGAAGATCGATCCTGGGAGCTGTGAGCAGCCTTTCTCGGGGACGGAAGCCCCACCAACTTCTCGGCCTTAGCGTCATTCAGCGTTTCCCGACCATCGGACTCGGCAGGGCGACAGGCCGGACCGCCAGCGGGGTTCACTGACGCTGCTCTCCAGTCCGTTGACGCGGGTCGAACTTCTTCCGGAATGGGTATGGCGTCATGGATTAGCCGCCGATTCCTTCCCTACCGATTGAAATCAAGCAAAAGTCTGGAACCATCGATTGCCAGGCCAGCGCGAACGGGCGTCTCGTTGGGGGTCAAATCGCCATCAGGATTCACGTAGTAA